>DATLOL010000171.1:0-21237 GCA_035536275.1 Thermoanaerobaculia bacterium
GGCCCGCCGCTCCACCAGCACCGAGACCCGTACCACAGCCACGCTGATGAGCATCTGGTTCTGGGCTCTCCTCATCGCCATCGCGCTGATGGGATGGCTCGTAGCCTGGATGCTGGCGCAGAAGCCGATCACCAACGCGCAGCAGCTCATTCAGCAGCGGCGTTATGAAGACGCGGTGATGGAGGCGAATCGCACCGGCGACGCCATGCATCGCGCCGAGGCGCTCAAGCTCCTCGGGCGCTACGAAGAGGCGATCGAGTCGTACAAACAGTCCTCCGATCCGTCCGCGCGCGAAGGGATCGCGCTCTCTCTCGCCCACCTCGGGAACCGTCTCGACGAGGCGCAGGAGCTGATGGAGGCGCAGCTCGCGCAGCAGCCGCAGATCCAGGAGTTCCAGTCTCTCGCGCTGGCGTACATCCTCCTGCGCAAAGGCGATCGCGATGCGGCGCTGCGGCTGTATCGCGATAACGCCGAGCTGCTCGAGACCCGCTTCCGCGACGACTACACCGATCCGGATCCGATGCTCGCCGAAACGCTCTATCTGTACGGCGTGCTGGCCGATGCGAACGGCGAGGAAGCGCACGCGGACTCGTTGTGGCGTCAGGCCGAGAAGTGGGGTTGGACCGACTTTCGCAACCGAGTTCAGGCATGAACAACGCGCCGACGATCGTAAGACTCATCCGCTTCCCGGAATCCCTGCGTCTCGCTCGTAAAGGCAGAGAATTCATCGGACCGCTGCGCCGCTCCGGCCCGGTCGTGCTCAGCGACCGCCACGATCCGATCGACGTCACGTTCCGCGTGACGGCGCCCGGCTTCTCGTTCCTCACCGGCGGCGACACGATCACCGTGACCGAGGCGTTCAACGACGGCGAACAGCGCGACGTGCTCGTGCCGTGGCAGCTCGTCGCAGATGGCCGTCAGCGCGTCAGCGCCATCGTGCTCGAGATCGACGTGGCCTACGCCGGCACGGACGATCTGCACACCGCGACGGTACCGATCGAGCTGACCTACGGCATGTCGAGCGGCCAGGCAACGGCGGTGGTGGCGGGTGCCGCGCTCGCGGCTGCAGCCGTGGCTGCGGTGACGGTGGGCCGGCGTAAACGCAAGGTCGTCGTGGACGAGGAAGAGGTCGAAGTGAGCGCGGTGCGTAAGACGAATAGGACCTCTGGGACCACTAAGACGAATAAGAAGAAGGCTCCTGCGAAGAAGCAAGCGCCGGCGAAGAAGAAAGCACCTGCGAAGAAAGCCGGTGGAACTGGCCGCGGATCGAGTGCATCGCGATCGGCGAAGCGCACGGGTGCACGCGGTTCGTCAAAAGCACGAAAATCGCCGGCCCGTCGATCCACACGGAAGTCCCGGTAAATCCCATGTGCCCGAAGGACCGCGGCGAGAGGCCCGGTCCTTCGCGCATCCACCCCAGCCCCCGCCCCGGTGCGTGCTCGCGCGCCGCCTCCTCGACCAGCTCGCGCGGCACGAGCTCGCCCCGCACGTAGCCCTGCAGGATGCGGAACGAATCCTCCGCAGTCGCGAACAGGCCCGCGTTGCCGAGGGTCCCGCCCGCGTGAAACGAGTTTCCGTCGTTCGGCTCGCCCCACATCAGCCCCTGACGGAATCCTGCGAACGCGACCGAGAACGCTTGCGGCTCGAAGCGCTGTCCCCACTCCGTCGCGGCGATGCGCGGCCTCAGTGACGCGGGCGGATCGAAGCACGCCTCGATCTGCAGCCGTTCGAGGATCCGCTCACGTGCGGCGCGGCGGTAGTCGCCGAAGATCTCGTTCAGCGCGAAGTACAGCAGATAGAAGTTGAGATCCGAATACGTGACCCGCGACCCGCGCGGATGCTCGGGTCCGTCCCGCTCGATGGCCTCGAGCACGCTCGGATACGTGAACGTCGGGAGCCATGCCCGCAGCCCCGACGTGTGGGTCAGCAGCTCGCGAAAGGTGTAGCCGCGATATTCGTCGTCGAGCGCGATCCGCTTCTCCGCGATCGCCTGCAGCACGAGGATCGTCGTGACCAGCACCTTCGTCGTCGAGGCACAGTCGTAGATCGTGTCCCGCGTCGCCGGGATGCGGATCGGCACGGCCACGGCGTTGCCGAGGGCGTTCACGTGGGTGATGCCGTCGACAGTGCCGATGGCGTAGCTCGCGGACGGAAACGATCCGAGGTCGATCTCCCGGCGGAGGAATGAATCGATCACCGGGGCAGTATGCACAAGAAGCGCTGCCATCGCGCGCCGCGACCGCGTTACGATCCGCCGCAACTCGGTTCCGCACAAAAAACAAAACATGTTTCGTCTCGAACAGCTCGAAATTCACGGCTTCAAGTCCTTCTACGACCCCGCCAAGCTCACCTTCCCCGCGGCCTTGACGGCCGTCGTGGGTCCGAACGGCTGCGGCAAGTCGAACATCTGCGACGCGCTGATCTGGGTTCTCGGTGAAAACCGGGCCTCGCACATCCGCGGCGAGACGATGGAAGACGTCATCTTCCAGGGTTCCGCGCGCCGCCGCGCCCTCTCCATGGGTGAAGTGACACTCACCCTCGGCACGTTCAACGGGGACTCGAATCACCCCATGGCCGACGACGGCCGGATCACGATCAACCGCCGCGTCTTCCGCGACGGCCAGTCCGAGTTCCGCCTCAACGGCAAGCGCGTCCGGATGAAAGACATCTCGGACATCCTCATGGACACCGGCCTGGGCATCCGGAACTACTCCGTGATGGAGCAGGGCAAGATCGATCTGATCCTGTCGAACAAGCCGCAGGACCGCCGCAAGCTGATCGAGGAAGCGGCCGGCATCACCAAGTACAAGACCAAGCGCCGCGCCGCCGAGCTGAAGCTCGAAGAGACCCAGCAGAACCTGCTGCGCATCGACGATACGCTGTCCGAGGTCACGCGCAACCTGAACTCCCTCAAGCGGCAGGCCTCGAAGGCGCGCCGCCACAAAGAGCTCGCCGACCAGCTCTCGGTCGCCAAGCGCTCCCTCTACAAAGGCCGCATCGTCGCCGCGCAGAGCGAAGAGGAAGCCGCAAACGCCGCGCTCGCCGACGCCCAGGCGCGCGAGTCGGAGCTCTCCGCGCAATTGGGCAGCGACGAGGCTGAGCTCGCGGAGACGCGCACGGTCTACACCGACCGCTCCCATCGCGCGTCCAAGATCCGCGAGGAGATCGCCGGCCTCTCAGGCGAAGTGGAGCGCCTCCGCTCGTTCCTCCAACAGTCCGAGACGAATCTCGGCGACCTGCTGCAGCGCATCGAGAACGGCCGCGCGCAGATCGCCACGTTCGAGGCCGAAGCGACCGAGCAGCAGGCCGCGCTCGATGAGAAGACGCAGCAGCTCGAATCCTCGCGCGCGGAGCGTAACCGCTTCCGCGAGATCGCCGACCAGGTCGAGCGCGACCGCCAGGAGCGCGGCGACGCCGTCCGCCAGCACGAGAAGGCACTGTCGGAGTCCCGCGAGGCGCTCATGCGCACCATCGCCAAGATCTCCGAGGCCCGCAATCAGGTCCATCAGATCGAGATCGCGGTGGAGAAGTGCGAGTTCTATCTCTCCAAGCTCACCGAGTCCGCGCGCAAGGCCGCGGAGAGCCGCGACGGCGCGCTCGCGCAGATGTACGAGTGGGAGCAGTCGGTGCGCGACGCGGAACAGAACCTCGTCGCGACGCAGCAGACGGCTCGCGACGCGGTGGCGCGTCGCGACGAGCTGACCGCGCACCGCGAATCGATGCGCCAGTCGCTCGGTAAAGCGCGCGACACCATCTCCCAGACGACCTACAAGGTCGACTCGCTGCGCACGCTGCTCCTTTCGCTCGAAGCGCAGGACGAAGACGTCCGCCGTGCCGTGATGGAGCTGATCCCGAACGCGACCGCGGCCGCGGAGTCCGTGCGCGCCGCGCAGGGGTTCGAGGCAGCGCTCGACACGCTCCTGCGCGATCTCTCGAAAGCGACCGTCGTCGAGTCCAGCGCCGTCGCGCACGAGGCCATTCGCCGCCTCCGCGAGCGAGGCGCGGGCCGGGGCGCTTTCGTCACTCTCGATTTCTCCCCGCGCGGTGAAGGCTCCCGACGCGGCGACGCCGCGCATTCGGTCCTCGGCGAAGGTCCGGTGGCGGACGCGATCCGTCACGCGATTCCCGAGGCCTACATCGTCGGATCGCTGGCCGAGGCGTTCGATCGCGCGCAGGAGCGGCCCAACGCGACCTTCGTGACGCTCGATGGCGACGTCGTGCGCGGTCCGCTGGTCATCGGCGGCAAGACCGAGGGCGCGACGCCGGGCGTCTTCTCCATCAAACGCGAGATCGCCGATCTCGAAGCGCTCCTCGGATCCGAGGAATCGCGCGCGAGTGGCATCGCCGCGGAGCTCCAGGCTCTGGAAGAAGAGCTCCGTACGGCCGACGACGCACGCATCATCGCCGACGAGCGCGCGCGCACGGCCGAGCAGGACCTGCGCGAGCGGAAGTCGCAGCGCGAGCGCGCCGGCGCGGAGCTGCAACGCTTCGAGAAAGACCTCGCCGTGGCGTCCGAAGAGCAGACCCTGTACGCCGAGGAGAAGGAGCAGCTCCTCTCGCGCAAGAACGCGGCGATCGCGGAGGTCGACGCACTGCAGGCGCGCGAGGCCGAACTGCACGAGCTCATTCGCGCGAACGAGGAGCGGCTGGCGGCGTCGCGCGTCGACTTCGAGCAGGTCACCGAAGTGGCGTCGAAGGCGCGCGTGGACGTGGAGAGCGCGTCCGGCAACGTGAATGCGATTCAGCGCGAGCACGAGAACCTCTCGCGCATCGTCATCTCCCTCGGCGCGCGGGCCACGCAGCTCACGCAGGAGATCGAGACGCTCGTGCGGCGCCAGCAGGCCACCACCGTCGCCGCCGAGGACGCACGCGGCCAGCTCGAAGCGTCGCTCGGCAAACTGCACGAGATCTCCGAGATGCGCGTCTCGCTCGAAGCGGAGGTCGCGGATCTCGATGTGCGCGTGCAGGAGCTGCAGTCGCGGGCAGTCGCTTCGAGGGACCAGTGGAACACGGCCAAGGACGCGCTGTTCGAGTCGGAGCGCCGTCTCGATCGCGCAAAGTCCGCGATCGATCTGCTGCGCGAGCAGATTTCGCTCGACCTGCACGCGGGTATCGATGCGCTGGCGGACGTCGAGCCGCCCGCGGATGACGAGTCACGCTCTTCGCTCGAGTCCGAAGTGGTGAAGTTGTCCGATCAGATCGAGAAGATCGGGCCGGTGAACGTGCTGGCGATCGAGGAGCATCAGGAGCTGGAGACGCGCGAGTCGTTCCTGCGCACGCAGCGCGACGATCTCGTGCAGTCGATCGAGTCGCTGCGGCAGACCATCCGCAAGATCAACCTCACGTCGCGGGAGCTGTTCCGCGAAGCCTTCAATCAGGTCAACGGCTCGTTCGGCGAGATCTTCGCGTCGCTGTTCGGCGGCGGCACCGCGCGCATGCAGCTCCTCGACGAAGAGGACGTGCTGGAGTCGGGCATCGAGCTCGTGGCCCAGCCGCCGGGCAAGAAGAATCAGTCCATCGCCCTGCTGTCGGGCGGCGAGCGCGCGCTCACGGCCATCGCACTGCTGTTCGCGATCTTCAAGTACAAGCCGTCGCCGTTCTGCATCCTCGACGAGGTGGACGCGCCGCTCGACGAAGTGAACACGGAGCGCTTCGTGCGCCTCGTACGTGACTTCTCGCGCGACACGCAGTTCATCGTGATCACGCACTCGCGCCGCACGATGGAGGCGGCGGACATCCTCTACGGCGTGACGATGGAGGAGGCGGGCTGCTCGCGCCTCGTGAGCGTGAACTTCGCGGAGATGGAAGGATGACGCTTCGCTGGGAAACCGACCGGGAGCGCCTCCGGCGGGCCGGCCCGGCCGGCAGCGCTTGTTGGCCTAGCCAGAACGCACGCCTGACCCACTGAACGCGACTCTTGGCTGCCGCACGTGTTTCGATCAGCGCTGCCGGCCGCGCCGGCCCGCCGGAGGCGCCCTCGTCGTCTCTCAGCGCAGCGACAGCCTAGTTCGCCGCGAACGGCACGACCACCACGTCCCCGTTCGGGTTCGTCATCAGGCGCCAGATCGCGGTGTCGCTGACGTCGGCGAGCTTCGAGTCGGAGCCGCAGTTACGGCAGGTGCCCGTGGCGGCGTCGCTCCCAATGGGCACGAAGTGGAAGCGCTCCTGGCGGCAGTGGTCGCACAGTTCGCGCAGCAGGTCGTAATGGATCAGCGACACACGATTTGCAGACATTCTTCCTCCCCGGAGCCCGGCGCGATTCTACGGAGCGCCAGGAGACTCGTGTGTGAGCGGCGTCACCATCCGTGACGCAATCCACGCCGTGGTCACTCCAAGGATCATGGAGGCGCAGACGTCGGAAGGCCAGTGTCGAAACGCGAAAACACGTGACATTCCGATGGCGAGTGCCAGAGCAAATGCCGTGATTCGCAGCGGCCAGTGGCGCGATGCGAACATCAGTACACCGGCCAGCGCGAACGCGCCGACCGTGTGTCCGCTTGGAAACGACGTCGAGGAGCCGGGCGCGTAATGCGTCGCGCCGAGCCAGATCTCGGGACGCGCGCGGCCGACGAGGAGCTTCACGATCTGAGCAAGGAGTCCCGCGGCGAAACCGGAGATGCCCATGGCCACCGCATACGCAACCCAGCGGCGCTCGACATAGCAGACGCCGGCCACGAGAAAGAACAGCACGATCAGGCCCGGATTCATCCCACCGCCGAAGCGATTCACCATCCGGATCGCCCACTCCGTCCACTCCGACTGCACTCCCTCGGCCCACGCAATGACCGGCCGATCCAGGAGCAGCCACACCAGCGCCGTGAGCACGCCGCCGCCGGTGAGCAGCATGAGGGCTCGGCCGAACGCTGGACGCTGGAAGCGCACGACCCGGAAGTCGTACGACTCGGCGCTCTGGAGCATGATCAACAACAGCAGGCCGGCGAAGAACCAGAACACGACGTCCCACGACGGCGCCTCGCGTCCGAGAAACGAAAGCTCATCGACCGCAAGCTGCTCGTTGAACCAGAGCCGGTTGCTCGACACGACGGGCGACGGCCAGAACACCGAGAGCAACAGCAGCGTGATGAACGCGGCGGATGCGTAGCGGCGTTTAGCGTCGCGCGACACTTTGTGTCGCTTATCGTCGATAGACATCGAACCACTTCCCGATCATGCGCAACTCACCGACTTTGCGATAGCCGTTCAGATCGATCTCGTGTGCGTTCTTGCGGCGCGTGACGATCACCGCCGGCGCGACGACGTTCATCTCCGCGGCGTCATAGTGTCGCGCGCTCCACAGCGCCGGCGGCATCCCCCGCGTCCAGAGGTGGGGACAGACGTACAGACCGATCTGTTCCGGCAGCGCGTTCTGCGCCACGAGCGTTCGCACCAGCGGCCGCCCCGACGCCTGCTCGTTCGCGATCGGCATCAGCACCGTCATCGCGTACGACAGCGCAAGCACGGGCACGAGTCCCACCGCGAGCACCGCCTGCAGCAACGACCGCCGGGCGAAGAACAGACCCGCGACCGACGCTGCGATCAGCACGATGAACAATCCGCGCACGGACGGCAACGACAGGAGCGTGGCGTCCTCGCCTTCGAGCTTCACGAAAAAGCCCGCGACGCCGATCAGCCCCAACAGCGCCAGCGTCACGTACGCGGCGCGCTTTCCCCAGACATCCTCCGCTGCAATCTCCACGTAACGTCCGATCAGCACCGCCACCGCCGGCAGCAGCGTGATCATGTAGACATCGAGCTTCGACGACAGCAGCGTGTACGGCACCAGCACCGCGAGCACGGCGTTGATCGCGAAGCGTGCCTTCTCGTCGCGATGAAATCGCAGCGCCGCCACGAACACAAAGAACCACGGCGCCAGCGTCGCCGGCGCGCGCACGATGTAGAACCACGGCGGCGCCTTGTGCACCCACGCGTTCACGGCGCGCCCGACGGTCTGCTTGTAGAAGATCTCCCGCCAGAACGCCTCGCCGCCGATGAGGATCGCCGGCACGAGCCAGAGCAGCGGAATGACCAGCATCGGCAGCAGGCCGAGGAGATCGCGCAGGACGGGCCTGCGCCGCAGGCGGATGGCCTCGAACGCGAAGAGGCAGAGCGTGATCACCGGCGCCATCGGGCCCTTGATCAGGAACGCGATGCCCGTGGCCACGCCCGCGGCAACCGTCAGCGCACCGCGCGAGCGATAGATGAAAAACGCAGCGAGCGCGAGCAGCGCAGCGAACGCGACGTCCATGCGCGCCGTCTGCGCCGCGCCCCAGATCAGGAGACACGTCCCGCACACGAACGCCGCTACGGGCCCCCACGCGCGCCACATCAGCGAGAGCAGGAGGAAGAACGCGAGCAGCGACGGCAGCACGAACGGCCAGATCGAGTAGACGCCGAACACGTACGTGAGCGCGGCCATCATCCAGAAGTGCAGCGGCGGCTTGTGGGTGAACGGCGTGCCTTCGAGCGTGGGGACCACGAACGACCCGGCCCGCATCTCGCGCACGACCTGGCTGTACTTGGTCTCGTCGCCCACGAACAGCTCCCGCCCAAGGGGGGAGAGAAGGACCGAAAGGATGACGATGGCGAGGGCCACCGCGGGCGCGCGTCGCATGGCCGGCGCATTGTAATGGACTGAGCAGCCGCCACTTACGCAGTGACCCAAAACACCCGCCCGCTGGCAGGCGGAGTGCTAGAATTCTCTCGCGAAGAAGGTACTTCGAAGGAGGACGATCGATGTCGAATACCGCAGACATTCAGCGCATTCTCAACGACGCGGATCCCGAGTTCCGGCAGTGGGTCGAGGAGCATCACCGCTGTGAGAACCGTCTCCAGGAGCTCACCAGCAAGCCGGACATCAACACGGACGAAGAGTTCGAAGAGAAGACGTTGAAGAAGCGGAAGCTCCACCTGAAGGACCAGATGGCGGAGCGCATTCGTTCCTACGAATCCAGTCACGCCGTGGCCTAGCCCCCAGCCTTCATGTCAAAAGCCGGCGGCCCTCGACCCTCTCACACGGGCAACGAGCGCCGCCGGTGGCGTCTGGCGCCGGAAGGGTGGATCTTCATCCTCCCTTTCGTGATCCTCGCCGCCGCGGCCCTCCTCATCCAGTGGTACGTCGCGGCGATCGTGTTTGCAGGCCTCGCCGCGTTTCTCATCCACTTCTTTCGCGATCCGCACCGCCGCGGATCGCAGCGCCACATCGACGTGCTCTCCCCCGCCGACGGCACAGTCGTCCTGATCAAGGACATCACCGATGGCGAAGTGTGGCCGGGCCTCACGCGGCAGATCAGCATCTTCATGTCCGTCTTCGACGTTCACGTGAACCGCGCGCCGATCGCGGGCCGGATCGTGCACTGCCACTACACGCCGGGAAAGCGGTTCGCGGCGATGACGCACAAGTCGTCGCTCGACAACGAGCAGAATCTCGTCGTCATGACCGATAATCGCGGCGCGACACTTGCCTTCAAGCAGATTGCCGGCCTGCTGGCGCGCCGGATCGTGTTCGACAGGAAGGAAGGCGATGAAGTGGCACGCGGGGAGCGCATCGGCATGATCAAGTTCGGGTCGCGGGTGGACGTCTTCTTCCCCTCCAACGCGGAGATCCGGGTGAAGCCCGGCGACAAGCCGAAGGTCGGCCTGACCGTGATCGCGGAGATCCCCGAGTGAGCACGGTCGAGCCAGGGAAGCGCCTCCGGCCGAACCTCCGACGCGGCGTCTATGTCATCCCGACGTCGCTGTCGATCCTGAACGTCTTCTTCGGCTTCCGGGCCATCGTCTACTCCACGCGCGCCATCGAAGCGATCACCCTGGGCCGCACCGAGGCGGCCATCGACTTTTTCGAGACGGCCTGCCTGTCGCTGCTCTTCGCCGCGGTCTTCGACACGTTCGACGGCATGATCGCGCGGCAACTCAACGCCACGAGCGAGTTCGGCAAGGAGTACGACTCGCTGGCGGACATGGTCACGTTCGGCGTCGCGCCGGCGGTGCTCGTGTACGCATGGGGACTGCACACCTTCGAGAAACTCGGCGGCGGCATCGCCTTCCTGTTCATGGTTGCGGTCTCACTGCGACTGGCGCGCTTCAACGTGATCACGGGCAAGACCGACTATCGCTACTTCGTCGGTCTGCCCAGCCCCGCGGGCGCACTGACCATGGCCTCGATGATCTTCTACGCGCCGGCGCCGGTCACGGACCGCCGATTCGCCACGGTGGTGATGCTGGTGACGATCTTCACCGCGTTCGCGATGGTCTCGCCCGTGCGCTGGCGCAGCCAGAAGGGACTGGCACTGCAGAAAGAGCGCTCGCTGATGTACTTCGTCATCCTCGCGCTGATCCTCGGGCTGGCCTTCCGCTGGCCACGCGAGTTCTGGTTCGTCGGCGCGATCTGCTATCTGATGTCCGGACCGCTGATGAAGCTCTGGTCGCTCGCGTTCCCGTCGCCGCCCGTGGCGCCGCCACCCGCGCCCGTCGAAGAACCGGTCCCGTGATAAAAGGCGCGGCACCATGCCGCACCCCAAGAACCCGGCCGGCTACCGGCTCGGCATCATCAACCCGCTGACGCTCGTCGGGAACGAGCTCAAGACCATCCTCCGCGAGCGCGCGTTTCCGTACGCGAAGGTCGCGCTGCTCGACGCCAGCGGCACCGCGCACGGAGCACTGACCGAAGTCGACGACGAGCCGGCCATGGTCGCCTCGGTCGCGCAGGAGGGACTGGACGATCTCGACCTGGTCTTCTTCTGCGGCCCCGCGGAACCGAATCGCGAGTGGATCGCGCGCCACGAGCAGGACGACTTCATCGCCGTCGACCTGTCGCAGCCGACGACGGCGGACGACGGCAAGCTCGCCATCGCGGGTGTGAATCTCGAGGAGCTCGATGCGGGCGACGAGCTGCTGGTGTCGCCGCATCCGGTGGCCATTCCGATCGCGCTGATCCTGCGGCAGGTCGCCACACTCAGCCCCGTCGAGATCTGCGCGGCGACGGTCGTGCAGCCGGCATCGGAGCTCGGGCAGGCCGGCGTGGAAGAGCTGGCCCAGCAGACCATGAGCGTCCTCAGTGTCCAATCCGTGCCGAAGACGGTGTTCGACCGCCAGCTCGCGTTCAACCTCTATCCGGCCTTAGAGCGCAACGAGGAGTTCATCGTCTCGCAGATCCGCGGCATCGGCGATCCGCGCACGCAGATCGCGCTGCTGATCACGCAGGGGACGATCTTTCACAGCCACACGTTCTCGCTCTTTCTGAAGACGAAAGACGAGCTGACGGCGGACCAGATCCGCGACGCGTTGCGTGCGAATCCGACGCTCGTCTTCCCGGAAGGCGATCAGCAGTTCGGCACGATCGACGCGGCCGGAAAAGACGAAGTGCTGATCGCGGAAGTGCGGCCCGATCCCGGCGTCCGCGGCGGGTTCTGGGTCTGGGCCGTCTGCGATAATCTCCGCCGCAGCTCGGCGCTGAATGCGGTGCTGGTGGCGGAGAAGGTTTTGTTCGGGACGGGAGTGCACTAGACGGTTGCTGGTTGCTGTGTTGCTGGTTGCTTGCGGGGTCGTCGCGAGAGTGACCGTCCAGGCGAGAAACCACGAGGAACCAGCAACCAGAAACCAGCGACATCACCGGAGGTGAAATGCAGGATTTCTACGAACCCAGAGTGGGCGATGTCGCGCCCGATTTCCGTCTGCCCTCCACGCGCGGGAAGCAGATGACGCTGCGCGAGCACAAGGGGAAGGACGTAATCCTCTACTTCTATCCGAAGGACGCCACGCCCGGGTGCACGGCCGAGGCGTGCTCGTTCCGAGATCACGAGGCGGACCTGACCAAGGAGCACGCGGTCGTTCTCGGCGTGTCGATCGACTCGCTGGCCTCGCACGAGAAGTTTCAGGACAAGCATCAGCTCAACTTCCCTCTGTTGTCGGACGAGACCGCGGACGTGGCCAAGATGTACGGCGTGTGGAAGGAGAAGAACCTCTACGGCCGCCGCACCTGGGGTGTGGCCCGCACGACGTACTGGATCGGCCCCGACCAGCGGGTGAAGAAGATCTACAAGAAAGTGGACACAGCGCGCCACGCGGAAGACATCCTCGAAGACCTGCGCGCGGCAAGGAAAAAATGATGGGAATCCTCTCCGGCCTCCTCGGCAATGCCTCCGAAATCGATCTCGCCGACGTCGAACAGGACCTCGCGCGGATGCTCGCGCCGGGCGAGCGGATCGAGCGCGCGTTCCAGCTCATCCGCGACCTGATGATCTTCACCGGCACCCGTCTGATCCTCGTCGACAAGCAGGGCATCACGGCGAAGAAGACGGAGTTCCACTCCATCCCGTATCGCGCGATCACGCATTACTCGATCGAGACGGCGGGTCACTTCGACCTCGAGTCCGAACTGAAGATCTGGATCACGTCGTACCCCGAGCCGACGACGCGCACGTTCAAGCGCGGCGACGCGATCTTTCAGGTGCAGCAGGCGCTGGCTACGTACGTGAAGTGAACGTCGGGGGTTGATTGACGCACCTCGCCGTCTTACGCTGGTGGCGATCGATGAGGTGACAATGAGCCGCACTCGAGTTTCTTCAAAGTATCAGGTCGTCATCCCGAAGGAGGTTCGGCGCACCGCCAACATCCGCGTCGGGCAGGAGTTTCAGGTGATCGCGAAGGGAGGGCAGATCACGCTCGTACCGGATCGCACGATTGCCTCGATGGGCGGCTTCTTACGAGGAATGAAAACCACGGGGTTCCGGGAGAAGAAGGACCGGTTTTGATTGTTCTCGATTCCTCGGGATGGATCGAGTTCTTTGCGGATGGCCCGCATGCGGCGGAGTTTGCGAACCGCTTGCAGACAGCCGGCGAATGTCATCACTCCGACGGTTGCACTCTACGAGGTTTACAAGTGGATCAAGCGGGAGCGGTCCGAGGATGACGCGCTGGCAGCGGTTGCCACGATGAAGAAGACGGCTGTGTCGCCGTTGACGGAAGAAATCGCGCTGACCGCCGCGGATTTGAGTCTTACACACGGGCTAGCGATGGCTGACGCGATGATGCTCGCCTTCGCTCGCGAGAATGACGCGGAGCTCGTCACGACCGATGCTGGCTTTCAGGGTCTCGAACGCGTGACCGTGTTCTCCAAAAAACAAGAGAATCGTTAGGTCACCGCACTCCTAACCCTGACCAGGCGCCGGCACGCTTCCTCCAGCGCGCCGAAGTCTTTCGCGAAGCAGAAGCGCAGCATCCGGTCACCGGCGTTGCTGGCATAGAACGATGGGCCTGGCACTGACGCCACGCGCGCCTCTTCGATGAGGAACGCCGCGGCTTCGGACGAATTCGCGAACGAGGCCGGGATCTCCGCCAGCATGTAGTACGCGCCCTGCGGGACGAACGGGCGGAAGCCGCCCTCCGTCAGCGCTTCGGCGAGCATGTCCCGTTTCTTCTCATAGTCCGCGGCAAGGTTGCGGTAGTAGTCCTCGCCGATCTCCAGCGCGCGGGCAATGCCCCATTGCAGCGGCGTCGGCGCGCACACGTAGAAGAGATCGTTCACGAGGCCGATCGGCGCGGTGACGCGCCGGTCCGCGGCGACGTACCCGATGCGCCATCCCGTTACGGAGAACGTCTTCGAGAAGCCGCTGATCGTCACCGCGACGTCTCGGTCGACGGCGGCCATCGAGAGATGGCGCCGGTCGTCGTAGACGATGTACTCGTAGATCTCGTCGGTGAAGCACCACGTGTCGAACTCGCGGCAGAGCGCGGCGATCTTCTCCAGTTCCTCGCGCGTGAACACCTTGCCGCACGGATTCGACGGCGTGCAGACGACGATCCCGCGCGTCTTCGGTCCGAACGCCGCGCGCAGCGCATCGAAGTCGATCGACCAGTCCGGAAGCTGCAGCGGCACGAACTTCGTCGTGATGCCGAGAACCTTGAGCGTGTTGAGGTGGTAGCCGTAGTAGGGTTCGAAGAGAATCACCTCATCGCCGGCGTTCAGCGTGGCCATCGCCGCGGCGGCGAAACCGCCCGTCGAGCCGACCGTCACCACGATCTCGGTCGCCGGATCGACGCGGAAGCCGTTGAAGCGCTCGCACTTCGCGGCGATGCGCTCGCGCAGCAGATCGATGCCTTCGAACTTCGAGTACGTGGCCTTGGACTGGCGGATCGCGTCGCACGCCCCGTCGACGAGCTCCGGAATCGTGGGCAGGTCGCAGATGCCCTGTCCGAGGTTGATGCCGCCGACGCGCTCGCACTCGCGGGACATGCGGCGGATGTCGGACTGCACCAGGCCCCGCAGGCGGTCACTGATCTGATTCATGGCGAGAGTCTATCCTGCGCGCAGACGCAGGATCTCTGCTCTGATTCAAGGACGCAGTGTCGCCTCCGGTGATCGGTCAGCGACGACTGCCGTCGCCAAGTCATTGAAAACACGGGCGGAATATCCGGCATCCCCGCTGCAGTCGAGCCGTGCCGTGAACAAGAAGAACCTCCTCCTCGCCGCCGTCGTCTGCCTCGTTGCGCTGCCAACGTTCGGGCAGCTCAGCGACACCTACGTCATCACCGCCGCCGCGAACGTGGCCGGCAGCAACAACACCCGCTGGCTCACGCAGCTCAGCGTCTTCAACCCGCATCTCGACTATGCGCTGAACGTCAGCATCACCCTGCTGCCGACGGGCGGCGCCACGGGTCCGGAGAAGCTGATCAAGATCCCGGCGAACTCCACGTTCATCACCGATGACGTGATGCGCGACGTCTTCAACCTGTCCGGCAGCGGTGCTCTGCTCCTGGCGACGTTCGCCGAGGACAACCCGGGCGTCGAAGACCGGATGATCACGCGGGCGTTCCTCGTCTCGAGCAACACCTACAACGACGCGCCGACCGGCACGTTCGGGCAGACCATCCCCGGTGTCTGGACCGGACTGCTCGACGTCGACACGGACGAGATCACCGCCATCGCGCACGGCATCGACAACAGCTCGCGTCTCGGCTTCCGCACGAACATCGGCGCCGTGAACCTCGGCGCGTGCAGCGTGACGATGTACGTGAACGCTTTCGACGCCGACGGCCGCAAGGTCCTCGCCGACGCGCCGATGTACATCCCGCCGTACGCGCACCTGCAGGAGCGCCTCCCGGTGACGCTCGAAGGCGGCGCGGTCGAGTTCTTCGTCCAGGACCCGTGCGCGGATAACGACGCGAACTACGCCGTCGTGCTCCCGTACACGTCGACCATCGATGACGAATCGGGCGACCCGCGCTACCAGACTCCGACGCTGCTCGCGAGCCCGGGTCTCATCTTCGGCAAGAAGGCACTGGCCGACATCGATCCGCGCCTGATCGGCAAGAAGATCGACGGCGCCTACGCGAAGAGAGTCGTGGCCAAGGCCAACCGCCTCGGCTCGGTCAACCTCGTTCGCGGCGAGCGCGGCTGGGTTGTGGAGAAGTGACGAAGTGCTGAGTGCTGGGTGCTGAGTGCTGAGACAGGCAGTCGGCACCCATTCTCAGCACTCAGCACGCAGCACTCAGCACTAAAATGCGCGCTCACATGAGCGCCGCCGTCATCGAAACCACCCTTCCCTTCCGCCTCGCCCGCCGCGGAAAAGTCCGCGACGTCTATGACCTCGGCGACCGCTATCTCTTCGTCGCCACCGACCGCATCTCCGCGTTCGACGTCGTGCTCTCGCCGGGCATCCCCGACAAGGGCAGCATCCTCACCCAGATCTCGAACTTCTGGTTCCGGCGCTTCACCCAGCTCGAGAACCATCTCCTGGAGACGGACTTCGACGCGTTCCCAGACGACATCCGCGCGCACGACGAGCTGCGCGGCCGGGCGGTGCTCGTGAAAAAGTGTGACGTCGTCCCGGTCGAGTGCGTCGCGCGCGGCTATCTCGTCGGCTCCGGCCTGAAGGAGTACCAGCAGACCGGCGAAGTGTGCGGCATCAAACTGCCGGCGGGTCTCACCACCGCGAGCAAACTGCCCGAGGCGATCTTCACGCCCGCGACGAAAGAAGACACGGGCCACGACATCAACATCTCGTTCGAGCGGATGGCGGACATCGTCGGTCACGACCTCGCATCGCAACTGCGCGACCTCACCCTGTCGCTCTACAGCGAGGCCGCGGACTACGCGCTCACCCGCGGCATCATCATCGCAGACACGAAATTCGAGTTCGGCCTGAAGGACGGGCGGATCATCTGGATCGACGAGGCGCTGACGCCGGACTCATCTCGCTTCTGGCCCGCCGATCAGTACCGCGTCGGCAGCAATCCGCCGTCGTACGACAAGCAGTTCGTCCGCGACTGGCTCGAAACCACGGGCTGGGACAAGAATCCGCCGGCGCCGGAGCTTCCGGCGGACGTGGTGGAGCACACGCGGGCGAAGTATCTGGAGGCGTATCGGCAGCTCACGGGGACGGAACTGCGTGTTTGAGGAGGGCCGTAGCCGGAGGGTCCTGGAACTATCGGGCCGCTTGGACGCTTCCTTGAACCTTACCGGGAGGCGCGTAGCCTAGCACAACTATTAGTGGAAGCGCCACTACTGGTAACAGACATGCAACGCCGCACGCTTTTCATCGTCCTGGGCGGGGTCCTGATCGCCCTAGCCGTGATCGTCAGCACGGCGGTAGTGATCTACCGCATGGCGAAACGCACAGTCGTCGAGACCGTGTCGTTCACGCCGCAGGAACAGCAGATCGACATCGCCACCCTCGTCACCCAGGTGCGTGAGCTGAACCGGCTCGAGACCGCGTCCATGCGCGTGATGCACGTCGGCACCGTCTCGCAGAGCTACAAGATGGTGCCCAACGCGCTGGCCGCCGACGAGCTCACATTCCTGGCCACCGGCGACGTCATCGCCGGCATCGACCTCGCCCAGCTCAAACCGAACGACGTCTGGCGCTCGCCGGACGGCACGATCAACGTGCGCCTTCCCGACGCGCAGGTGCTGGTGACCCGCGTCGACAATCAGGAGTCGCGCGTGCTGTCGCGCAAGACGGGCGTGCTGCGCCGCCGCGACGTCGACCTCGAAACGCGCGCGCGCCAGCACGCCGAAAAGAACATCCGCGAGGAAGCCCTAAAGCGCAACATCCTGGGCATCGCCACCGACAGCGGAGAAAAGAAGATGGCCGATCTGCTGAGGACGTTCGGCGCAGAGCGCGTGCGGTTCGTCAGGACTTCAGCGCTGCCGCCGCAACGCTGATCGCCCGCCGGAGCGCGAGCGATTTGTTCTCCGTCTCCGCGTACTCCGTCGCCGGATCGGAGTCGAAGACGATGCCCGCTCCCGCCTGCACGTAAGCCTTGTCGTTCGCCAGCGTGACCGTGCGGATGGTGATGCACGAGTCGAGGTTGCCGTTGAACGAAAAGTAGGCCACGGTGCCCGCGTATGGGCCCCGGCGCGAGGTCTCGAATCGGTCGATGAGCTCCATGGCCCGGATCTTCGGCGCGCCGCTGACCGTGCCCGCGGGAAAGCACGACAGAAACGCATCGACGGGCGTGCAGTCGCTCCGCAGCGTCCCGTGCACGTCGGTGACGAGATGCATGACGTGGCTGTAGCGCTCGACGCGGCAGAAGTCCTCGACCACCACGCTGCCGCTCTCGCAGACGCGGCCGACGTCGTTGCGCCCGAGGTCGACGAGCATGAGGTGCTCGGCACGCTCTTTCGGATCGGCGAGCAGCGACGCCTCGTGCTCGCGGTCCTGCTCGTGCGTGGCGCCGCGCGGACGCGTTCCGGCGATGGGGCGCGTCTCCACGGTGCGGCCGGTGACGCGGACCAGCATCTCCGGCGACGCGCCGACCAGCGTGCACTCGTTCGTGCGCAGCAGAAACATGTACGGCGACGGATTGATCGATCGCAGCGCGCGGTACAACGTCAGCGCCTCGGACGTCGGAAAGTCCGCCTCCCACCGCTGCGAGAGCACGATCTGGAAGAGCTCCCCCGCGGCGATCTCCTCCTTCGCGTCACGCACCATCTGCATGAACGACTCTCGCGTGTGCGTCGCGCGAAATTCGACGCCTTTCGCGTCGCCGAACGCGAGGGGCTCCACGCTGGCACGCTTCAGCTTCGCGATCGCCCGGTCGAGTCGCGCATTCGCATCCTCGATCGTGCCGCCGCGGAACACGTTCGCGACGACGTGCATCCGCTGGCGCACGTGATCGAACACAACCACGTTGTCGAAGAAGAGCAGCTTGGCGTCGGGGATCCCGAGGTCGTTCGGATGCGAGTCCGGAATGCGCTCGCTCCAGCCGGCGACGCCGTAGCCGAAGTACCCGACCGCGCCTCCGAAGAACGGCGGAAGCTGGTCCTCCCCCTCCACGCACAGCGGCACGAGCTCCTCGTTCAGCACGCGGACAGGATCACTCACCGTTCCGTCGAAGGTCAGGTTGCGGCGCGGCTCGAAGCCGA
Organism: Thermoanaerobaculia bacterium; assembly: GCA_035536275.1. Lineage (GTDB taxonomy): Bacteria > Acidobacteriota > Thermoanaerobaculia > Gp7-AA8 > Gp7-AA8 > QHVT01. Next base: position 18,365 of record DATLOL010000171.1, read on the forward strand.
CGAAGGAGTAGCGTCCGAGGTTCTCTCCCCGTTCCACGCTCTCGAACAGAAACGCCTCGGAACCGGAATCGGAGAGCGCCGCGAACGCGACCAGCGGCGTGAGCGTGTCGGCGCTCAGGGTGCGCACGACCGGGATGACGTCACAGTTCATCGAATACCTTCATGAAGAGTTGATGCTGGCGCACCGCCTGCGCGTGCAGGAGCTCGAGCCCGCCGATGCGTCGCTCCGCTTCGACGGGCTTGGGCGCACCGGTGTACGCGGCCTGAATGTAGGTGCCGCACGGCGGAATCGCGACGTCCGCGTCGGGCGGCAGCGTATCGATGATGAGATCGTGGCTCCGCAGCGCGTGCATGCTCTCGCGAGTGAACATGGTGTACGGGATGTTCGCATCCTCGAGCGCGACGATGGCCGCGCGCGCCGTCGGGCCGCGGCCGAGCACCGCGGCGTTTTCGGCGCGCGGGAGCAACGCCGCAAAACCGTCGACGTCGGTGTTGTCGCCGACGATGGTGCCGTTCACGTTGACGAGTGTGTTCACGGCCCGCGCACGTCTGGCGTTCTCGCCCATCTGCGCCTGCACTCGGAACGCTTCCTCTTTGAACGGCGTGGTCACGCTGAGGCCGCAGGGGTTGCCGCGCAGAAACGCGTCGCGGATCTCATCGAACGAATCGAAGGAGGCGATCGTGTACGCGGCCGGCACGCCCTTCTCGCGGAAGAGACGGTTGTGGATCACGGGCGAGAGACTGTGCCCCGCGGAATTGCCGGCGATCGCAAAAACCATCTCGGCGCGCGGCACGCCGTAGATCTCATGCGCCCGTTCCAGCGTGAGCTGGGCCGGAGCCGCGATCGCGCCACCGGCGACAAAAGCGAGCTCCGACCCGAGAAACGGCGCGAGGATGCGCGTGTACAAGCCGCGCTCGCCCATCCCGATGACCGTTCCCGGCAACAGCGCCAGCAGGCGCTCGTTTTCCCCGAACGTGCGGGGCGTGGCGGCGAGCTTCGTGTACGCGCAGCCCCGCGCGCGCATCGCGGACATGATCTCGTCGACGTCGCGAACGCCCTCGTAGTCGTGGTGCGAGTACACCGTCCGCTCCGGCGCCACGGGAGGGTTCGGCCACTCGACGTCGATCAGATCGATGCCGGCATCGAGCGCTTCCAGCGGCGTCACACCGCCGCGCACGGTGAGAATGACCGGCTTCGCCGTCGCCCCGCGCAGCGAGGCGTAATCGATGGAAGGGAACTTCTCCGCGCGCACCTCCACCATGTCGTGCGGCAACGCGATCGCGCGGATGGCATCGACCGCCGCCGCGCACGTCTCCTCCCACACCGTCACCACCAGCTTCATTCGGCGACCAGCTCCATCCGCTCGCGGGCGGCCTGCGCGCGACGCGCGTCGCCGGCGCGGGTCCACATCCCCACGAGGTTCCCCAGCACGCGATGGAGGGTCTCGCGCCCACTCCAAGCGCGGAGATGCTCGCTCGCGAGCTGCGTGTTGCCGCCGCTCAACTGCTGCAGCAGCCCACCGATCTCGGGGATGGTCAGGGTCTGCCCGGCATGAAACGGATCGACGTAGACCTCATTGAGCTCGAACTGCACCTTCACGATGTAGTGGCCCGGCAAGCCGACTCCGTGCGCACTCAGACCGATCTTCGCGGCCAGGTGCAGGAAGACGATGGAGAGAGTGATGGGGATGCCGAGTCTCCGGTCGATCACCTCGTTGAGGTACGCGTTGCGAGGGTCGTAGTAGCTCTGCGTGTCACCGCGGTAGTGGTCCGCATCGAACATCTCGGCGTGCAGATGGCCGAGCCGGAACACGGCCGGCTCGCCTTGGACGCAGCGCTTTTCCACGCGCGCCGCGAGCGCGTCCAGCTCGTCGAGATAACCGGCCAGGTCGAGTCGCGGATAGTCCTCGAGCGCGATCAGCAGCGCGCCCTCGGCCAGGTTTTGGTTGGTGATCTCGCCCTCCGCATACTCGCTGAAGCGGCGCCGGGCCTCGGCAGGATGAATGAGCATGGCTTCGTCCGCAGTGTACCCTTCGCGCGGTGCGAATCGAGCGGACCGAGGCCATCGTGCTGCACACCTTCACCGCGCGCGAGCGCGACAAGATGGTGGTGTTCCTGACGCCCGACCATGGCAAGCGAAAAGGGTGGGCGTACGGCGCGCGCGCGATCCGTAGCCGCTTCGGCGCCGCGCTCGAGCCGCTGGCCAAGGTGCGCATCGGCTACAGCGAGCGTGAGAACGACGAGGTGGTGCGCATCGAGTCGGTCGATCTCGTGCGCTCGCTCTTTCCGGCGCAGCAGAACCTCGTGAGCAGCGTCGCCGCGACGTACATCGCCGAGATGGTCGACACGTTCGCGCCCGCCAACGATCCGGCGGAGCTGATCTACCGGCTCCTCGACCGCGCCTGCGAGGCGCTGCTCGACGGCGCGCCGCCGCTGGCGGTGGTCACGTACGCCGAGGTGTGGATCCTGCGGTTGGCAGGCATCTTCCCGTCCGCGCGCGAATGCATCCACTGCAGCGACCCCCTCACCCGCCCCCTGCGCTTCGACGACAAGCTGGAAGGCTTCGTCTGCCCGTCCTGCGCGACGCGCGACGCGTACGTCCTCTCGAACGACATCGCGGACGCGATCCAGCTCATGCAACGCCCCGTGCACGAGTTCCACGCGCCGCCGAGCGTGCTCCTGGAAATCCGGTCGCTGGCCGGGACCGTGCGCCGGAACTTTCTCGGATATGAGCTGAAGTCGTTCGAGGTGCTGGCGAGCGTGCTGGGAACCACCTCCTACGTCTCCTCTCCCCGCTCGCGGGGAGAGGGCCAGGGTGAGGGGCGCTCATCACAGCGGGGCACGTCCCCTCACCCGGCGCTGCGCGCCACCCT
>DATLOL010000172.1:0-31357 GCA_035536275.1 Thermoanaerobaculia bacterium
GTCGTCAGGCGGTCATCGGCTTCCTTGAACTTCTCGAACGCGAAGCGCGGAACCTTCGTGACGACGTAATCGATCGTCGGCTAGAACGACGCCGGCGGCTGTCCGCCGGTGATGTCGTTGCGCAATTCGTCGAGCGTGTAGCCGACGGCCAGCTTCGCCGCGATCTTGGCGATCGGGAAGCCGGTGGCCTTCGACGCGAGCGCGGACGAGCGCGACACCCGCGGGTTCATCTCGATCACGACCAGACGCCCGTCGTCAGGGTTCACCGCGAACTGGATGTTCGAGCCGCCGGTCTCGACGCCGATCTCGCGGATGATCGCGATCGCGGCGTCGCGCATCAGCTGGTATTCCTTGTCGGTCAGCGTCTGCGCCGGCGCCACCGTGACCGAGTCGCCCGTGTGCACGCCCATCGCGTCGACGTTCTCGATCGAGCAGATGATGACGACGTTGTCGGCGAGGTCGCGCATGACCTCGAGCTCGAACTCCTTCCAGCCGATCACCGACTCCTCGACGAGTACGCGGTGCACCGGCGAGAGATCGAGTCCGGCGGAGACGATCGTGCGCAGCTCCTCGACGTTGTAGGCGATGCCGCCGCCCGATCCGCCGAGGGTGAAGGAAGGGCGGATGACCAGCGGGTAGCCGATGGTCGACGCGAACGCCTCGGCATCGTCGACCGACGCCGCGTACGCGGACTGCGGCAGGTCCACGCCGATCGAGATCATCTTCTCTTTGAAGAGCTGGCGGTCTTCGGCGGTCTTGATGGCCTCGTAGTTCGCGCCGATCAGCTCCACGCCGTGACGCTCCAGCGCGCCGTTCTCGTACAGGGCCATGGCCAGGTTGATGCCGGTCTGGCCGCCGACGGTGGGGAGGATCGCGTCCGGCTTCTCCCGCTCGATGATCCGCTCCAGCGACTCCGGCGTCAGCGGCTCGATGTACGTGCGGTCCGCGAACTCCGGGTCGGTCATGATCGTGGCGGGGTTCGAGTTCACGAGGATGATCCGGTAGCCCTCGTCGCGGAGCGCCTTGCAGGCCTGCGTGCCGGAGTAGTCGAACTCGACGGCCTGTCCGATCACGATGGGACCGGAGCCGATGATCAGAATGCTGTGGATGTCGGACCGCTTGGGCATCGAGCGCGAATGATACAGTTCAAAGAGTGCTGAGTGCTGGGTCCTGAGTGCTGAGTAAAAGCACGTCGGAGTCGACATGCAGCACTCAGCACTCAGCACTGATATGCGCCGGTTTATCGAATGGGACAGTCTCGACGTTCGCGTGAGCGGCGAGAGGATCAGCGCGATGGCGCGCGAGATGGTCGCCGCCGATCCGATGATCGAGCGCCTGGAGCTGAAGTTTTCCAACGGTCTGCTGCGCGTCGAGGGGTCGGTCCGCAAGTTCATCAGCGTCCCCTTCACCGTCGACATCACCCACATCCAGGCCTCGGGCACGACCGTGCGCGTGCCGCTCGCGCGGATCTCCGCGGGACCGATTCCCGTTCCCACGCTGCTCGTCGGACTCGTGCGCAGCAAGTTCCCCAAAGAGCTCGTGACCTACGAAGACCCGGCTACGCTGGTCGTCTCGCTGGACCGCTTTTTGCCACCCTTCGTCTCGGTAGAGGTCCAGAAAATCTGGATCATCGACGGCGGCTTGGCCGTGACTCTCGGCAAAGGCGGCGCCGATCTTCCCACCGGAGGTAGCACATGACCGAAGATGCAGGTTTCGACGAGATGATGGAGGAGAGCAGCGCGGTGGCCGGTCCGGTCTCGCGCGAGCGCGCTGACCGCTTCTACGACCGGATGCGGGCGAGCATCCGCACCTATCTGGAAAAGAAAGGCACGGTCACCGGAACGGCCGGCGAGTACCTCCTGCTCGCGCCCGACGTGTTCGTCCTGCTGTGGCGTCTGATCAACGACTCGCGGGTGAACGGCAAGAACAAGATGCTGCTCGGCAGCGGGCTCGCGTACTACTTCTTCCCGCTCGACATCATGCCCGAGGGGTTTCTCGGGCCGATCGGGTACATCGACGACCTCGTCTTTGCCGTATACCTGCTCAACAAGCTCCTCACCGACACCGATGTGGAGGTGCTGCGCGAGCACTGGAGCGGACGCGACGACATCCTCGACACGATCCGCAACGTCCTGAACGCCGCGGACAATCTGGTCGGCAGCGACATCCTCGGGAAGTTGAAAAAGACGATGAAGTGATGCGAGGGATGGTCGTCAGATAACTCTTGCATTCCGGCGCTTCTACAAATAAATTGCCACCACTCTCCGGGTACTTCCTGAAAGTCGAGGTCGATGGCAATGCTGAGAAGCGCCGCAGTCCTGCTGCTGTCTGTCGCTCCTGTTGTGTTTGCCGCACCGCCCGCGCTGTTGCCGGGAGAGCTCTGTGAGCAGTGCTCGTCGAGTGTCTTCGCCGATTTCAATGGCGATGGTCTCGACGACGTCCTTTCCGCCAACGATCTGCAGTTGCGCTTCAACATCGACGGCCGCTTCGGACCGCCGGTAAGCGTCACCGGCCTCGGCGCCTCCGACGCGTTCAAGAGTCCGGGCGACTACAACGGTGACGGGCTTGCCGATGTGATCGCCCGCAACGTCGGGTCGCCGCATGCGCAGGGTCCGGACCGGCTGATGCTCGGCAACGGCTCCGGCGGATTCACGGCCGGTCCTGCCCTTCCGGCGGGCCAGTTCGGCAGCACGGCGGGGAACGTCGACGCGATCGACTGGAACGGCGACGGGAAGCTCGATCTGGTGATGACGCGCTGGCGCAGCACCGACCCTACGGCGGGAAACATTCTCGCGTTCCTCCGAGGGAACGGCGACGGCACGTTCACGTTCGACCGCGAAGTCACGTGGATGAACTTCGCCTCGCCGCGCATGGCCTTCGCGGACTTCAACCGCGACGGCCGACGTGACGCGGTTCTCGCGGCGGGCCAGTACATCCACTTCTTTATGTCCGACACGAGCGGCGCGTGGAGCGAGAACAAGCGCTTCGTCGGCGTGGACACGCGACTCGTGCCCGCGCTCGATCTCAACGGCGACGGCAATGCCGACGTCGCATACATCACGGCGGACGCGCAGAAGACGACCGTCACCGCGCTCTTCGGCGACGGCACGGGTCACTTCCTCAATACCTCGGTGCTCGAAGGCGGTTCGTTCCGCACGACGGGCGTCGGCGATTTCTTCGGCGGCGGCGGCGATGAGCTGGCGTACGTCGATCGGGACAACAGCATCAAGGTGGTCTCCGGCACCGGCACCCAGTTGCACATCGTGGCCGCGACGGCGAGCGGATTGACTGCGAACGAGCTCCGCGCCGGACGCTTCCACTCCGGCGGCGGACTCGATCTCCTCGCCACCGGCTCCCTCGGATTTTACCGTCCGGCGCTGCGCGTGATCGTCGCCGACGGCGCACTCCCGTCGTCGGCACCTGCACCGTCGCGGCGCGTTCGCGCGGTCAGCCGCGGCTCCGCGATGCCGGTGATCGACGTCGCGACCTATGAAGGCCGTACGCTGGGACTGTGTCCCGTCGCCGGTCTCGATGTGTGGTCGTTCCGCCGCGAAGGCGTGTTCGTCGACTTCGCCGATGACGCTCCGATCGAAGGCGCGATGGTCGACGGCAAGATGGTCGTGCGCGTCACCACCGGCGGGCGCGTGCTGCGCGGCACCCTCACCGTCACCGCTGACGCGTTGAGCGGCGAGCTCGCCGACATCGGCCCCAACCCCTGCGTTCCCCAGGCAAGACTTTCCGTCTACGCCAGAAGAATCCAATAAACTTCGGAGACTGTGAACATGAGAAAACTCGCCCTGGTGTGTGTCGTTTTGCTGCTCTGCTTCTCCGCTGCTGCAGACGTACAGGTGCGCGCGTCGCGCATCGACGGCGCCCTTCCGGCGGGCGTGTGGGGAGACTTCAACGGCGACGGCCTCGATGACGTGCTGCGCCACAACAAGCTGCAGTGGAACGTCGGCGGCCGTTTCGCCGCGCCGATCACGCTGCCCGAGTTCGACGAGCGCACGTACTTCTTGACGGACGCCATCGACCTGAACTCCGACGGCTACGCGGATCTCGTCAGCCCCGGCGAGCGCAACCCTGATCGGCTCTTCCTCGGCGACGGGTTCGGCGGATTCACCGAGCATCCCTTTACGGGGGAGTACGGCATCACCGTCAAAGTGGCGGACTTCACGAGTGACGGACGTCCCGACGTCCTCACGTTCCGCCCCGGCAAGCTGTCGATCCTCAGCAACGACGGATCGGCCAACTTCACGCTGCATCAGGATCTGCCGTGGCCGGAGAACCACCTATTTCCGGCCGTCGGCCTCGGTGATCTCAACGGCGATGGCACGACCGATTTCGTCATCGCGGCCGAAACGAACCTCTACATCTTTTACGCGAACGCCGAGGGAGTCTTCGGCGCGCCGCGCGTGCGTTTCACCCGCCGGCGGCTCGGCGAGGTGGCCATCGCCGACGTGACCGGTGACGGGCGCAAGGATCTGGCCGGTCTGCACGTGTTCGAGGGTAAAGAGACGCCGGTGGTCCTGAACGGCGACGGGGCGGGACGCTTCCCGGGTGCCATGCGCCTGCGCGTCGACAACAAGTTCAATAATGACAGCGTGGTCGTGGGCGACTTCGTCCCCGGCGGCGCGAAAGAGATCGCGTACGCCGAGCCGAATGGCACGGTGCACATCGTCAGCGCCATCAACGGACAGATGCGGGACCTCGGCAGCGTGACCATCGACGCCGAGGTGAGGCCGTGGGTCGACAACATCGGACCGACGCTGTCCGTCCGCCGTTTCCGCTCGGCCGATCGCGATGACCTGATCATCCAGGCGTATTCGATGGACGTGCACGCGAATCCGCCGCGTCGCGTGTGGCTCATCGACGCGCAGGGGTCCATCCCCGCGACTGCGGCCAGCAACGTGCGCTCACGCACGCGCGCCGTCGGCGGCTTCGCGGACCGCGTCACCGGCGACTACCGCGTGGACATCCTCGAGAGCTCCTGCCCGCTCTCCCTGCCCGACCTCACGTTCCAGCATGAAGGCATGTTCGTGGACGTCGGCCTCGACGAGCGGATTCGCGGTGCGGAGGCGGTGTTCATCGACGGCACGATCTGGATCCGCATGACCGTCCTGAACGAAGGCGTCACACGCGAGCTGAACGGCACGCTGCGTCCGGCCCCGACCGGCGGCTTCGCCGGCACGCTGTACGAGGACGGCACGACCCCGTGCGGCAATTGGCAGTGGCACAAGCTGACGTTGACGACGCAGTAGAAAAGAACCGATCGACTCTGGCAGGCGCGGCCTCACAGGCCGCGCCTTTTTTAGCTACAGTTGGTGGATATTTGTGGACTCTAGTGGTCGTCAGTGGTACAAAAGCCACTGAATCCACATGGAACTCAGCGTTTTGATGGGGCATAGCCCCGCGAAGATCGACGAGAAGGGACGGCTCAAAGTGCCCGCTTCCTTCCGGAAGGTCATCGAGGACCGCTACGGAAACGAGTGCTTCATCACGTCCACGGACGGGGAGTCGGCGCTGGTCTATCCGCTTCCGGTGTGGTTCGAGTTCCAGTCCCGGCTGGCCAAGGTTCCGTCGACGTCGATGGCCAAGGCGAAGTTGCTCGAGCGCGTGAATTACTTCGGGCAGGTGGGGACGATCGACGCGCAGGGGCGCGTGCTCGTTCCGGCGGTGCTCCGCTCGGTGGCCGGCATCAACGACGACGTGGTCGTTCTCGGCAGCCAGGACCACCTCATCGTCTGGAACGAGTTGAAGATGAAGAAGCGGCTGGATGACACGCCGCTGACCTCAGAGGATTACAAAGAGTTGGAGTTGCACGGCGTGTAACTGTTGCTGGTTCCTGGTTGCTGGTTCCTGGTGTGGTGTTGCGGCTTGCGCACATCACGAGCAACCAGCAACTAGCAACCAGTAACCATGAAACACGAACCTGTTCTTTTGGAACCTGTGCTCGACTACCTCGAGCCCAATCGCCGCGACGGCGTGCTCGTCGACGCGACGGTAGGGCTGGGCGGGCATTCGGAGGCGCTGTTGGAGCGCCATCCGGATGTCCGGCTGATCGCGATCGATCGCGATCCCGAGGCTCTCGAACGATCGCGGGAGCGGCTGAGCCGTTTCGGCGACCGGGTGACGTTCGTACGCGGGCGTCATGAATCGCTCATTGACATCCTGAAGCAGTCCGGCGTCGCGGCAGTCAGTGGTCTGCTCGCCGATCTCGGCGTCTCGTCGATGCAGCTCGACGACGCCGCGCGCGGGTTCTCGTTCCGTTTCGAGGGCCCGCTCGACATGCGCATGGGTTCCGAGGGGACCAGCGCGACGGACCTGGTGAACACGCTCGACGAGTACGAGCTCTTTCGCATCATCCGCGATTACGGCGAGGAGCCGATGGCGCGCCGGATCGCGAGAGCGATCGTCGAGGCGCGCACCGAGGAGCGCATCGAGACGACCTCGCGTCTGGCGGAAGTGATCCGCAGCGTGAAAAAGGCGAGGTTCAAGGACATCGATCCGTCGACGCTCACCTTCCAGGCCCTGCGCATCGCTACGAACGAGGAGTTGGTTGGACTCGACAAGTTCGTCGACGACGCGGTGAGCGTGCTCGAGACGGGCGCGCGCGCCGCGATCATCGCCTTCCACTCGCTCGAGGATCGCATCGTCAAGCGTGCGTTCCGCAGGCTGGAAGGCGAGTGCACCTGCCCGCCGAACATGCCGGTATGCGGCTGCGGCGCGCAACAGGTCGTCGAGGTCCTGACCGGCAGACCGGTCACTGCTTCAGAAGAGGAGATGAATCGAAATCCGCGATCGCGCAGCGCGAAGCTGAGGGTCGCGGAGAGGGTGTGAGGCTGTTACTGGTTCCTGGTTGCTGGTTGCTTGCGGTGCATGGCTTCGAGGCGCGAAACCGCAAGCAACCAGCAACTAGTAACCGGCAACGACGAAGCGAGCGAAGCTCGCGGAGTCCACGGGCAAGGGTGAAGGTTGGGGAAGGGTTGGGTGTGTGTGTGGCGGGAGAGCTCGGGAGGGGTGGAGCGTGGAGCGTGGGTGTGTGTGGATGGCTTCTCTTGCCGCGCTGGTAGGCAGATCTTCACCCTTGTTCGTGGATTTCGCAGTTCCCGGTCATGTATACGCAGAAGAAGCCCATCGACAACACGCACATCGTTCGCGAGAGAGATCGCCAGCGAAATCGTGAGCTCGTCGCCGTCCTCTCCCTCGGCGTCCCGATCGGCCTCTTCTTGCTCCTCTTCACCTGGCAGAACCTCGAGGTCATCCGCCTTGGCCGTGAGGCCACCCGGCTCCAGAAAGACCTCAAGACCGTCACCGCCGAGCACAAGGCCCTGCAGGCCGAGCTCGATCGCCTGACCTCCTTCGACGCCGTCGAGGCGAAAGCGAAGGACCTCGGCTTCGCAGCGACCGACGCCCGGAAAATCGTCATCGTCCAAGCCACCAACCGACCACCCACGAACGCCGGAGCACGGTGATGCAGATCTTTCATCGCCGTCTCCTCCAGGTCTTCGCATTCCTGGCCGCATGGGGCCTCATCGTCGTCGCGCGGCTCGTGCAGGTGCAGCTCGTGCGGCACGATCACTACGTCGCCCGCGCGCAACGGCAGCAGGAGCGCACCCTCGATCTCAATCCCGTGCGCGGATCGATTCTCGACACGCGCGGCCGCGTGCTCGCGGAGTCCATCGCCGCGGAATCGATCTACGCCGATCCGCAGAGCATCCTCGACCCCCGCGCGACCGCGAAATCGCTGGCGAACGTCAAAGGCCTCGGTCTCACCGCGCGCGAGATCGAGGGCAAGCTGCGCGGCACGGGAAGCTTCGCCTGGATCGCGCGGCAGCTTCCGCTCGAAGTGACGGCCGAAGTGCGTAAGCTCGGGCTGAACGGCATCTACTTCATCGAGGCTCACCGGCGCACCTATCCGCGATCGATGCTCGGCGCGAACGTGATCGGCTACGTCGGCGTCGACGGCGACGGGCTCGCGGGCATCGAGCACTCCTTCGCGAAATACCTGCAGGGCACGCCCGGAAAGGTGACGCTCCTCAAGGACGCTCGCAAGGGTGTGTACCTCGTCGGCGGCGACGGCGCCAATCGTCCGAAGGACGGCCAGCACGTCGTCCTGACCATCGACTCGGTCGTGCAGTTCATCGCCGAGCGCGCCCTGAAGAACGCGGTCGAGCAGTATCGGGCAGCAGGCGGCTCGGTCGTGGTCATGGAAGCGGAGACGGGCGACATCCTGGCCATGGCCTCGTGGCCGACCTACGACCCAAACCGCTTCCGCGACTTCGCGCCGGTGGCGTGGAAGAACCGCAACGTGCAGGACTTCTACGAGCCGGGATCGACCTTCAAGATCGTCACCGCCGCGGCGGGACTCGAGGAGCGCATCGTCACCCCGTCGCAATTCCTAGACTGCGCGAACGGCGAGATCACGATCGGCAACATCACCATCCACGAGCACGACGGGCACCAGTACGGCCTCCTGTCGTTCGAGGACGTCATCGTCAATTCGTCGAACGTCGGCACCGTGCGCGTCGGACTCGCCCTCGGCCAGCAGCGCATGTACGACTGGCTGCGCCGGTTCCGATTCGGCGAGCGCACGGGCCTGCCGCTGCCGGGCGAGTCTCCCGGTCTCGTGCGCCGCGTGCAGCGCTGGACGCAGGTCTCGCCGGCCAGCATCTCTATCGGACAGGAGATCGGAGCCACGCCGCTGCAGGTGGTGCGCGCGGTGAACGCGGTCGCCGCGGGCGGTGTGATCGTCGAACCTCGCATCGTGAAGCGCGTCGTCGATGACGAGGGCCACACCGTCTACGAGCCGCCGCGTGCGAAACCGGAGCGGGTGATGTCGGAGAAGACCGCCGCGGTGCTGAACGAGATCCTGAAGAACGTGGTCGTGCGCGGCACCGGCTCGAAGGCCGCGCTCTCGGAGCACGTGGTGGCCGGCAAGACCGGCACGGCGCAGAAGGCGGTCGGACGTCTCGGTTATGTGGATGGGCGCTATGTCGGGTCGTTCGCGGGCTACGTCCCGGCTGATCGTCCTCGGCTGTCGATTCTCGTGGTCATCGATGAGCCGCGCGGCGAGCACTACGGCGGAACAGTGGCCGCGCCGGCGTTCCGTGAGATTGCTGAAGGCGCGCTGCGCTACCTGGGTGTGCCGCCGTCGCTGCCGTCGCGATCGATCGAAGTGCAGCCTCCACTTCTGGCCGCGTTTTCGCAACCTCGCGGCAATGTTGGTCCGGCCTCGGCAGTGCCCGATCTGCGGGGACTCGATGCGCGCGCGGCGATCGCCCGCGCCGTCTCGAGCGGCCTGACCGTCCGGACCGTCGGAAGTGGAGTGGTGATCTCACAGGAACCTCAACCGGGCGGAGCCTTGCCGGCCCATCGCAGCGTCGTTCTGCGATTGGAGGCGCGCGGATGACGCTCGATCAATTGCTGAAAGACGTACCGGTGCGCGAAGTGCGCGGCGACCGCAACGTGGAGATCACGGCGGTCACGCCCGACTCGCGCCTGGTCACGAAGGGCGCGCTGTTCGTGGCCATTCCGGGCACGGCGAAGGATGGCGCGGAGTTCATCCCGATGGCCGCCGAGAAAGGCGCGGTGGCGGTCGTTCATCGTGTCATCCCGACCGTTCAGAGTGTCATCCCGAGCGAAGTCGAGGGATCCCGCGCCTCGCGCGCCGAAGGGGATGCCTCGACTTCGCTCGGCATGACACGTGTCGCGGTCGACGACCCCCGCGCCGCGCTCGCTCTCATCGCCGCCAACTTCTACGGCCGCCCCGCCGAACAGCTCTCCCTCGTCGGAGTCACGGGCACGTCCGGCAAGACCACGACGACGCGCATGATCGAGTCGGTCTTCGACGCCGGCAACGAGCCGGTCGGCCTGATCGGCACGATCGAGTACCGCGCCGGCGACGAGAAGCTGACCGCCGACCGCACCACTCCCGACGCCGTCGTGCTGCAGGCGTGGTTCGGGAAGATGGTCGCCGCAGGCGTGAGGCACGCGGTGATGGAAGTGTCATCGCACGCGCTCGCGCTCAAGCGGACGCACGGCGTGCACTTCGCAGCGGCGGTGTTCACGAACCTCTCGCGCGAGCACTTCGACTTCCACAAGGACTTCGAGGACTACTTCGCTGCGAAACGCATCCTCTTCGATCAGATCGACCGTGCGCGGCAAACCGCGGTGGTCAACATCGACGACGAATACGGCCGCCGCCTGGCGACCGAGCTCGGCGCGAACGCGCTCACCTTCGGCGCGGAGGGCGACATCCGCCCGGACGTGAAGATCGATGTGAACGGACTGCGCGGAGTGGTCCATACGCCCCGCGGCGACGTCCGGCTCGACTCGAAGCTCCTCGGGCAGCCGAACCTGTACAACTGGCTGGGAGCGATCGGCGCGGCGCTGGTCGTCGGAATCCCGATCGAACAGATCGAGGCCGGCATCCGCAATCTGGAGTCGGTGCGCGGGCGCTTCGAGCGGGTCGGTGACGGCAGGCCGACCGTCATCGTCGACTACGCCCACAAGCCCGACGCACTCGAGAAGCTGCTGCACGCCGTGCGCGAGATCGCCCAGGGCCGCAGGATCACGATCGTCTTCGGCTGCGGCGGCGACCGAGATCGCGGCAAGCGGCCCGAGATGGGCGCCATCGCCGTGCGGCTGGCCGATCGCGTCGTGGTGACGAGCGACAACCCCCGCACCGAGGATCCGAAGGCGATCATCGAGCAGATTCTGAAAGGGACCGCTGCGGCGTCGAACGTCACCGCCGTCCCCGACCGGCGCGAGGCCATCGAGCGCTGTATCGCCGAGGCGGGGGACGAGGAAGTGATCGTCATCGCAGGCAAGGGCCACGAGACATACCAATTCATCGGTGACCGGGTCGTGCACTTCGACGACAAAGAAGAAGCGGAATACGCACTCAAAAAACGGTACGAAAAAGCATCTTGAAACTAGACATGTCATGCGCTTATGATTTCGAGGTTCCGGCCCCGTCCGCCGGTTTCGGAGGTGGACGGGCGGTGTTCGCCAGGCAGTTCTCGGGGAAGGGGACGAACGGCGAAGAAACCCGGCGGGGCCGGAGCGGGGCGCTGCGCGCCGTTGTCAGTTGTCAGTTGTCGGTTGTCTGTGATTCCTCGCGACACGGCAGCTTCTCGCGGAGGGCTGTATGCCCACGCTGACCTTCAACCAGCTCGCCGAGATGATCGGGGGCACGCCCGTCTCCCGGGGCGATCAGACGTTCTTCTCCGTCATCATCGACTCCCGGGAGAAGAAGCCGGACTCCGTTTTCTTCGCCATCAAAGGCGAGCGTCTCGACGGGCATCAGTTCGTCGATCAGGCGATGGAGCACTCCCGCGGCGCCGTTGTCGAGCACGAGCCCGAGAACTTTCCGGGAGACAAGAGCCTGGTCATCGTCGATGACACGACCGTGGCGCTGCAGCGGCTGGCGAAGGTCATCCGGGAGCGGTACGACCCGCTGCTGATCGGCATCACCGGCTCGGCCGGCAAGACGACCACGAAAGAGATGATCGCCACGCTCGTGGCCACCGAGCGGCGCACGCACAAGTCGTGGGGCAACTTCAACAACCAGATCGGCGCTCCGCTGTGCATGAACAACATGCCCGACAGCACGGAGGTCGTCATCAGCGAGATCGGGATGAACCACGCCGGCGAGATTGCCGAGATCGCGGGGCTGCTGCGGCCGAACGTCGCCGTGTACACGAACATCGCCCCCGTACACATCGAGTTCTTCGCCAACGGCATCGACGGCATCGCCGCCGCGAAGCGCGAGCTGCTCGAGAATCTCGCGTCCGGCGGCACGGTCGTCGTCAACAACGACAACGAGCACGTCGTGCGCATCAGCCGCGACTTCGAGGGGCGGCGCGTGACGTACGGCGTCGAGCACGACGCCGACTTCCGCGCCACGAACATCCGCGAGCGTGGCCTCCTCGGCACGCGCTTCACCCTTGTCGCCGAAGGAGAGGAGCGCGAGCTCGAGCTGGCCCTGCCCGGACGCCACAACCTCGACAACCTCCTCGCTGCCATCGCCTGCGCGCGCGCGGTCGGCATCTCCTGGCCGGGCATCGAGCGCGGCGTCGGCGAGGTCAAGCCCGCGTATCACCGCGGCATCGTCATCCCGTGGAAGAACGCCACGATCTACGACGACACGTACAACTCCAATCCGTACGCGCTCGCGCGCACGCTGGAGTTGATGGCCCAGGCCGACGTCACCGGCCGCCGGATCGCCGTCATCGGGGACATGCTGGAGCTGGGCGAGCAGGAGCTGCAGTTCCATCGCGATGCCGGCCGGGGGATTCCGAAGGCCATTGACGTCGTGGTCAGCGTCGGAACGCGATCGCAGGCGCTGCTCGAAGGCGCGCGCGAAGCCGGATTCGCGGAGGCGAACCTGCGCCATTTCACGGATGCCGAAGCGGCAGGTTCGTTCCTGCGCGCGTTCATTCAGCCGGGCGATCTCGTGCTGCTCAAGGGAAGCCGCGGAGTCGGACTCGATAAGGCCGTTGCGATGCTGGAGGGTGCCTGATGCTGTATCACCTCCTTTTCCGTCTCAGGGACGTCGTCGTCGGGTTCAACGTCTTCCGCTACATCACGTTCCGGACGGCGTTCGCCGCGCTGACCGCGTTGCTCATCTCGCTGATCCTCGGCCCGTGGCTGATCGAGCGCATGCGCCGCATCAAGCTCGGGCAATACATCCGCGAGGAGGGGCCCAAGTCGCATCAGTCCAAGGCGGGCACGCCGACGATGGGCGGCATGCTGATCTGCGTCGCGATCATCATCCCCACGATCCTCTGGGCGGACATCCTGAACCCGTACATCTGGATCGTGCTCTTCGTCACCGCCGCCTACGGCGCGATCGGCTTCATCGACGACTACCGCAAGATGGCGAAGAAGCGGAACCTCGGTCTCACGACGAAGGAGAAGTTCATCGCCCAGTTCGGCGTGGCGCTGTTGGTGGCCCTGGCCATCGCCTACCTGCCGATGCTGAAGAACAACTACTCGACGGCGATCACGTTCCCGTTCCTCAAGAACGCGGTGCTGACGCTGTGGGGCCCGGTCTACATCATCTTCGTGATGGTGGTGCTGGTCGGCGCGTCGAACGCGGTCAATCTCACCGACGGACTCGATGGCCTGGCCATCGGATCGTCGCTCATCGCCGCGGTGACGTTCACGGTCCTCACGTACGCCGCCGGCCACGCGCGCATCGCGGACTATCTGCGCATCGCCTGGGTGCCGCAGACCGGCGAGCTGGCCGTGTTCTGCGGGGCCATGGTCGGCGCGTCGCTCGGGTTCCTCTGGTTCAACGCGCATCCGGCGGAGATCTTCATGGGCGACGTCGGATCGCTGGCCCTGGGCGGCGCGATCGGCTGCCTGGCCGTGATGATCAAGCAGGAGCTGCTGCTCGTGCTCGTGGGCGGGCTGTTCGTGCTCGAGGCGCTGTCGGTGATCCTGCAGGTGGCCTCGTTCAAGATCACGGGACGGCGCATCTTCAAGATGTCGCCGCTGCATCACCATTTCGAGCTGTCGGGGTGGAGGGAGACCAAGGTCGTCGTGCGCTTCTGGATCATCGCGATCATCTTCGCGATGCTGGCGCTGGCGACGTTGAAGCTGAGGTGATGTTGCTGGTTGCTGGTGGCTGGTTCCTGGTGCGTTTGCGCCTGACGAACCATCACGAGCAACCAGCAACCAGGAACTAGCAACGAATGTCGAAGACATTGGTCATCGGTGCAGCGAAGAGCGGCGTGGCCGCGGCGAACTGGCTCGCCGCGCACGACGCGTCCGTGCGTCTCACGGACCGTGACGCCAATCCTCCGCTGCCGTATCCCGTCGACGAGCGCGTGGAGCGTGCGTTCGGGGTGCACAGCCTCGACGTCCTCGACGGTGTGACTCGGATCGTTCTCTCGCCCGGCGTGCCGATGACCATTCCTATCCTGCAGGAGGCGTCGGCGCGCGGCATCGGGATCATGGGCGAGATCGAGCTGGCCTGGCGCAATCTGAAAGGCACGGTCATCGCCGTCACCGGCTCGAACGGCAAGTCGACCACGACCGCGCTGATCGGCGAGATCCTGCGGGTCGCGGGACGACAGCCGATCGTCGCGGGCAACATCGGTGAACCGCTGATCGCGGAGATCGACGAGGAGCGTCCGCGCACGTACGTGCTCGAGCTCTCATCGTTCCAGCTCGAGGCGGTCGACACCTTTCGCGCGAACGTGGCCCTGCTGCTCAACGTCACGCCCGATCACATGGATCGCTACCCGAACTTCGGCGCCTACGCCGCGGCGAAGTACCGCATCTTCCGCAACCAGGAGCCGGGCGACACGGCCATCTCCAACGCCAGCGAGCGTCGCAGCGCGTTGCGCGACGGCGGGGCGCGGCGGTGGCAGTTCTCGGCGACGAAGAACGTCGACACCGGCGCGTGGTTCGACGGCAAGGATCTCGTTACCAACGTTGGCGGCGACGAGCGCCGGATCCCGCGGGCGATGCTGAGACTCGAGGGACAGGCCAACGTCGAGAACGCGCTCGCGGCGTGGCTCGCGGCACGCGCAGTCGGCGTCGACGACGTCGACGTGCAGATCGCGTTCGGCACCTTCGCCGGCCTGCCGCATCGCATGGTCCTCGTGCGCGAGCTCGACGGCGTCCGCTACGTCAACGACTCCAAGGGCACGAACGTCGACGCCACGCTCAAGTCGCTCGAGGGCTTCGACGCCTCCAGCGTCATCCTCATCCTCGGCGGCAAGGACAAGGCCGGGGAGTTCGAGCGCATGCGCGATCTCGTCGCCTCGAAAGCGCGCACGGTCCTGACCATCGGCTCCGCCGCCGACCGCGTCGCGGAGGCTCTCAACGGCGCGAGCGAGATCGTCCCCGCCGGCGACATGCAGCACGCCATCGACTGGGCGCGCGCCAATGCGAAACCGGGAGAGACAGTCCTCTTCTCGCCGGCCTGCGCGAGCTTCGATCAGTACCGCAACTTCGAGCATCGCGGAGAGCATTTTGAGGAATTGGTGCGAGGTCTTCGATGATGGCCCGCTCACGAAGCAGTGCTGAGTGCTGCGTGCTGGGTGCTGAGTCACTCGACGCCATCCGCACGCACTCAGCACTCAGCACTCAGCACTCAGCACTCAGCGCTGCCGGAGCCATTCGATGAGCCGCAAACTCTCCTTCGACTCCTGGCTCTTCACCACCGCCACGATCATCGTCCTCGTGGGGATGGTCATGATCTACAGCGCCTCGGCCATGATCGCCACGCAGCGCTTCGGTCACGCCTCGTCGTTCTTCCTCATC
Source organism: Thermoanaerobaculia bacterium (assembly GCA_035536275.1). GTDB lineage: Bacteria > Acidobacteriota > Thermoanaerobaculia > Gp7-AA8 > Gp7-AA8 > QHVT01. Next base: position 15,280 of record DATLOL010000172.1, read on the forward strand.
CGCCAGGGTGTGTTCCTCGGCGCCGGTGCGCTGCTGGCGATGTTCCTCATGCACGTCAATCCGGCGATGCTGCAGGACCGCCGCGTCCAGTACGGCGCGCTGGGACTGGTCGCGCTCGGCCTGATCGTCGCGCTGTTTCAGAATCCCATCAACGGCACCCATCGCTGGATCGATCTGCCGTGGTTCAACCTGCAGCCGTCGGAGTTCGCGAAGCCGGCCATGATCCTCTTCCTGGCCTCGTATCTCGCGCGGCGAGAGGACCGGATCAACGATCTCACCGGCACCCTGCTGCCGGTCGGCTTCATCCTCGCGCTCTTCGCCGGACTGATTCTCCTCGGGCGCGACTTCGGAACGGCCACGACCCTGGTGCTCGTCGCGAGCGCGATGATCTTCGCCGCGGGACTGTCGTGGCACTACATCGCCGGTCTCTCGTTCGCGCTGATTCCGGCCGTGCTCTATTTCGCCGGCAGCGCCGCGTACCGGCGGGAGCGGCTGCTGACGTTTCTGAACCCCGAGGCCGATCCGCTGGGCAAAGGGTTCCAGCCGATGCAGTCGCTGATCGCGTTGGGCACGGGCGGCTTCGATGGACTGGGGATCGGCAACGGCAGACAGAAACTGTTCTTCCTGCCCGAGCCGCACACCGATTTCATCTTCTCCATCATCGGTGAGGAGCTCGGATTCGTCGGCGCGGTGGCGATCCTCGGCGCGTTCGCGCTGCTGGCGTGGCGCGGCTTCCGGATCGCACGCTACAGCCAGAGCCGCTTCGCGTTCTACGCGGCTCTTGGCTGCACTCTGATGATCGTCATTCAGGCGCTGATCAACGTCAGCGTGGCGTTGTGTCTCGTGCCCACGAAAGGCATTCCGCTGCCGCTGGTGAGCTACGGCGGATCGTCGCTGCTGGCGAGCCTCATCGCGGTCGGGCTGCTACTGAATTTCTCACAACAATCGGGATAGATCGAGCGAGGTTGGGATGGGCGTGAAGGGCGTGTTGATGGTTGCGGGCGGTGGTACGGGAGGACACATCTATCCCGCCATCGCCATTGCACGCGAATACCTCGCGCGCGACGCCGCGCGCGGCGTCGTCTTCGTCGGCACGGAAAAGGGTCTGGAGAAGACCATCGTGCCGAAGGCCGGCTTCCCGCTCGAGTTCATCGACGTGGGCGGCCTGAAAGGCAAAGGCGGGCTCGGTCTCGTCCGCAACGTCTTCCGCGTCCCGAAAGGCTTCATCCAGGCCTGGAGACTGATCGGAAAGCACAAGCCCAGCGTCGTTCTCGGCGTCGGCGGCTACTCGTCGGGCCCGGTGTTGTTCGCCGCGAAACTGCGCGGCGTCCCGACGATCGTCCACGAAGCGAACGCCTTCCCCGGCCTCGCCAATCGCTCCCTCGCCAGATTCGTGACGACGGTTGCCGTGGCGTTCGACGAGGCCGGCCCTCGCATGAAGCGCAAAGACGCGGTCGTAACGGGGAACCCCATCAGAGCGGAGTTTTTCCAAACCGCCAACCGCCAACCGCCAACCGCCAACCGGCAACGCCTCGTCTTGTTCGGCGGCTCCCAGGGCTCCCGCATCCTCAACGACACCATGTCCGCCGCGCTGCTCTTCCTGGCGCGGCACAAGGACACGTTGCAGATCGTCCATCAGACCGGCCCCAACGAGCTGGAAAAGGTCAAAACCGCCTATCGCGCTTCGGCGTTCGCGGACACCGCGCGGGTTGTCCCGTATCTCGACCCGATCGTCGACGAGATCGCCGCCGCGGACGTCGTCGTGTGCCGCGCCGGAGCGATGACCATCGGCGAGCTCGCGGCCATCGGACGCGCGGCCATCCTCGTCCCCTTTGCCGCCGCCACCAACAACCATCAGGAGCTGAACGCGCGTGTCGTCGAGCGCGCGGGAGGGGCGGTGGTCATCACCGAGAAGGAGCTGACGCCCGAACGTCTGGCCGGAGCCATCGGCGACATTCTCGGCGATCCGCAGCGGGCCGCGCGCATGGGTTCCGCTGCCCGGACCCTGGCCATGCCTCAAGCCACCAAAACCATCGTCGATTTAGTCGAGAAAATTCAGAGAATTTAATTGCTTCGGTCCATTCGTAAACTTAAAATTCAGATTAAGACGCCACACTGGTAATGAATTTCAGTGAAATTAAAAACATCCATTTCGTTGGCATCGGCGGAATCGGCATGAGTGGCATCGCGGAGATCCTCGCCGGCTCCGGCGTCTCGGTGTCGGGATGCGATGCGAAGTCCTCGGCCGCGACCGATCTCCTGTCGCGCCGTGGCGTCCGCGTCGACATCGGTCACGACCCCGCCCACCTCGAGGGCGTCGAGCTGGTCATCGTCACGGCCGCGGTGAAAGGCGTGCACGACGAGCTGGAAACGGCACGCCGCCGCGGCATCCAGGTCATGACCCGCGCCGAGGCCCTGGGTGCGCTCACGGACCCGGTGCGCACCATCGGTGTGTCAGGGACGCACGGCAAGACCACCACCTCGGCCATGATCGCGGTCGTCCTCGAAGAGGCCGGCCTCGATCCGACGGTGCTCGTCGGCGGGATGGTCCAGAACCTCCAGACCAACGCCAAACAGGGCCGCGGCGACTTTCTCGTCGTCGAGGCCGACGAGTACGCGCGCACGTTCCATCACCTCCACCCCGAGGTGGCGGTAGTGACGAACGTGGAGCCGGACCACCTCGAGTACTACGGCTCCTTCGAGGCCATCCTCGAAGCCTTCCGCGTCTTCCTCGGCAACGTGAAGCCGGGCGGCGCGGTGATCGCCTGCATCGATGACGAGAACGTACGCCGCGTGGTGGCCGAGGCGTCTCGCGAGCAACTGATCACCTACGGTCTCTCCGAAGGTGCTGACCTGCGCGCCGTCAACCTCGAGTTCCACGAGCGCGGCACGCGCTTCGAGGTGCCCGGCGCGGGCCACTTCAAGCTGTTCGTGCCGGGCGAGCACAACGTCCGCAACGCGCTGGCCGCGATCGGTGTCGCGCGGCACATCGGCGTTCCGGTCGAGAAGATCTCCGCCGGCCTGGCGAAGTTCCTCGGCGTCGATCGCCGTTTTCAGCTCCTCGGCCACTACCTCGGCGCGCTGGTCGTGGACGACTACGCGCACCATCCGACCGAGATCCGGGCCACGCTCAGCGCCGCGCGCAGCGGCTATCCCGATCGCCGGATCGTGGCGCTCTTCCAGCCGCATCTCTTCTCGCGCACGCGCGACTTCGCGAAAGAGTTCGGCGAGTCGCTGCGCGTCGCCGACGTCCCGATCGTCTCGCCGATCTACGCCGCGCGCGAGACCCCGGTCGACGGCCTCTCCGCGCGCATCATCTCCGACTCCGTTCCGGGCATCGAGTTCCTGGACCGGAGCAACTCCGAGATCGTGAACGAGATGCGCCGCCGCCTCGGCCCCCGTGACCTGTTCATCGTCATGGGCGCCGGCGACGTGCACGAGATCGCCGAGGAACTGGTGAGGGGGCAGGTATGAATCTCGACACCACCGCCTCCCGCTTCCTCCGCCCGACGGACCTGCAGCGCCTGCGCCGCAACCAGCGCCGCATTCAGGTGCAACGGCTGCTGGTCTGGCTGCGCAACGGCGGGCTCGTCGCGGCGATCGTCGTCGGCGGAGTGTGGGCGTGGCGGCACACGCAGTCCGACCCCAGCTTCGCCGTGCGCACCATCGAGGTCGACGGCGCCGTGCACACGCCGCGCGCGGCGCTGCAGAAGGCGACCCAGCGCTACGAGGGGCTGAACCTCTTCCAGATCGACATCGCCCGCGTGCAGCACGACCTGCGCGGACTGGGCTGGGTGCGTCGCATCGACATCGAGAAGAAGCTGCCCGACACGCTGCGCATCAAGATTACCGAGCGCCTGCCGGTGGCGCTCGTGCGCGTGAGCGACCGCCTGCTCTACGTCGACGACAAGGGGACGCCGTTCGCCGAGCTGTCGCCCAGCGTCGGCGACGACGACCTGCCCCTCATCACCAATGCCGAGGGCAAGGAGCTGGCGCGCAGCGTCGCGTTCGTGACCGCGCTCCGCAAGAGCGATCGCGAGCTGTACGCGCGCGTGTCTGAGGTGTGGCCGATCGCACCACGCGGCTTCGCGATCTACGACCGCGAGCTCGGCGCCGTGGTCTACACCAACGGTGACGACGTCTCCGCCAAATACCGCAACCTGCGCGCCGTCCTCGGCGCGGAAGCACACCCGAAGATCGAATACGCGGACCTCCGGTTCGCGGACCGAGTGATCGTGAAAGCGCTGGAGACCAACCATGTCCAGAACTGAAGACAAGTACATCGTGGCCCTCGACATCGGCACCTCGAAAGTCTGCGCGCTGGTCGGCGAGATCAGCGAACGCGGGCAGCTCGAGATCATCGGCAAAGGCACCTCGCCGATGAAAGGCACGCGCCGCGGCAACATCATCAACCTCGACCAGGCCGTCGAGGCGGTGAAGAAAGCCGTCGACGAATGCGAGGTCATGGCCGGGCTGCAGATCGAGTCCGCGTACGTCGGCGTGGCCGGAGATCACATCCGCTCCGTCAACTCGCGCGGCGTCGTCTCGGTCATGGGCAAGCACAAAGAGATCGCCCGCGAGGACATCGACCGCGTCATCGAGGCGTCGAAGTCGATCAACATCCCGTCCGAGCTCGAGCTGCTCCACGTGATCCCGCGCGAGTTCGTCGTCGATGGCCAGGACGGAATCCACGATCCGCTGGGCATGACCGCCACGCGCCTCGAGGCGAACGTGCACATCGTCACCGGCGCTCGCACGCACAACCAGAACGTCCTGACCTGCGTGAACAAGGCCGGCATCGCGGTGCAGGAGCTCGTGCTCGAACAGCTTGCCGCGGCTGAGGCCGTGCTCACGCAGGACGAGCGGGAGATGGGCGTGCTGCTCATGGACCTCGGCGGCGGCACGACCGATTACGCGGTCTTCCTCGAGGGCAACGTCATTCACACCAACGTGCTGCCCGTCGGCGCGGGACACTTCACCAGCGACATCTCTGTGGTGTTGCGCACGCCGATGGAAGACGCGGAGCGCATCAAGAAGCGCTACGGCTGCGCGCTCGCGTCGCTGGTCATGGAAGACGATCCGATCGAGGTGCCGACCGTCGGCGGACGCGCGCCAAAGATCCTCTCGCGCCAGGAGCTGACCGGAATCCTCGAGCCGCGCGCCGCGGAGATCGCGAAGCTCGTCTACCGCGACCTGGAGAAGGTCGGGCTGGACAAGGAGATCCGCTCGGGCGTCGTCGTCGTGGGCGGCGGCGCGGAGATGGACGGCATCGTGGAGATGGTCGAGCAGGTCTTCGACCAGCAGGCGCGCAAGGGTGTGCCCCGCAGCATCGGCGGACTGGCGGACACGGTGAGCGGACCGGAGTGGGCGGCAGCCAGCGGACTGCTGCTGTGGGGACTGCGGGACCAGACCCGCGTACGCCGGCGCCCGCGCAAGGGGCTGGCGAAGGTCGCGGACTCGTTCAAGCAGTGGTTTGCCTGGAGCTGACACATAAAACGTATTGAAATCTTCATCAACGGCTTTATCATTTGGAGAACGGTTAAATGATCACGTTTGACGAGAGGCCTGGCGACGGAGCGCTCGCAGTCACGCTGGACGAGCAGCATCTCGGCGCGAAAATCAAGGTCGTCGGAGTCGGCGGGGGCGGAGGGAATGCCGTCAACCGGATGATTCAGGCGGGGATCAAGGGCGTCGAGTTCCTCGTCGCCAACACCGACCTGCAGGCCATGCGCACTTCGCTGGCCCCCGTGAAGCTGCAGATCGGCGGCAAGCTCACCAAAGGCCTCGGCGCGGGAGCGAATCCCGAGGTCGGCAAGCAGGCCGCGCTCGAAGACACCGATCGGATCCTGGAGGCGCTCAGCGGCGCCGACATGATCTTCATCACCACGGGCATGGGGGGCGGCACCGGCACCGGCGCGGCACCGATCATCGCGTCGCTGGCCGCGGAGCTGGGCTCACTGACCGTTGCGGTGGTCACCAAGCCGTTCGGCTTCGAGGGCAAGCGCCGCCGGGTGCAGGCCGAACAGGGCATCCGCGCTCTGCGCGACACGGTCGACACGCTCATCACCATTCCGAACGAGCGTCTGTTGAACTTCGTCGAGCGGGGCACGTCCCTCAGCGACGCGTTCAAGATCGCCGACGACATCCTCCGCCAGGCCGTGCAGGGCATCTCCGATCTCATCACCGTCCCGGGCGAGATCAACCTCGACTTCGCGGACGTGAAGACGATCATGCACGGCATGGGCATGGCGCTCATGGGCACCGGCGTGTCGCAGGGCGAGCATCGCGCCGTGGAGGCCGCGCAGCGCGCGATCTCCTCGCCACTGCTCGAAGAGGCGTCGATCGAGGGCGCGAAGGGCGTGCTGATCAACATCACCGGCGGGCCGGACATGACCCTGTTCGAAGTCCACGAGGCGGCGTCGGTGATTCAGTCCGCGGCCGACGAGGAAGCGAACATCATCTTCGGCACGGTCATCGATCCGCGCATGAAGGACGAAGTGAAGGTGACGGTGATCGCCACCGGGTTCGACGCGGCCACGAAGGGACTGCTGAACGCGCGCGGCGAATCGCTGTCCACCCCGCCGTCGCGCGGCACGCAGGAGCGTCCGGCACCGGCCCTGTACCGCCCGTTCGCGCCGAAGGAAAGAGAGATCGCAGCGCAGCACGAAGAGCCCGCGGCGCCGCAGGTCGGAGCGGAGGGCGAGATCTACGATCCTCCGTTTTTTCGAAGAGGCTTCTCCAAGACTGACGGCACCGGCGGATTCGGGCCGATGGCGTCGAGCGATTTCGGCAGTGATCTCGACATTCCGACGGTGATTCGCAACTTGAGCGACTAAACGTAGGGCGGGCTTTGGCCCGCCCATGGACGGGCGAAAGCCCGTCCGACATGGCGTACCCCTCAGTGCGCCACGCGATCCAGGGGAGAGGGCCCCGGGATCACCTGCTCCCTTGCGGGGGCGCGGTTCTTCCGACCGCGTCCCCGCTTTTTTTGCGGGTTGAGAGACAAAAAAAGGCCGGCGTTGCCGCCGGCCTTTCGTGAACCTCGGGAGAGGTCTTACTGCTGCTTCGCGAGCTGGGCGTCGATCGCTTTGATCTTCGCGGCCAGTTCTTCGTTTGCGGCCTTCAGCTCGGCGATGGTCTTGTGCTGGTCGAGGGTGTAGAGCGTGAGCTCTTCGACCTTCTCGAGCAGGCGCATCTGCATCTGGCTGAGGTTGAGGCCGGCCTGCTTGACGTTGCTGGCGCTGGGCACGTTCGGCAGGTGCTTGTTGTCGCGGATGAACTGCTCGAGCTCCGGCAGCGGCATCAGCTTGTAGTCCTGCTCGAAGACGTAGTCCGGAACGTTGAGCGTCACACCGTCGTCGATGAAGCTGCCGCCGGAGACGCGGATGTCGCCGCCGCTGACGTGGAATTTGGACTGCGGCGAGGTGATGCCGACGCCGACGGTGCCGCCGTTGGCCTGCATGATCGTCGAGCTGGTCGCGCCCGAGTCGAAGTTCAGGTTCAGCGCGTTGGCGCCGTTCTTGGCGTTGATGACCAGGTAGCTGCCGTTGGTATAGATGTTCGGGTTGAGGGTGTTGCTAGTGCCACCGAAGCCGATGGCGCGCAGGCCGCCCGCGCTGTCGACGGCGTCGATGCGGAGGTTCGAGACGACGTGCAGGCCGGCCTGCGGGGACGCCGTGCCGATACCGACATCACCGTCGGCGCTGATGTCGACGGAGCTGGTCGGAGCGCCCGGGCGAATACGGAACGGAAGGCGCGAGCCGCTGGTCACGTCGCGGACGAAGAAGTTCGCCTCGTTGCCGGCCACGTCCCAGGTCTGCGCGGTGAAGCCGCCGGCGTTGGTCTGCTCGAGGCGCAGCGCCGGGGTGTTGCTCGTGGAGACGTGCAGGTCGAGGACCGGGGTCGACGTGCGGAAGCCGACGCGGCCCGTGCTGTCCACGAAGATGGAGTTCGTCGCTGCGCCGGCGGTGATGGTCATCGGGACCTTCGCGCCGGTGATGTCTTCGACCGAGAACTTGCTCGCGCCGCCGCTCGCCGAATCGTTGGCGGTGAGCTGCCAGTCGTTGGTCGGGAAGCTGCCGACCGAGGTGTCCTCGAACTTGATCCGGGTGTTGTTCTCCTTCATGCGGATCGTGTCGAAGCCGAAGCTCTCATTGTTCACGCAGTCGAAGCCGAAGCAGCCGCTGCCCTGCACGATGAGGTCATCGGGGATGACCTGGTCGTTGACCGCGATCTTGCCGCCGGTTGGCGGGGTCGGGGTGACCAGGCCGCCATCGTCGTTCTTGATGAACGCCGAGCCCTCGGCGGAAGCGCCCGCGCCCGACTCGGTCGCCTCGGTGTCCACGATCGAGCCGTTCTGGACCGTGAACGTGCCCGAGTAGAGGGTCGACGTAATGCCGGCCTCGCGCAGCACCTTGCGGGCGGCGGCTTCGTCGTTCGCTTTACGCGCGTTCTCGAGCTTCTTTTTCACGTCGGCCGAGACCTTCGGCGCGAACGTCACTTCGTAGGTGTACGCGCCGTCGGTCACGTCGGTGCCGAGGTCGGACACGCGCAGCGTGATGGAGCGGCCGGCTGCGTACTCACGTGTGATCACGTCGCCGTCAGGCATCGAGACCTCGAGCGTGGCGCTCTCGTAGGCTCCCGGGGGTGCCGACCACTCGATCGTCGAGCCGACGCCTTTGCCGCGGCCGTCGCCGAACGCGCTGAACGGAATCGCGATGCAAAGCAGAATGACTCCGATGCGGATCATGGGGAAACGGTGAATCATTTTCTCCTCCTGTTTGGACCAAAGGCGTAGCCGGGGATGGTTACGCCGTCGTTCCCACTCACGTGGGGCCTAGAACTCTCCGGTTTGGATCTGATGTCAGACGCGGATGCGTCACTATACGCTCACGCCATGACCGAAATCACGCGACGTTGTAATTGATGTTACGTAGCTGACGGTAAAAATGGAAAGTAGTTGCCGCGATTGATGTCCCGGCTTTACTCCCACTCGATCGTGCCGGGAGGCTTCGAGGAGATGTCGTACACGACCCGGTTGATCCCCCGGACTTCGTTCACGATGCGCCGGGCCATCCGGTCCAGCAGCTCGTGGGGCATGCGATACCAGTCCGCGGTCATGAAGTCGGTCGTCGTCACCGCGCGGATCGCACAGACGTTCTCGTAGGTCCGTTCGTCGCCCATGACGCCGACGCTTTTCACCGGGAGCAGGACCGCAAACGCCTGGGCGATCTCGCGATAGAGGCCGGCGTTGCGGATCTCCTCGATCACGATCTCGTCCGCGTTCTGGAGGATGTCCACGCGTGTCGCGTTCACTTCGCCGAGGATGCGCACGGCGAGGCCGGGTCCGGGGAAGGGGTGACGCCAGACGAACTCCTCTTCCAGTCCGAGCTCCATTCCCAGGCGGCGCACTTCATCCTTGAACAACTCGCGGACGGGCTCGATCAGCTTCAGGCCCATCTTCTCCGGCAGGCCGCCCACGTTGTGATGGGTCTTGATGACCGCGGACGGACCCTTGATCGAGACGGACTCGATGACGTCGGGGTAGAGCGTGCCCTGGACGAGAAACTCTACCTGGGGGAGACGCTTCGCTTCGTCCTCGAAGATGGCGATGAACTCGTTGCCGATCCGCTTCCGCTTGACCTCGGGATCTTCGACGCCGGCGAGCTTCGCGTAGAAGCGCTCGCGCGCGTCGACCTGAATGAAGTGCAGGCCCAGACGATCGCTGAGGCGCGCGCCGACCTGCACGGCCTCGTGTTTTCGGAGCACGCCGTTGTCGACGAAGATCGCCGTGAGCTTCTCGCCGACCGCCTCGGCGACCAGCAGCGCCGCGACGGTGGAGTCGACGCCGCCGCTCACGGCGACGATGACGTGAGCGTCGCCGACCTCGCGGCGGATCTCTTCGACTTTGCGACGCCGGAAGTCTCCGAGGTCCCAGGTCGACTTGCAGCCGGCGATGTCGAACAGGAAGTTCTTCAGGATCTGCCCGCCCGCCTCGGTGTGCGTCACCTCGGGATGGAACAAAATGCCGTAGCAGCGGCGGTCGGCGTTCTCGAATGCGGCGATGGGCGCGCTCGAGGTCGATGCGATCGTGCGGAAGCCGGGAGGGCCGGCCAGGATGCGATCGCCGTGGCTGGCCCACACGTTTTGTTGTCTCGGTGTGTTCGCGAAGAGCGGGGAGTCGGCGGTCACTTCGATCTCGGCGCGGCCGTATTCACGCTCGGTCGCCGCTTCGACCTTCCCGTCGAGAAAGTACGCGGTGAGCTGCATGCCGTAGCAGATGGCGAGGATGGGAACGCCGAGCTCGAAGACCTCGCGTGAACAGTAGGGCGCGGCTTCGGAGTAGACCGACTGCGGACCGCCCGACAGAACGATCGCCTTCGGCCCCAGCTCGCGGATTTTCTCGATCGGCCAGTCGCAGGGATGGACGACCGAATAGACGGAGCTCTCGCGAATCCGCCGGGCGATCAACTGGGTGTATTGGGATCCGAAGTCGAGGACGAGGACGGTCTGCTCGGGTTGCACGGCGCGCATTCTAGTCGAACGGCTTGGAGGGCTCGGCCGCCGTCGCGCAGCCTGTTGCGACGGCGGCCTGGTGGGCCTTGGTGGTGGGCTGGGTGCATCGCGGGGGTGTGCGATGCGGTGTGTTTCGTTCGTCCTTCTGTATGACGAATCCCCCGCGATGATGTTGCGCGCTCCCGCGGCGCGTTGCCGCTTGTTTACAGCAGGTTCCGGAGCTCTTTGCCGGGCTTGAAGCGGATCGTGTTGCCGGGCGGGATCTTCACCTCGACGCCAGTCTTGGGGTTGCGGCCGATGCCCTTCTTCCGCTGCTTGACCTGAAACACGCCGAAACCGCGCAGCTCGATCCGCTGGCCGCGGGCGAGCGCATTGCGGAGCCCTTCGATGACGGTATCGACCGCCTGGGCCGCCTTGACGCGGGAAATTTCCGAAGTCTCCGCGACTTTGTTGACGATGTCCGCCTTGATCATGCGTCTCCTCCGAAGGCGCTGATTATACAAAACTTAAATGGAACGCCATCGGATCGACATCTGGCTCAAGCTCGTCTGCCTGTTCAAGCACCGGGCAGAGGCCACCGAAGCGTGCAAGGGCGGCAAGGTCAAGATCAACGGTCTGCGCGTCAAACCGTCGGCGCCGGTGAAGGAAGGCGACGTGGTCGAGTTCTACGACGGCGGAGACCGCTACCGCCGCGTCGTCGTGCAGTTCGTCCCGGACACGAACGTGTCCAAGGAACAGGCGCGCGCGATGTACGACGACGAAACTCCCGCGCAGGTCCGCGAGCTCGCCCCCGTCGCGCGCGAGCGCGGCACGGGAAGACCGACCAAGAAAGACCGCCGCGACATCGACAAGCTCAACGACCTATAAGTCCCATACGTCCCATAGGTCCTATCGGTCCCTAAGCGTTCACAAACCGCCGCATATCCACATTCGCGATCAACCCCACGGCGATGAAGAACATCATCGTCGACGAGCCGCCGTACGAGATCAGCGGCAGCGGAATTCCGGTCGTCGGCAGGATCCCGATCTGCATCGACACGTTGATCAGTACGTGGAAGATCACGAATGCGATCAGGCAGATGACCAGGAACGTGCCTCCTCGGTCACGTGCATGCTTGGCGAATGTGAGCGCCTGGATCGTTAGAAATAGATAGAGCCCCAGCACGATCACGACCCCGATGAAGCCCCACTCCTCGCCGAGCACGGCGAAGATGAAGTCGGTGTGCCGCGCGGGGAGAAACTCCAGCTTTGCCTGCGTGCCGTGGCGGAACCCTTTCCCGTTGATGCCGCCGGAGCCGATGGCGATCTTCGCCTGCGTGACCTGGTACCCCGAGCCCAGCGGATCGCGCTCGGGGTTGAGGAAGATCATCACGCGCTCCTTCTGATACGGCTTGAGGAACGCGAACCATCCCAGGGGCAACGCGATCGCGACCAGCAGGATCATCGCCGCCCACACTTTCGCGCGGATGCCGCCGAAGAACATCGCCACCGCGTACAGCGGGAAGAACGACGCGGCGGTGCCGAAGTCGGGCTGGATGATGATCATGGCGACGGGCAGGGTGATGATGCCCATGACCATGAGGAACGAACGCATGTCGAGATAGGCCCGGTCGTTGGAGTCGAAGAAGCGCGCCACCATGAGCGCGGTGAAGATCTTCATGAACTCCGATGGCTGGAACTGGAAGCCGCCGATGTGGATCCACGACCTCACGTTCGCGGTGAGACGCCCGAAGATCATCAGATAGAGCAGCAACAGAATGCCGATGACGTAGAGGATCGCCGCAACGTCGAAAAGCACGTGATAGTCGACGACCATCACCGCGATCATCAGGGCGAGACCGATGCCTACCCACAGCAACTGCTTCTTCGCCGTCGACAGCGACGGATCGCCGTAGTAGGTCGCGCTGTAGACGAGCAGGACGCCGATCAGCGCCAGCACCACGGCGGTGCCGAGAAAGTTCCAGTCGACGGACGGGCCACGGTCGCGAAAGATCATCGTGTGCTGGGGAGCGGCAGCTCGCCTTCCTTGATCTGCTCGAGAGTCTCGGGGTTGCTCAGGTCGAGGCGCGCTCCGGTGACCTTCTCGCGGAAGGCCGACTCGAAAAGGAGCTTGGCCAGCGGAGCCGCATCCGCGCCGCCCGCGCCGCCGTGCTCGACGAACACGACCACCACCATCTGCGGATTGTCCGCGGGCGCGAATGATGCGAACCAGGCGTGGTCGCGGAACTTGAACGGCAGCGACGTCGCCTTGATCCAGCCGGAGTAGGCGATGACCTGCACCGACCCGGTCTTGCCGGCAACGTTCAAACCTTCGACGCGGGCGTTGCTCCCGGTGCCGCCCTCACCGTTCACGACTTCCCACAGCCCTTTGCGGACGGCGCTCAGCGCGGAGGGCGAGAGCTCGATCTTGTGGAGCACGCGGCTCGGGACGCGGAAGCGTTTGTACGAACCGTCCTTCTGCACGCGGTCGACGTAGCGCACCACGTGCGGCTGGAAGACGTTGCCGCCGTTAGCCACGGCCGCGGTCATGTTCGCCACCTGCAGCGGGGTCACGATCAGCGGACCCTGCCCGATCGCGACGGAGATCGTCTCGGCGGGATACCACTTCGCATCTCCTTTGACCGGATGTTCCTTGCGCCACTTCGTGGATGGAATGAGTCCGGCGCGCTCGCCGTCGAGGTCGATGTGCGAGATCTCGCCGAAGGTGAGCTTGCGTGCGTAGTCGTGGATCCTGTCGACGCCGAGGCGGCCGCCGACGGTGTAGAAGTAGATGTCGCACGAGACCTTGAGCGCGCGCTCGACGTTCACGCCGCCGTGGCCTTCCTTCTTCCAGCAGCGGAAGCGCCGGCCGAAGAAGTGTCCGCTGCCGCCGCAACTGAAGCTCGTGTCCGGACCGACGACCGCATTGTCGGAGAGTCCGGCCATGGCCATGACGATCTTGAAGACCGACCCCGGCGAGTAGAGTCCCTGAATGGCGCGGTTCAGCTCGATCTTGAACGGGTTGCTGGTGATCGTCTTCCACGTCTCCGGCGCGAACCGCTTCGAGTAGACGTTCGGGTTGTACGCGGGCGACGAGACCATGGCCAGCACTTCGCCGTTGCGCGGATCGAGCGCGATCGCCGATCCGACCATCTCGTTGTCGGTGAAGTACTGCTCGGCGCGGCGCTGCAGCTCAAAATCGACCGTGAGATAGATGTTGTCGCCCGGCACCGGCTGTTTACGCGCCGGGGAGTACTCGCTGAGGCGACGGCCATCGGCGTCGTACTCCCAGTACTCGGCGCCGCCGCGGCCGCGCAGGTACTGGTCGTACATCAGCTCCACGCCGCGCTTGCCGATCAGGTCGCCCTGCTCGAGCTCCTCGTTGGCCTTCAGCTCCTTGTCGTTGACCTCACCGATGAAGCCGAGGACGTGCGCGGCCATGGTGCCGTAGGGATAGTTGCGGCGCTGCACCGGCACCACGTTGACCTCGGGGAAGACGATCGACTGCGCCCGGATCGCCGCGACCTGGGACATGCTCAGGTCCTCGGCCAGCGTGAAGGGCTGGGTGAACGACGCTTCCTTCGAATACTTCTCCCACCGCGCGTGCACCTCGGCCGGCTGCATCTGGAGGATCTGGGCGAGGAAGGCTTCCAGCTTCTCGCGGCGCTGCTTGTCCGCCTTGAGCAGCGGCTTCATCACCACGCGGTCGACCATCAGCTCGTAGGAGGCCTGGTTGTCCGCGAGGATCTTGCCCTTGCGGTCCATGATCAGGCCGCGCTTGGGCGGGATCTCGATCTCGCGCAGGGCGTTCGCCTCGGAGAGGCCGCGGTACTTCTCGGCCTGAACCCCCTGGACGAACCAGAACGAGCCGGCCAGGAAGACGAACGCCGCGACGATGCCCCAGAGCACGGCGTTGATGCGGAACTGCAGGAACTTTTGATCGTCTCGGTATACGCGCATAGGGATGTTCCTGGTTACTGGTTGCTGGTTCCTTGCGGTTCACCGCGAGCAACCAGCAACCAGCAACTAGCAACGAAGCTACCAGGCAGTCTTGCTACGAGTCGCCTCGATGGGTTCTTCGCGCAGAAACAATGTGAGGAGTTGGTAAACCAGCATCCCGAACAGAAGTGTGAAGATCGTCTTCACGAGCAGGGCCTGCTCGAACATCTCGATCTTCTGTTTCATGAGGATGTTCACGAGGACGTAGATCACGAGCTCGTTGACGATCACCGCGCCGCCGAGGCAGGCGCCGAAGGCCAGCGAGCCGCGAAGGGCCAGGCGGGCGTTGATCGAGGCGACCACGTAGCCGCACACGGTCAGCGCGAAGGCGTGCAGTCCGAACGGCGCGTTCGAGAACGCGTCCTGGACGAACCCGGCCAGCACTCCGGCCACGATCGCCCCGAGGATGTTCCCGCCCATCGAGTAATAGATGACCAGGATCACGTACGGATTGAAGAACGCGAGCGCGTTCGGGTAGAAGCTGTCGAGCAGCGAGTGCAGGGTCAGGGCGAGGAGCAGCCCGATGGCGAATCGCAACCACCTCAAGGCGCGTACCTCACGACCGACGGCGGGATCTTCCGCGTGTGAATCACGATCACTTCCTCGATGGTGCCGAAGTCGACGGCCGGCTTCACCGTCACGGTCTTGAACAGCGATTGCCCGGGCTCGGAGCGGACGACGGTGCCGATGGGGATGCCTTTCGGAAAGACGCCGTCGATGCCCGCCGTGAGCACACGGTCGCCGGGCTGCACGTCGGAGAGCGACGGGATGTCGTACATCTGAATGTTGGCGCTGCCGTTGCCGCGCACGACGCCCTGGCGCCGGGTGCGCTCGACGAGCGATCCCACCGAGCAGTTGTTGTCGGTCACGAGCTGGACCTTGGACAGGTCGTTCGTGGTCAGCACGACGCGTCCGATCAGCCCGTTCGCGTTGGCGATGATGTCGTTCACTTCCACGCCGTCCGCGGAGCCGCGGTCGATGATGATCGATTTGAAGCGCCCGGCCGTATCGAGCATGATCGTCTGGCCCATCGACGTCTCATATTCGAACTGCTCGGCGTAGGCGAGGAGGCTGCGCAGGCGGCGCATGTCGCTGCCGGACTGGCGCAGCTTGAGGTTCTCAGTGGTGAGCGAGGCTACCTTGCGGCGCAGCTCCACGTTCTCGTTCACCGCCGCGCGCATGTCCAGGTAGCCGTGATGCATGTCCTGCGCGGTGCCGCCGATCCAGTTCACGAACTTCGGCACGGGCGAGAAGATGGTCATCACGGTGCGCTCGAACATCGTGCGCGTCTCGCCGATGTACCGGGTCTGGCTGCTCAGACTCATCAGCACGAACAACAGTGCGAGGACGAGGATGAACAGCAGCGTGGGACGCCGGGGGATTACGTCGGTCGGTACAGCCATAGTTTTCGGGAAGTTGGCTCAGCAGGATTCAGGCCACTGGGACGAATAGGACCTATACGACTTATAGGTCCTATTCGTCCTACTCGATCGAGATCTTTCGGAGCAGGATGAAGTCCGTGAGCATCTGCCCGGTGCCCAGCGCCACGCACGCGAGCGGATCCTCCGCCAGCGTGACCGGCAGG
>DATLOL010000173.1:0-15484 GCA_035536275.1 Thermoanaerobaculia bacterium
GACCAGCGCCGTCAACTCTTCCCGCTCCTTCTCAGTTAGCCGGACGATGTATATCTTCCCCATCACGCCCTCCCCCCGCTTATCGTCCTCCCGAATCCTTCTCACAGCAACCGGCGCTTTCAATCTGGACACGACACTAGCTTAGCGGCGCGGTGCGGCCGGTGAAGCGCTTCACCGCTTTCGGCAGCAGGATGATCGTCAGCATCAGCGCACACACGATCACCAGCCGCTTCAATGCATCGCCCTCGGTCATCGATCCGTTGAAAAGCGAGTCCGCGCAGTACGTAAACACGAGGATGGAGGGGATGACGCCGAGGAACGTCGAACCGAAGAAATCCCGCGCGGTGACGCCGGCGACGCCTGCGGCATAGTTCAGCGCCGCGAACGGGATCCCGGGGATGAACCGGAGCGCGAGCAGCGAGCCGAAGCTGGCGTGATCCACCTGTTTTGCGATCGCACGGCCGACCCGGCCGAACTTTTCGAGCAGCCCATCCCCGATGAAGCGGCCCAGATAGAACGATGCCATCGCGCCCAGCATGGAGCCGATGAGCGAATAGACGCTGCCGAGCGCCCAACCCCAGATGAATCCGGCGGCGATGACGAACACAGACGCCGGCAGCGCGAAGACGCAGGCGAGCATGAACGTGCCGATGAAGATCGCCGGACCATACCAGAGTCCGCGCAGATGCTCGACGAAGGCGCGGACGTTCTCGCGCGTGAGTTGATCCCGCACGGGCGAGAGATAGAGTCCCACGACCGCGGCGGCCAGCAGGACCAGCACCGCGATCTGTATCAGGCGGCGGCGATTCATCAGCGCAGCACCTGCACATCCTGCGTGGTCAGTCCGTACGTGCGCAGGACGATGCGGAACGCGGTCTCACACGGAACCTGGTTGAAGTAGAACGTGGCCGTCGTGCGGGGGACGTCGGGATCGATGATCATGTTCCTGATCCCGCACTGCTTCTTCATCGACGCGAGCACGTCGCGGGCCTCGCCGTCCTTCACGTCGAGCGTGACGGTGCGCGGCTTCGGCTTCGCCTTCGGCGCGGCGTGGGCGGTCGCGGCGAGCGCGACCAGGAGGAGCAGGGTTCTCACGGCACGACTCAACCGGGATCGGGCACGGCGGATTTCAACACGGAACCTGTGGAGTGGCGGCCGCTTCGGCCGCCGAGGGAGGGACCCGGCGGCCGAAGCGGCCGCCGCTCCACAGGGACGGCGTGCGGTGAGGGTGGGCTGGGTGAGCAGGTCCGCCTCCTCGAAGCGAAAGTCGTCCGGCGTGAGGCGCGAGCGGAACGGATCGCCGAAATCGGGCTCGACACCCGGCGCGGCCCCCCTCCCCGTGTCATTCCGAGCCGCCGGAGCCGCGTAGCGGCGCAGGACGGTCGAGGAATCCCCCGATTCAGGCGCAATCCGTTCGTTCCAGCAGGGGATCCCTCGACCGTCTTCGCGGCTCGGGATGACACCTCGCGCCAGACGCGCCGCCGTGCGTACCGGATGTTAGCGCGGGTCGAGGTCGACCCCGACGGGACTGCCCGGCACACGAGTCGCGCGCCGGGCAGACGTCGCATCAGGCGGCGTTCTCGACGATCATCGCGATGCCCTGCCCCCCGCCGATGCAGGCTGTGGCCAGGCCGTAGCGCTGCTTGCGGCGGCGGAGCTCGTAGAGCACCGTCAGCACGAGACGCGTGCCCGAGGCGCCGAGCGGGTGTCCGAGCGCGATCGCGCCGCCGTTCACGTTCAGCTTGTCCATGTCCACGCCGAGCTCTTTCGCCACGGCGAGGATCTGTCCGGCGAAGGCCTCGTTGATCTCGATCAGATCGATGTCGTTCAGTTTCAGACCGGCGCGCTTGAGCGCGATCTGCGTCGCCGGAACGGGACCGATGCCCATGATCTCGGGATCGCAGCCGGCGATGCCCCAGGAGACGATGCGGCCGAGGGGCTGCTTGCCCTTCTCTTTGGCCTTGTCGGCCGTGGTGACGACGACCATCGCGCCGCCGTCGACGATGCCCGACGCGTTTCCGGCCGTCACGAAGCCGTCCTTCGCGAACGCCGGCTTCAGTTTCGCGAGACCCTCTTTGGTCGTGTCCGGACGCATGTGATCGTCCTCGCTGAACAGCTCGCCCTTGCGGCCGACCGGCACCGCCACGGTCTCTTCCTTCAACCGTCCCGCCTTCGCCGCCTCGGACGCGCAACGCTGGCTGCGCAGCGCGTACTCGTCCTGCTCATCGCGGGAGATCTCGTACTTGCGCGCGAGGTTGTCCGAGGTCTGGGCCATGTACAGGCCGGCGTAGGTGTCGAGCAGCGCCACCATCAGCGAGTCTTCCATGCTGTTCTGCCCGAGCTTCAGTCCCTTGCGCGCGCCGCGCACGACGAACGGCGCCTGGGACATGTTCTCGATCCCGCCGGCGAGCACGGTGGTCGCCTCGTCGAGCTGGATCTGTTCGGCCGCGCTGACGATCGACTGGATGCCCGATCCGCACAGACGATTCACGGTGAGCGCAGGCACGTGCTTCGGCACACCTGCTTTCAGGCCGACGTGACGCGCGCCGTAGATCGCATCGCCTGAGGTCTGCAGCGCGTTGCCGACGATGACGTGGTCCATCTCGTCGGGCGAGAACCCGCTGCGGTTGAGCGCTTCCTTCGCGGCGATGACGCCGAGGTCGATCGCGCTGATGTCGCTGAAGTGTCCGTTGTACTCCGCCATCGGCGTGCGGGCGCCGTCGACGATCACGATGTCTTTCAAGTTGGCTGACTCCTTTTCCGGATCCTATGTAACAACAGGAGGATGCCCGCGGCTTCCGTGAGCGTCATCCACACGCTCCCTTCGATGCCGAAGTCGCCGCCGGTGACGATTACCTGTCCGGCGCCGCGCTCGACGAGCAGCGTCCGCGCCGAGTCGTAGCCGCTCACCTCGTGTCCGAGGATGGGGCCGGACATGACGTTCCACGCGAGATGCACGCCGATCGGGAACCAGAGGCGGCCATAAAGCTCGTACGCGAGGCCGAGGAGGATGCCGCCGAGGAAGATGTTGGCGATGCCGATCCAGGTCAGCGCGCTGTTGTTGAAGTGCAGCGCGGCGAAGAGGAAGGCGATGCTCAGGATCGCCGCGGTGCGGTTCCAGCGGCGCATCTTCTGGAAGACGTAGCCGCGGAACAGCAGCTCCTCGTGCACCGCGGCGGGGATGAAGATGATCAGCAGCTCGATCCACGGAAAGCCGGTGCCGCGATCGTGACGAACGTCCGAGGTGAGGACCACGAGCAGCGCGCACGCGCCCACGAGCAGCGCGCCCCAGATCAGACCGATCATGAACTCGGGGACGGCGCGCCGCGGCGTCACGAAGAGGCCGAGCTGCCACTTTCCCTTCTCCCAGATCAACACCGTGGCGGCGGTGGCGACGGCGGCGGCGATCAGTCCACTCCAGTAGACCGGGACCGCGAGCGCGGTGAGCACGAAGAGTGTGGCACCATAGAACGACACGAACAGGAAGACCGGAGCGACGACGGCGTCAACGAAGGCGGCGCGCTGCTTCAAGGAGGGACGATGGCCAGGGATGCCGCCACGCTGCTCTTGCGTGTGGTCGCGGGATTGATCTTCCTCCCCCACGGCTGGTCGAAGGTCTTCGGCGAAGGGGGTGCCTCCGCGTTCGCCGCCGACATCGCCGCCAACTACGGCATCCCCGCCATCCTCGGGCATGTCGCCGCGTGGGCGGAGGTCGCCGGAGCGGTCCTGCTCATCGCCGGCCTTTTCACCCGTATCGATGCCTTCCTCCTGGCAGCGACGATGTTCGTCGCGGCCTTCATCGTGCAGCTTCCCGACGCAATGTTCGGGGCGCCGCCGAATGCTATCAGGCCGTTCGTGGCCATTCGCGGGATCGAGACGCCGCTGGCGTTGCTGGCCATCTGCGCGGCGCTGCTGCTGATGGGCGGCGGACGGTTCTCGCTGGACCACGTCCTGCGCGGACTGCTCGGGAAAAAGAAAGCGGCGGCCGAAGCCGCCGCGGTTCAGGTCTGATCGCTCGTCGTCGCTACTGGTTGATCGCCGCGGCTGCGCCGCCGGCGGTCGGGTCCTCGACGATGATGCCGATGTTCTTCGCGCCGCTGGCGCGGGCCAGGTCGAGGAACCTCATCGTGGTGTCGTAGTCGACCTCGCGAGCGCCGGAGAAGAACACCATCTTGGAGGTGTTCCCGCGAAGGATGTCCTGGATCCGGCCGGGGAACTGCTCCATGGTCATCTCTTCCTTGTTGATCAGGACGCGCGGGCCCGCGACGAGGCGCAGCACAATCTGATCCTGCACCGCGGACGGAGGAAGGTTCGCGGGTGCTTTGGGCGGGACCTTGACCAGGTAGCCCATCTGAATGACGGGCGTCGCGACCATGAAGATGATGAGGAGGACCAGAACAACGTCCACCAGAGGGGTGACGTTGATGTCCTTGCTCAATCCACCGCTGCCACCTACTTGCATGGACCTAGACCCCTCCTGTGGCGGTTTTCTTCGGCTGAGCGATCAGACCGACATCGTTGAAGCCGACTTCACGCAAGGCCTTGAGGACGTCGAGCACGTCGCCGTACTTGACCTGACGGTCGCCCTTCACGGCAATCTCGCGGTCCGGCGTGCGCTCGTACATTTCCTTGAGCGCCGACTCCACCTGATCTTTCCGGACCACGTTCGGGCCGAGATAGACCGAGCCATCGGACTTGACCGAGATCTGGAGCTGCTTTTCCGTGTCCGGCGTCTTGTCCGGCGCTTCGGTGACCGGAAGGTTCACCGGCACACCCTTCTGCAGCATGGGAGTCACGACCATGAAGATGATCAGGAGCACCAGAACGACGTCCACCAACGGTGTGACGTTGATGTCGGAGGTCATCGCCGCCTGGCTTACTTTGCCAAGCGAGTTAGCCGACAGCTTTTTCATCGCCAATCCCCACTTCTTTCATGAAGTAGATCGACATTTCGGAGCCGGAATTGGACATCTCCACCGTAAAGCGATCCACGCGATTCTGGAAGTAGTTGTAGGCCCAGACCGCGGGGATGGCCACGAGCAGACCGCCGGCCGTGGTGAACAGCGCTTCGGCGATACCGGCCGAAACGGAGGCGATACCGCCGCCGCCCTTGGCCATGCCGACGAAGGCGTTGATGATGCCGACGACCGTGCCGAAGAGACCGACGAACGGAGCGGTCGCGCCGATGGTGGCCAGAACGCCGAGGTTTTCCTTCAGCTCCGCGACGGTGATCATGGCGGTGCGGTCCATGCCCTGGCGTGCGGCCTCGACGGCCAGCTCCGGATTGGTGTTGCGCTTGTCGCGGCGGGAGGCCTCGAACTCGAGCAGGCCGGCGGCGATGACCTTGGCCAGGTGGCTCTGCTTGTACTTCTTGGTCACTTCGATGGCCTGAGCGTACTCACCGCGGGTGAGCAGGTTCGAGAGCGCGCCGAGCAGCTTCAGGGACTGGTTCTTCGCCTTGTTGAAGACGATGTAGCGCTCGACCATCACCCACAGCGAGTAGATCGACATCAGCGCCATGACAGCAATGACGATGTACCCGACCATGGTCATCTCGCGAAACATGTGTGCCAAATCCATTGCTAATTCCTCCCTCGTGCGGCGCCGGCGCGGAGTCGGCGACGCCAATGTTTTAGTTCAGTTTGAAGTTGACGGTGAGGTTGAAGATGACGTCGACCGGCTGCCCGTTGAGCGTGCCCGGACGGAACTTCCACTTCTGGACCGCCTCCGCGGCGGCCTGATCGAGGCCGAACGGGAGCGGCTTGAGGACTTTGACGTCGCGGACGTTGCCGTTCTTGTCGATGATGCACTCGACGATGACGATGCCGGCCACGCGGGCCTTGCGCGCCACCTCGGGATAGTGCGGCTCGACGCGGCTGATGACCACCGGCGCCTTGACGTCACCGCCGACGCGCAGCGGCGCGGTCTCTTTCGGAGGAGGAGGCATCGTGTCGGTGACGATTCCGCCGACGACACCGCCCACCACACCACCGAGGACACCACCTTCGACACCGCCTTCCACGCCGCCTTCGACGCCGGCATCGGCGGTCGCCGCGGCCTCGACGGGCTTGACCTGGTCAGGCACGACGGTCGGGGCGAGGTTCTGCAGATCGCGCGGGATCTCCACCGGCCTGACTTCCACCGGCTTCACGCTGGCCGCTTTGGCCGGCGGCGGAGGCGGCGGGGGCGGCGGCGGTGGCGCCGCGGCGACGGAGTACTGCGCGACCTGGGCCGGCGAGTTCTCCGGGAATTCGACGTTCCACAGCGTGCCGAACACCATGCCCGCGAGAACGATCGCGTGCAGACCGACGGACACCGGAAGGGTCAGGTACTTCTGAATCCCGACCTTCTGCTTTTTCGATTCGACGACTGTTGTTTCGAACATGACTCTCTGTTCCCGTGCGTCAGCTCTTCTTACCCGCGGCCGCTGCCGTCGCCTCGGCCTTCTTCTTCTTGACGATGGCGACGGCTTCGTTGCGGATGCGGTCCGCATCGGCGAGGAGCTGCTGCTGCTTGGCCGGGTCGGTCTCGAGCGGCGCCTGCTGGCGATACAGAAGCTGGAGATAGACCAGGGCCTCGAAGTACTCCTTGCGCATCTGCGAGGCTTTGGTCAGCGCGGCCTTGCCGCGCTCGATGATCTGCAGCCGCTCGGCGATGTCCTGCGGCGGGTTTTTGGCGACCTTCTCGTAGCAAACGACGCCGTAGGTGTAGAACGCCTCCGGATTGTTCGCGTCGAGGAGAGTAATCTTCTCGTACCAGTTGAGCGATTCCTGGAAGTTGCCCTGCTTGGCGTAGAGGGTGGCGATGGAGCGAACGGCCTCGATATCGGCGGGATGGGTCTTCAGCCAGTCGCGGAAGTAGTTGATCGCTTCGGAGACACGGTCGGCGTTGAGGTAGAGGTTGATGAGGGCTTCGCGGGCGATGCGATCGTCGGGCTTTTTCTTGAGGTACCTGCGCAGCTCGACGATGGCCCGATCCGCGTTCTGCACGTTCGCCGGAGACTTGTCTTCGGGGACGTAGAGACCGATCAGCGAGTAGCCGATGAGCCGGTCGAGGTCAGGGAAGCTCTGCGCGTCGATCTGGCGCGCCCGCTCGTAGTGCTTCAGAGCGGTCGCGTAGTCTTCTTTCCCGTACGCGTCGTTGGCTTCCCGAATCTGAACGCGGGCTTTGATCTTCGTGCAGCCAGCCAGGGACAAGAGGGAAAGAGATAGTGCCGCAAGAAGGCACAACTTCTTTTTCATTTGATTCCGAACTCCCAGATGAGTGATCGCAGATCGATGCAGGGTGCGCTATCAGGCTGCGTCCCGGCCCGCGTCAGGCAATGGCCAGCGAATATACAGATGGGTCGCATCACCGTCAACCTTCTCGTTACTCCCTAGTTACCACCTGAAACCGAAAGTTTTAGCTGCAAAAAATCAACTCCAAAGAACCCCATTCCGCCACTGATTTCGACACCGCGAAATCCCCGAAAGAAACCGGTGATGCAAAAAAAGTGAAGCCTTCCGAATTCGTCAGTACGACGGCTTCCATTCGGCCGTCAGGTCGCTGATCGCAGCCCACAATTCGGGAAACAGCGGCTCCCGCGTACCAGCCTCGAGCTGCGCCGCCGGCACGTTCTTCAGCGACATCACCCGGTCGCCGATGATCCGGAACGCCAGCCGCATGTGCGTGTACCGCCATTTCAGGAACGCCTCGTCGTAGTCCATGAACGCCTGCAGCAGACGGAAAAGTGCGTGGTGCTGGCGCGGTTGACGCTCCAGTTCGAGCACCGTCACGGAGTGTTTGCCGATCAGGGCGGTGAAGGGAGGCCAGAGGCGTTTTCCGACATCGAGCAGCTTGTGGAAGCCCGGCGACTCCTGCCCGCTCCCCCGCCCCAGCGAGGTGGTGCGCAGCACGTGATAGTCGGCCGGGGCCATGGTCTCGAGAATGATGATCTGCTCGCGGAGCAGATCGATGATCAGACGGCAGCGGTGCAGCAGGTCCGCGGCCAGCTCCGGCTGGTCGCTCTCGAGGAATTGCACGGTGCGATCGATCTCGTAGTCGATGTGATGCAGCCAGAGCTCCGCCGACTGGTGCATCACCTGGAACAGGCGCTCCTCGGGATGGGCAAGCTGCTCGACGGGCTTCACGAGCTCGAGGAGCTCGGGCACGCGCACGTAGCGCTCGTAGTCCGAGTCGCCTTTACCTTCGAGAATGGGTCCGGTGTGTGGCATCGGCGCGGATGATATATCTCGCGCGATCCGATGATGGGACGAATGGGACCTATGGGACGAATGGGACAGTCCCACAGGTCCCATGAGTCCCAGTGGTCCCAGAGCTGAGGTGCGCCGCTACACCAACTCCAGGATGTGCCCCAGCTTCGTCTTCTTCGCCTCGAGATACTTGCGCGTCGTGTTCGACGGCTCGATCTCCAGGGGGACGCGCTCGACGATCTGCAGGCCGAAGCCTTCGATGGCAACGTATTTCGCGGGGTTGTTGGTCATCAGGCGCATCTTGCGGACGCCGAGGTCGCGGAGGATCTGGGAGCCGGTGCCGTACTCGCGGATGTCGGGGGCGAAGCCGAGCTTCGCGTTCGCCTCGATCGTGTCCGCGCCCTGGTCCTGCAGCTCGTACGCGCGGAGCTTGTTGATCAGGCCGATGCCGCGGCCTTCCTGCAGCAGATAGAGGACGATGCCCTTCCCCTCAGCCTCGATCCGCTCGAACGCGCGCTCGAGCTGATCGCCGCAGTCGCAGCGGTGGGAATGGAAGACGTCGCCGGTGAGACACGACGAGTGCACGCGGACGAGCACCTCGTCCTCCTCGGAGATCTCCCCTTTCACCAGCGCGACGTGCTCCTCGCCGGTGATGTCGCTCTGATAGGCGTGCACCCGGAACTCGCCGTGCGCGGTCGGAAGCAGCGGCGCCGCGAGGCAGTGCACGTGCTTCTCGTTCTGCATCCGGTACTTGATGATGTCAGCGACGGAGATGATCTTGAGGCCGTGCCGGACGGCGAACTCGCGCAGGTCCGGGAGCCGCGCCATCGTCCCGTCCTCGTTCATGATCTCGCAGATGACCGCGGACGGAGTCATCCCCGCGATCGTCGCCAGATCGACCGAGGCCTCGGTCTGGCCGGCGCGCTTGAGCACTCCGCCCTTCTTCGCGCGCAGCGGGAAGACGTGACCGGGACGGGCGAGATCGTGGGGCCGCGTTTTCGGATCGATGGCCACGCGCACCGTCTCGGCACGATCGCGGGCGGAGATGCCGGTGGTGACGCGGCCGCGGGCCTCGATCGACACCGTGAAGGCCGTGCCGAAGTTCGTGGTGTTGTGCTCGACCATCAGCGGCAGGTCGAGCTCCTTGCAGCGCTCCTCGGTCAGGGCCAGACAGATCAGTCCCCGCCCGAAGCGGGCCATGAAGTTGACCGCCTCGGGCGTGACCCGCTCGGCGGCGATGCACAGGTCTCCCTCGTTCTCGCGGTCCTCGTCATCGACGATGATGACGAGCTCTCCGCGGCGATAGAGCTCTGCTGCTTCTTCGACCGTTGCAAAGGGCATGGTTACTCGACGACCGTGAACTTCTCCGACAACGTATAGGACGTTTTCCTGATCGTGTCGATGATCTTCATCGTGAAGGTGTACTCGCCGGGCTTGAAGACGTTCGGCGGAAGAGCGTTGCCGATGGCGTAGTGGCCGGGCACGCCCCGCAGCTCCATGGCCTCGGTCTCGCGCGGCGGCTGGACCTTTTTCACGTCCCCGCCGCCCTTCTCCTTGCCGACGACGTCGATCTTCACCTGGAGCTTCGGCAAGGGCGTGGACGGCGCGGCGCCGCTCACCGGCACCTGCCCTTCCGGCAGGGTGGGGACCTCGAGGCCGGGGTTGCGCAGCTCGACGAAGTACCACAGCTCGTCGGACGTGCGGAACGTGCGGTCGGACTTCGGGATGACGCGCAGTCCGCCGAACGCGAACGGGTCGGTCGGCTTCTGCGGCTCGGTGAGCGGATAGACGTTGTTGGAGAGGATGAGCGGCGAGACCGCCGCCGCATCCTTGTCGAGGTTGCCCGCGACCTCCATCTTCGACGACGCCACGGCCACGACCTTGCCGTTCTGCGCGACGCCGAACGTACCGGTGTGCTTGCCCGCCGGGAGTTGCAGCGTGTGATCGACGAACCAGTCGCCTTTGGTCTCGGTGGCCGCGACCTGCTCTTCGAAAGCGAGGATGTTCTTGCCGCTCGCGTCGCGGACGACGCCGAACAGCGTGACGGCGCCGCTGGTCAGGCCAGCCGACTTCGGCACGTACACGCCGACCGGCACGAAGGTCTCGCCGCGTGCCGTGACGTACTCACCCCACGACGTGAAGCCGCCACGATCCTTCCCTTCCGCGAGCGCGGACTTGAAGGCGTCGGTGGTCAGCTCGGTCTGCAGGACCGGCGCGGCGGGAGCCGTCTCGATCGGGACCTGCGCGGGGGCCGGCGCCGCGGGAGCGACAGCGGCCGCGGAAGCGGTTGCGTTGGGATTGACGATGCTGCGCTCGATGACGGTCTGCTGCGCCTTGTTGAAATCGACACGCGCGCGCTCGGCGCGGAAGACCCCGTTGGAGAGGCGGTCGAGGAATCGGATCACCGCGCGCGGGGAGTTGAAGTACGTCTTCGCGTCCTCGCCCTCGTAGGTCCACTCGACGCTCGGGCCTTCCTGCTGGTCCGCGCGATCGCGTGCGCTGGCGTTGGCATCGAGGCCGCCGCTGCCGGTGATGCGCGTCGAGCGGGCCGGCGTGCCGTAGAGGATGACGAACTTGCCGCGATCGCTCATCGCGCCGCGGGTCTTGCCCTCGCCGAATTGCTCGTCGGCGAACTTGATGCGGGCCTCGATCGTGTCGCGGTACTCGTTCTGCGGCGTGCCCGGCGACGGATCGCGCTTCGCCCAGAACACGGCGAGGAAGGCCTTGGCCTCCTCATCCGTCTTCACGTTTTTCCACGCCGCGGCCTCCTCTTTGGTGAGCAGGTGCTGCAGCGGACCGATGTCGGCGGCGGAGAGAGTCGCGGTCAGGCAGACCATCGCGGCTGCCAGCAATCCCAGGCGCAATTTCATGTGTGCCGCTAACTCCTTACTGCTGCTCGAAATTCTCCATCTGGTCGTACAGACGGTCCATCTCCGAGTCGATCTCTTCCTGCGTCAGAACGCCTTTGCGGACCAGCAGCGCCGCGAGGCTGTGCAGCAGGATGCCGTTCTCGATGATCATCTGTTCGATCTGTTCATCGTCCTCGTCAAACTCGGCGTCGTTGCTGCGATCGATGTCATCCATGTACTTCCTCCTCCTTCGACGTTCCGTGTACCACTGGCCGCGCGAAGTGGCAACCCGTAAAATCCGCGCACCATGAAACGGGCTCTGCCAGCAGTCGTCTTTCTCATCCTCGCCTCGTGCGCCCAACGCGAAACGAGCGCCCCTCCTGCCGCGACCAGCACCGCGCCTGCGGAGAAGCCGTTCCGCGTCGGTCTGCTCACGCCCGGATCGATCAACGACGGCGGCTGGAACGCCATCGCATACGAGGGGTTGCAGCGCACGAAAACCGAGCTCGGCGCCGAGGTGTCGCACCAGGAGACGAAGACGCCGGCGGAGATGGTGGACGGTTTTCGCGCGTACGGCTCGAAGGGATTCGACGTCGCCTTCGGCCACGGGTTCGAGTACCAGGATCCGGCCAAGACAGCCGCCGCGGAGTTCCCCAGGACCGTGTTCATCACCACATCCGGCACGACGGTGCTGCCGAACGTCGCCCCCATGCGCTTCGAGCTCGAGGAAGCGACCTACCTCCTCGGCGTCATCGCCGCCCGCGAGTCGAAGACCGGCAAGGCGGGACTGATCGGCGGCATCAACCTCCCCTCGATCGCGTCGACGTTCCTCGCCTTCAAGGCCGGGGCGCAGTCGGTGAATCCGAACTTCGACGTGCGCGAGATCTACACCGGCAACTTCGACGATCTCGCCGCCGCCCGGCTGGCCACGCTGTCGATGATCAACTCCGGCGCGGACTTCATCCTCCATCAGGCCAACGAGGCGGGACGCGGCGTGTTTCAGGCGTGCCAGGAGCGCAAGGTTCGCTGCTTCGGCTCGAACAAGAATCAGAACGATCTCGCGCCGGACGTGATCGTCGCGTCGGCGGTGCTCGACGTTCCGGGCGCGATCACGCGCATGGCCACGATGGTGAAGAGCGGACAGTTCACGCCGGCCATCCAGTACTTCGGCATGAACGAAGGCGTGGTGACGCTGGCCTGGAACGAAGCGCTGAAGGGCCAGGTGAAGCCGGAGACGGTGGCCGAGGTGACGCGGCTGGAGCAGGAGATCAAGGCCGGACGGCTCAAAGTGCCGACCGGATTCTGACGTGCGCCTCACGCGCATCACGAAGACGTTCGGCGCCACGCGCGCGGTCGACGACGTTTCGCTCGACATCAACGCCGGCGAAGTGCTCGCCCTCGTCGGCGAGAACGGCGCGGGCAAGACCACGCTGATGCGGGTCGCCGCGGGCGAGCTGGCGTTCGATTCCGGCGCCGTGTCCGACCGCGGCGCGGTCGGCTTCGTCCATCAGCACTTTCTGCTCGTTCCCGAGCTGACGATCGCCGAGAACCTCGCCGTCACGTCTTCCGGTTTCCGCTTCGCAACGCATCGCACGCTGGTCCGGGAAGCGACGGAGATCATCGCCTCGACAGGCATCGCACTCCATGACGCGAGTCGCCGCGTCGCCGATCTCTCCGTCGGCGAAAAGTCGAAGCTGGAGCTGATCAAGGCGATCGCGAAGAAACCGTCCACGCTGATCCTCGACGAGCCCACCTCGGTGCTCACGCCGCACGAGTCGGAAGAGCTGTTCACAGTGATGCGCACACTCGCCGCGAACGGCACGGCCATCGTCTTCATCAGCCACAAGCTCCCCGAGGTGCTGGCGGTGGCGCAACGGATCGTGGTGATGCGCGCGGGCAGGATCGTGCTCGACACGCGCGAAGCCACAGCCGAACGGCTCGCGCGCGCCATGACCCAGTCCCCTCTCCCCGTCCGCGGGGAGAGGGCCAGGGTGAGGGGCGCGCTAGCGCACGAGCGTGGCGACCTGAAACTCCACGAAAACGAGATCCTGGCCATCGTCGGCGTAGCCGGCAACGGCCAGTCCCAACTCGCGCGTGCGCTTCGAGACGCACTACCCGAGGCGGCGCACATCCCCGAGGACCGCACCCGTGACGGCATCGTCGCGGACCTCTCCATCGCCGAGAACCTCGCGCTGCGCGGCGTGCCGCCCGAGGCGATGACGCTGTACTCCGTCCGCGCACAGAGTGCCCGGCAGCGCGCCGGCGATCTCTCCGGCGGCAACCAGCAGAAGGTGATCCTCGCCCGCGAGCTCGATCGCCATCCGCGGATCATCGTCGCCGCCGAGCCCACGCGCGGCCTGGACCTCGACGCCACCGCGTTCGTGCACGAGAAGCTGCGCGCGGCAGCGAACGGCGGCGCAGCCATTCTTCTCATCACCTCCGATCTCGACGAGGCCTTCGCGCTCGCCGACACGATGCAGGTGATCTATCGCGACGAGCTCTCGGAGCGCATGACCCCCGAGGAGGCGGCATCGCGCGTGGCCAATCTCATGGCAGGTGTCGCGTGAAGCGCGCGCTCGTGCCGATCGGCGCCGCCCTCACCGCCATCCTCCTTCTCGCCCTTTCCGGTGCCGCGTTCGGGCACTCGCCTCGCGAGCTACTCGGCCTCCTCATCACCGGCAGCGTCGGATCCTCCTTCGCGCTGCAAGGCACATTGCTGAAGTCCGTGCCCCTGCTCCTGACGGGCCTCTCCGTCGTCCTCGCCTTTCGCGCGGGCGTCTGGAACATCGGCGGCGAAGGACAGTTCATCGTCGGCGCGCTGGCGGCGCTGGTCGCCTCGCGCTACGGCGCGATCGCGTCGATCGCGGCGGCGATGCTCGCCGGCGCGGCCTGGTCCTCGCTCGCCACGCTGATGCGCCTCTGGCGCAATGCGCCCGAGGTGCTGACGACGATTCTGCTGAACTTCACGGCCATTCACCTCCTCGGCTGGTGCGTGAACGGACCGCTGCGCGAGCGCGCGGCGATGTATCCGCAGAGCGACCTCGCCGGCGCGTCGCTGCCCCGCTTCGGCGGCATCGCCCTGGCCGTGATCGCATGCGTCGCGGCGTGGTTCCTTCTCTATCGGACGCGGGAAGGCCTCCGCCTGCGCGCGACCGGCTCCAACGCGAACGCAGCGGAGTGGGCGGGCATCAACGTGCGCGCGCAGCTCGCCCGGGCGATGGCCATCTCGGGCGCGATGGCCGGTCTGGCCGGCGGCATCGAGCTCCTCGGCGTGACGCATCGACTCTTCGAGCGCTTCGCGGCGGGTTACGGCTACTCCGGAATCGCCGTCGCGCTGCTGGCCCAACTGCATCCGCTGGCGACGCTCGCCTCCGCGTTCTTCTTCGGCGCGCTCGTCACCGGCGCGGGCGAGCTGCAGCGCACCGCCAACATCTCCGCCGCCGTGGCCACCTTCGGCCAGGCCGCGGTCATCCTCACCCTGATCGGATTCGAGCATGTTCGACGGCGCGCTTGACGTGATTCCGCTGGCCATCGTGGCCGCCACGCCGCTGCTGCTCGCGGTGCAGGGGGAGCTCGTCGTCCAGCGCAGCGGCATCATCAACCTGGGCATCGAAGGGATGATGCTCGCCGCGGCGATGACGTCCGTCCTCGCCGCGCAGGCGACGAAGAGTGTGCTCGCCGGATTTCTCGGCGGCATCGCCGGCGCCGCGCTGATCGCGCTGCTCTTCGGCGTCTTCGTCATCGCCCTGCGCGCCGATCAGATCGTCACCGGCACCGCCATCAACCTCCTCGCCCTCGGCGCGACCGGCTTCGTCTATCGCAAACTGCAGCAGGGCGCGATCTTCGTGCAATCCGTCCCCCGGCTGCAGCGCGACTTCGTCCTGCCGCTGGCGTGGATCGTCATCCCGATCGCGCTCGCGCTGCTGCTCTGGAACACCAGCACCGGCCTGCGCCTGCGCGCGTGCGGAGAGAATCCCGAGGTCCTGGGCAAACGCGTGGCAGCGCATCGTGCGCTCGCGCTGTCGATCGAGGCCGTGCTCGCAGGAATCGCCGGCGCCTACCTCGCGCTCGCGCTGTCGAGCGGGTTCGCCGAGAACATGACCGCGGGCCGCGGCTTCATCGCGCTGTCGATCGTCATCTTCGGCCGATGGAAACTGAAAGGCGCGATCGTCGGCACCGCCATCTTCGGTCTCGCCGCCGCACTGCAGTACGCGCTGCAGGCCTCCGCGCGCGGAGTGCCGTTCCACCTGCTGCTCGCCGTGCCGTACGTCGTAACCCTGCTCATCCTCTGCGGCGTTGCCGGCCGAGTGCGCGCGCCGGAGTCGCTGGGACGCTGAGCGAGAGACGACGGGAGGCCTCCGGCGGGCCGGCCCGGCCGGCAGCGCTTGTTGGCCTAGCCAGGCCGCACGCCTGACCCACTGAACGCGGCTCTCGGCAGCCGCA
>DATLOL010000174.1:0-22881 GCA_035536275.1 Thermoanaerobaculia bacterium
GCTGGTCGTCGACCAATCACGCCCTCCCTTGGAGCGCGTGCACCTTAGTCGACTCAGCTTGGTTCGGTTGGGGTTATTCGGAGGAGACCGACCCCGCAGTTCTAGTTGTCGTCACGCTGCAGGTCTAATGGTCGCTGAACACTAGTCCCATCATCATCGCGCTGTGCATGGTCGGGCATGGGGGACGTTACCTCGAGAGAAGTAGCACCGATTCGTGTGCACTCGCTGTGCTACACTGACTGACCCGCGCGGCGTCCTGGCGCGGTTCATTGGCCATGATTGAGATCCAGATCCATCCGAGCGACATTCGCCGGCGCGTGCGGTACTTTTTCTTCGACCGCCGTCGGGTCGTCGTGGGTCTGGTCGTTCTCTCGTTCGTGCTGGCGGGGCTGATCGGGTCCATGGCCGCGGCGCCCACCGTCATCCGCCGGGTCTACAAGACCAACTTCCTCAAGGAACAGCGCGAGGAGCGGGACATCCAGCGCGAGCGTCTGCGCGAGAACGTCGTGCAGATGTCGTCGCTGGAGCGCAGCCTCGAAGAGCAGCGCATCCGGGTCGAGAAGCTGATCACCGTGTACGGTCTGGAGCGGACCCTCGGCGTGGGCGGCTTCTCCACCTCCAGCCGCCGTCACGACGAGGAACCGCTCGGCGATGCCCGCCGCCGCGAGGTCTCGCTCAAGAACGCCATGCGCCGGCTCGAGGAGCAGCTCGATCTCCTCGCGCGCTACGAGGCCGCGAACCAGGAGATCGTCCGCCACACCCCGAGCATCCTCCCGGTTCCGCCCGACCAGTTCGTGCTCACGTCGCCGTTCGGGAACCGCGTGTCGCCGTTCACGCGCGCGACCGACTTCCACAAGGGACTCGATCTCTCCGCGCCGACCGGCACCCAGATCTACGCGGCCGCCGACGGCGTGGTCACGTACGCGGGACGTTATCCGCTCGCGCAGAGCGTGAACTGGTGGCGCTTCGGCAACGTCGTCACCATCAAGCACGCCGAGCGCTTCATCACCATCTACGCACATTGCGACACCGTGCGCGTGCGCCAGGGCCAGACCGTCCGGCAGGGACAGGTCATCGCCACCGTCGGCAACACCGGCTGGAGCACCAACGCGCACCTGCACTACGAGGTCCGCAGCGACCTCGAAGAGCCCGGCACCTACGTGCCCATCGATCCGCGCATCTACATCCTCAACTATCAGTGGTCGAACGACGCACTCCTGCTCATGCGCGCGCGCACGAGCAAGGACTACCGCAACTTCGAGCCGCTGCCGTCCGCGTTTGTCGGCTATGCCAATGGGGCGAGTGGGAAGAGTGGGAAGAGGAGGTCGTGAGTGAGCGCAGCCGGTGAAGCCAATTTCCCGACGATGATCATTCCTCGGGGGACCGAGATCCGTGTCAACGCGCACGGGCAGCTCTCGATCAAGACCCCCGGCAATCTGGTGATCCAGAACTCCGGCATCTACTCCGAGATCGAGTCCACGAACGGCTCGATCCGCATCGAGGAGAACGTGACCGTCGAGGCGGTGAGCATCCGCGCCGGACAGGCCTGCTTCATCCAGGGCACGCTCACCGCGTGGCGCGTCCACGCGAAGCGCATCGCCCTCGAGGACCGCGCCCGCGCCTTCATCATGCTCCAGGAGTCGGAGCACCTCGAGCTGGCCAAGACCGCGCGCCTGGTCGGCAACTTCGCCAACGAGAAAGAGCTGTATCTGATGATGGGCAA
The DNA here is from genome assembly GCA_035536275.1 of Thermoanaerobaculia bacterium. Taxonomy (GTDB): domain Bacteria; phylum Acidobacteriota; class Thermoanaerobaculia; order Gp7-AA8; family Gp7-AA8; genus QHVT01. The sequence continues at coordinate 1,724 of DATLOL010000174.1, forward strand.
GTTCAGCCCGCAGCTCAAAGAGCTCCCGGGCTCCGTCGACGTGCACGCGACCAACGAACGGCCGACGACGATGCGCATCCCGGCGGTCAACGTCGCCGCGGTCTCCGCGCCGCCGGCAACCGAAGACGATCAGCTCCGCGCCGCGCAGACGATGCTCGAGCGCGAGGTCGCCCGTCCGGATCTGGGCAGCGCCGCAGCCGACGCCTTGCGAGAGGTGATCTTCGGACTGCGCGAGCGCAACCTGCAGCGCGTGCGGCTGATCTGGCGTGAGGCGTTTGCCGAGGTGACGTCGCCGACCGAGAATCTGCGGCAGGCATACGATCATCTGGAAGCGGCGCTGAAGTAGTTTGAGACCGGCCTGGAAGATCATCCTCTCCATCGCCGCGATCAAATTCGCGCTCGCGTTCTACGCGTCCGGCTCCTACCACTACTTCCGCGATGAGCTGTACTTCATCGCCTGCGGACGCCATCTCGACTGGGGCTACGTCGATCATCCGCCGCTGGTCGCGTTGTACGCGCGTTTCGGAGAGCTGTTCGGCGGCTCGCTGCGCGGGTTTCGCCTGCTCGCGACCATCGCCGGGACGTTGCGCATCGTCCTCACCGGCGTCCTTGCCGCGCGTCTGGGCGGCGGACGCGTGGCGCAGGCGCTGGCGTGTACGGCGGTGCTCCTCGCGCCGATCTATCTGGCCATCGATTCGATCCTGTCGATGAACGCCGTCGAGCACGTGCTCTGGCTGGCGTGCATCCTCGTCGTGGTCGAGATCGCAAACGGCGGAAGCGAGAAGCTGTGGCTGGTGTTCGGCGCGCTGGTTGGCATCGGACTGCAGAACAAGCACTCCATGGTCTTCCTCGGATTTGCGATCGTCGTCGCGCTGATCCTCACGCCGCTGCGGCGCTCGCTCGCGCGTCCGTGGATCTGGCTCGGCGGAGCGATCGCGCTGCTGATCTTCCTGCCCAACGTGCTCTGGGAAGTGCGGCACGACTTCGCCACGCTCGAGCTGTTGCGCAACGTGAAGGAGACCGGCAAGAACGTCGTGCTCGCGCCGCTGCCGTTCATGATCCAGCAGGCGATGATGCTCGGGCCGTTCAGCGCGCCACTCTGGATCGGCGGGCTGCTCTTCCTGAAGTCGCCGCGGTATCGCGCGCTGGCCATCGTCTACCTCATCCTGCTCGTGACCATGATCGGCCTCGAAGCGAAGGACTACTACGTGGCGCCGATCTATCCGCTCCTCTTCGCGGCGGGAGCGGTGTCCTCGCGCCGTCTACTTTGGATCCCCGCGTGCGTATTAGTGGTCGTGGGAGGTGTGCTCGCCGTGCCGCTCGCGTTACCGCTCCTCCCGCCGCAGAAGTACGTGGCGTTGCAGCGGTCGCTCGGGATCAAGCCTCAGGCGGCCGAGGTCTCGCATACGTCCGAGATGCCGCAGATCTTCGCGGATCAGTTCGGGTGGGAAGAGATGGTGGCGAAGGTCGCCCGCTATTACCACTCGCTCCCCGAAGAGGAACGGAAGAAGACCGCGATCTACTGCGGCAATTACGGGGAGGCCGGAGCCATTGATTTCTACGGGCCGAAGTACGGACTGCCGCGCGCGATCAGCGGCCACCAGAGCTACTTTCTGTGGGGCACGCACGGCGCGACGGGGGAGTCGGTGATCCTTGTCGGCGACGATCCCGACGCCGGGATGTGGCAATCCCTCCGTGTCATCGATCGCACCAGCCATCCCTACGCCATGCCCGAAGAGAACGGCCCGATTCATCATGGCCGCGGCCTGAAACGGCCGCTGGCCGAGGTGTGGCCGTCAGTCAAACACTGGAGGTAACAATGCGTCGTCTGTTGGTGGTGCTCGCGGTTTGTGGAGCGGCGTGCTTTAGCGCGCCGGTATTCGGCGGGCTGAAGCCCGCCGCTCCACCGGAGCTTCATCTGCTGCCGCCCGTCGTGGTGGAAGGCGGGGAGTCGTGGTCGATCGAAGAGCGTCTGAAGCACTACAACGTGCCCGGCGTGAGCGTCGCGGTCATCGAGAACGGTCGGGTCGTGTTCGCGAGAGGCTATGGCTACGCGGACGTCGAAAAGAAGCGCCCGATGACGACCGGCACGCTCATGCTCGCAGGCTCGGTGAGCAAGCCGGTGACGGCGATCGCCGCAATCGATCTCGTCGAGCGCGGCAAGCTGCCGCTCGACGCCGACGTCAACTCGCTCCTGCGCTCCTGGCAGCTTCCCTCGAACGAGCTGACCCAGAACACGCCCGTCACGCTGCGACATCTCCTCAGTCACAGCGCCGGGACGACCGTGCACGGCTTCCCCGGCTACAAGCGCGACGAGCCGATCCCGACGACGAAGCAGGTCCTCGACGGCGCCGAGCCTGCGAACACGCCTCCGGTGCGCGTCGATCTCGCGCCGAACACGAAGTTCCGCTACTCGGGCGGCGGCACGACCGTCGCCCAGCTCGCCCTCAGCGAGACTGCCGGCGAGTCCTTCCCCTCCCTCATGCGCCGCCTCGTCCTCGCGCCCCTCGGCATGCGCACGTCGACGTACGAGAACCCGCTGCCCGCGGCGAAGCACGCCCGCGCCGCGAAAGGCTATCGCGCGTCGGGACGCCTCATCCCGGGCGGCTGGCACGTCTATCCGGAGATGGCCGCCGCCGGCCTCTGGACCACGCCCTCGGAGCTCGCACGCGTCGCCATCGAGATGGGTGACGCGCTCGCCGGACGTCCGACCCGCGTGCTCTCCATCGATGGAGCGCGGTTGATGCTCACGCCGCGCTTCGAGGTGTCGCCCACGAACGACATCGGCATCGGCTGGTTCCTCGACGACCGCGGCACGTTCGGTCACGACGGATCGGACGAGGGATTCATCACGCGTTTCGTGGCGTCGAAGGACGGCACGCGCGCGTTCGTGATCATGGTCAACTCCGACGCCGGCGGCCCGCTCCTCGGCGAGCTCGATCGCGGCATCATGCGCGCTTTCGGATGGCCGGGCGTGACCGCGCCTCGTGCGACCCGTGCGTTCACGGCCGAGATGCTCGACCGTCTGCCCGGCCGTTACAAGCAGGGACCGGATCGTATCCTCTCGGTCCGCCGCAGCGGCGACACACTTGAGCTGCGCACCGTCGATGGTCGCTGGGTGCGGCTCTATCACCTCGACGACGGAACGATCACCCGCACCGACGCCGATCAGCGTTTCCGCCTGACCGATGACGGTCTCGAGATCGTGGCCGACAAACCGACGCCGCTTCCGCGGACCACCGAGGCGCCCGCACCTTCGGAGCTGCTGGCCGAGGGACGGACCGAGGAGGCGGTGACCGCGTATCGCGCGTCGAAGCCGGACGTGCTCACGCTCAACCGCCTCGGCGGCAGCTATCAGCGTTTCGGGCGTCGCTACCGCGAAGCCGTCGCGATCCTGCGCGTGGCGACGGAGCTCTATCCCGAGTCTTCGAACGCGTGGGACAGCCTCGCCTCGGCGCTCGCGGACTCCGGCGACTTCCCCGGCGCGATCGAGGCGACGAACAACGCGCTCGCCCGCGTCGACGCGGACAAGGTCGCCGACGAAACGCAGAAGTTCTGGATCCGCCTTCTCGGCAAAACGCGTCTGCGGGAGCTGGCAAGCCGCTAGACACGTGTCATCCTGAGCGAAGTCGAGGGATCCCCTGCTGGAACCCCTCGCGCGCTCCGTAGGCGGGGGATCCTTCGACCGTCCTCCGCTACGCTCCGGCGGCTCAGGATGACACGAAAACCTAACGGCCTTCCATCCACCACGGCGGCGGCGGCTCGCGCCGCCGCGGCCGCCGGATCATTTACGTCTCGCGCAACCGTCGTGCGGCCGCGGCTGGGTCGATGATCTCAACAAACGTGCCCGTGCCCAGCTCGAGACCGGCCAGCGCGGTGAGGCGCGGCACGACGTCGATGTAGCAGTGCGCCTCGTCGTGGCGCGGGAAGTTCACGAACATCCAGTTGAAATCGGCGAAGGCCTTCCGCGAGACGTCGCCGAGGAGCACCGCCAGGTCGCGCAGCTCGTCGTCATCGAACGATGAGAAGTCGCACACGTGGCGCTTCGGCACGATCCATTGCTGATACGCGAATGACGACGCGTCGGGGGCGAGCCAGCGCATCGTGTCCGTCTCGCGAATCGCGTGTCCGGGCGGGTCGCACATCGGGCAATGCGATGCGAACCCGCGCAGCTCGTGCTCGATGCGCGGCGGGACGAAGGGCAGCGGGACAAGCTGCGAGTGCACGTGTGCGATCGACGCGCCGGCGCGCACGCCCTCATTCTTGAACAGCGCGACGTAGGCCGCATCACCGTGCGCGCGATAGCGATCGGCGTACATGCGCACCGCGTCTTCGGGATGATCGTGAAACGCGCCATCGTGCCGCGACGACTCGACGATCACCTCCGAGCCCTCGGTGGGCGGGTATTTGTTGGGAAACGCGCGCACGCGCCACGGCTCGCCGATGCGCGCGATCTCGGGCGGCGTGTCGCTCTCGTTCCCGGGGCAGAAGGGGCAGCGCTCGTCGGAGGCCTCGCCGAACGCGCTGCGCCGCGCGGCGCGCTCCGGCGCGAACACGATCGGCTCGCCGGTCAGGAGGTTGTTCCGGAAACCCACCCTCGGATCGTACAATTACGCATGCCCGAAACGAATGCCCCCTCGGCGGCGCCAGCCCCGATGACCTCTGCTTCGCTCAACCAGTGGCAGAAGCGACTGGTCATGCTGATCGCCGTGATCTTCGCCCTTGTGCCCTTCGCGTTCGTCGGCGACCTCTCGCTGACCGGCATGCACCTCAGCGACCTCGATGCGGCCGGCTTCTTCTTCTCCCTCGGCGTTCTCCCGGGCGCGCTCGGCATCGTGTATCACGTGCTCCTCGCCAACGCGCGGCGCTCGCAGGGACGCGAGCTGCTCGAGCAGTACTACGCCTTCCGCAGCGCGCGCGTGTCGGCGAGACCGCAGGATCGCGGCGCGGTCACGATCGACGAATCGAATGCCGATCCGCTGGGCGCGGTCGCGGCGTCGCTCTTCCTCACCGGCATCTTTCTCCTGATCGCGGTCTTCGCGGGCTACGAGGCGACCGAGCAGCGCGGCGTCGCCGCCAACGGCGTGCAGGGCATGATGTACGCCGGCCTCGGCGCGTACGTCGCGGTGTTGTACTGACCCGCTTCCTCATGACCAGCGCGCTGCGCACCGCCTCCGCGGTTGCGCTGGGCTGGGTGTTCGGCATCGTCGGCGTCACCGCGCTCACCGGCGTGCCGAGCGGCACCGCCGACACGAGCTCCTCGGGCGCGCTCGCCGCGAATGCGGTCCTGTTCCTGGCCGGGCTCTTTCACAACATGGCCATCGAGTCGCTCCGCCGCCGTGCGCGCAAGCTGTTCGGCGATGAGAGTCTCGCCGCCGAGGAACTGCCGCTGACGACCGTCGAAGGCATCGACGACACGACCGCGGAGCTCCTCGCCGAGCACGGCGTCGCTACGATCCAGCATCTCTCCACCACCGAGCCTGGCGATCTGTGCGACCGGACGATCCTGCCGCTCGACCGCGTCGTCGACTGGATCGATCAGGCGCTGCTGATGCGCTATCTGAAATCGGGCTTCATGGTCTCGCGCACGCTCGGCATTCGCGCCGCGACGGACCTCTGCATGGTGCACCTGCGCGGCGACAGCTCGCTCCTCAGCAGTCTCGCCGAGAAGACCGCGCTGCCTCCCGCGGCCATCGAGCACATCGCGCTCGAGCTCCGCGGCGATTACATGGTGGTGCTGGTGTACGAGATCGCGCAAGGACAGCCGTTCCCGGCGGCGTTGTCGGCATCGACGACGACCACCGTGGCGGCGACGACGAGTCCGACCATTCCGATCAAAGCGCAGACGACGTCGTCAACCGTCGCGGCCCAGGCGTGACGCGATCGCGAGCCTCTGCACGATGCCGAGGATCGCGAACGCGAGCAGCAGGAGCGACATCCATTCCGCGATGAGGAGTCCGCCGCGCGCGACCGTGCTCCAGCCGTTGTCGATGAGGATGTACGAGACGATCGGGAAGAGGATCATCCCCAGCACGAACTCGGCGCGCCCCACGGAGTCGTAGTCGCGCTCGCGCCAGGTAGCCTCGATCTGCGTGCCGATGTAGCCGTTGAGCATCACCGCGAGCAGGACGCCCATCGCGATCTCGATCCGCACGCGATTGCCGAGGAGCCATCCCGTGACGAGCAGCAGATCGCTGACGCGATCGCAGAAGTGATCGAGAAAGTCGCCGTACGCGGAGCTCTTCTCCTGCACGCGGGCGACGATCCCATCGAACGCATCCGCCAGCCCGCCAATGGCCACGAACACCAGCGCCAGCAGAAACCGCCGCTCATAAAACAGCCACGCACCAACAACATTCAGCGCCAGAGCCAGAACCGTAATCGCATTCGGCGAAAGCGGACACTTTCGCGCAAGGGGAGCCAGCCACCGATGCAACCGTTCGCGCCACAAATTCACAGATGAACTATAGGTCCCATACGTCCCATCGGTCCCATAGGTCCTAGTAAATGATCACTTCATCCCCAACGCTGGCCATCTCGAACAACCTCGCAATGTCGTCATTGTGCAACCGCACGCACCCGTGGGACACGCTCTGGCCGAGCAGTTTCACCGCCTGCGTGCCGTGCAGCGCGTAGCCGTCGCCGAGGTTGAGGCGGTGTGTGCCGAGGACGTCGGGGAACTGACGGGCGCGCGTGCCGACAGGCGGAATCACCACCGCGCCGCCCCGTACGATCGTCTGTCCCGGCTCGATCGCATAACCGTTCGAGTACACGTCCTTGCCGCTCACGTACAGGTCGCCGATGGGCTTGCCGTAGTCGAGGCGCACGACCTCGAGCCCTTCTTTCTGTGCTTCCTCGATGTAGTGCCAGTCCGGCGGGACCCACAGCGGGTTCTCTTCCTTCGACTTGACTTGAAAGCGGCCGATCGGGGTGCGGAACACCATCGTCCGGCCTTGCGAGCGCAGGGTCTCGTTTTTGCCCGTCGAGCAGACCGCCTCGAACACAAGCTGCCCGTTGCGGCGCGCGTAGACCTTGTTCTCCTGAGTCGAGACGGAGATCACGAAGCTGCTGTCCTGCAGGTCGGTGATCGCGCTTTCGGTCGACGCCACCTCCGATTGCAGCGTGGCCATCTTCGTCGTGGCCTGGGACATCTCTTTCTGCAGTCGTGCGACCTGCTGCTTGATCTGCTGTTGAATCGCGCGATCGATGGTCTCGACGCGATGAAGCTTCTGCGCGTCGGTGATCGTGATCGCCTCCGCCGCGACGGCCCAGCCGACGAGGCACAGGCCGAGCACCAGCAGCGCCCACGATCCCAACAGTCCAACCCATCTCGGCATCATCGGTCTCCTAGAAGATGTACACCAGCGTCCTGCCCTTATGAATGCGCGGCCAGATTGCGCGCAGCATGTCCTCCGAGACCATGTACGAGCCCGGCTTCGGACCCTTCAGCGGACTGTCTTCGCTCGGCGGCGTATGGATCGCGTAGCCGTTCGGAAGGAAGATCACGTACCGCCCGAGGCCGTTCGGCACGACGCGACGCTCGCTGGAAAGCCACTCCGGCACGGGCCAGTCGTACGACACGAGCTTGGCCTCGACCGGAAACGCCCCTTTCAGCGGGATGAACGTCCACTGTTTGTCGCCCGCGCTGATCGTGCGCTGGTCGCCGATCTGCACGTCGCCTTCGCGCAGGACCGTGTCGCCGTAGAAGAAGCGGATCTTGCGCGACTTCGTGTCGATGGACAGGTAAAAGTCCTCCGATTTGAGGCCGGCCAGGAACTTCGCGCGGCCGTCGAGCTCTTTCTGCAACTCACCGCGACCGAGATCCATCTCCGCGATCTCGCTCTTCAGCTTGCGCACATCCTCGGGCGTACGCGCCTCCTCGGCGATCACATGCGCGAATCGCTTCGAGACCTGCTCGCGGTGGTGGCGTGCATAGACCAGTCCCCCGACTCCGAGGAGGAGCAGAAGTAGAGTCAGCCAGAGCGGCGGACGCGGAAACGACCGCCGCTCCGACGCGCCGGGCCTGCCTTGGTGGCGCCGTTCGGGCATCGCTGAGAGAGGTATCGCTAGCGGCATGCCAGATTTGGTTGCTGGTTGTCAGTTTCCTCCCTCCCGCGCACCCGTTGCTCATTCACTCCGCGCCTGAGCAGCAACGGGTGTGCGGGAGGGGGTAAACCAGCAACCAGCAACCTTTTTTCTAGAACGTTGCGCGATACGCGAGTGTTACATCGCGGCCGGGAAGCGGAACGGTCTCCTTCAGCGGCGAGACGTGACTCCGCGCGAGCTGATCCGTGAGGTTCGTGCCGCGCAGCAGGATGTCGTGCACGACGCGCTCGCTGAGGATGCGGTACGAGACCGACGCGTTGACGAGCGTGTAGCCCGCGGTCGGCTCCTCGAGATCCGCTACGCGCCGCTGCGTCGCGTAGCGCCATGCCTCCGCCGAAGCGGAGAGCTGTCCGCGCTGGTAGTGCAGTCCGAGGGACGCGCGCATCGGCGGCACGCGGGGGAGATCGCCGCCGTCCGTGAGCCGTCCGCGCACGTAATCGCCGCCGAGCTCGAGCTCGAGGTGATGATCGCCCTCGTGCCACAGCTCCGTGTGCGTCTCCAGCTCGATACCGCTGAAACGCGCGTCGTCCTGCACGTACTGGAACACCGGCAGGTCGTCTTCGTCATTGCCGGTGGGCCGGTCGTAGATGTAGCCGTCGAACGAGTTGCGGAATAGGTTGATCTGACCCTTCACACGGCCCGCGATCTTGCGCAGCGACACATCGATCCCGAGGCCCGTCTCCTCGGACAGATCGACGTCACCGACTTCGAACTGGCGCGTCGCAACGTGCGGTCCGTTCGCGTACAGCTCCGTCGCGGTCGGCATGCGCACCGTCCGCGCGAGCGACACCGCCACGGCGTAACGCTCGGCCGGGTGGAAGATCGCGCCTCCCGACACCGACACTCCCGCGAACGAGCGGTCGGGGAGGCCGCCCTCGGCCGAGACATCCTGCTGCTCCCACCTCGCGCCGAACTGGAAGTCGAAACGGCCTCGCGTCGTCTCCTCGAACGCGAAGAGAGCGCGCGTGTCGATCGTGTTCGGCGGCACGAACGCCTCGTCGCCGATGGCGGCGAAGTCGTTGTTCGAGAACTGCAGGCCGAGGACGCCTTTGACGGCACCGATCGGGCGATGGCGCGCTTCGATGCGGGTCTCCAGACGCTCGTTGGTGAAGCGCGTGCCCACTTCGCCCCCTTCGATTTCGCGGTGCTCGTAGTCGTTCAGGCCGATGCGGAGGCGGACGTTGGCCAGCGGACCGAGCTCGGTGACCTCGCCGCGCAGGTCGAGGCGGCGCTGATCCATGTCGATGCGCACCGCCTCTTCTTCCTCTTCTTCGCCTTCGTGATGCGCGTGACCCGGCACGCCGTAGTTCGTGGAGAAGCCGGTGACGGCGGCGCCGAAGAAGCCGCGCGACCCGACGTACGACGCGCCGAGGGTGCCGGAGCGCGCCTCGAGCGAGCTGTTCGCGAGCTTGCCGTCGAACTCCGCGGGATCGTCGAATTCATCGGGTGGACCGGGGATCTCGACGTCGCCGGCGTCGCGGTTGGAGAGATCGAAATGCCATGCAACCTTGCCCTCGCCGCCGTCGAGGGTGAGCCCCTGGCTGCGCTCGTTCGCGACGCTGCCCAGGCGCAGGTCGACGGTGCCCGTGACTTTCTCCGCCGGCACCTGAGCGGGCACGCGGTTGTCGATCACGTTCACGAGGCCGCCCACGGCGTTGCTGCCGTACAGCAGCGTGGCCGGTCCGCGGACGATCTCGATCTGTTGCGCCTTCGCCGGGTCGACGCTCACCGCGTGATCGGGGCTGACGTTGGACGCGTCGCCGGTGCCGACGCCTTCCTCGAGGATGCGGATGCGATCGCCGCCGAGGCCGCGAATGACGGGGCGGCTGGCGCCGGGGCCGAAGTAGGTCGAGGCGACGCCGGGCTCGCGATTGAGCGTCTCGCCGAGGGTGGGCTGGAGCTGCTCCGCGATCTCCTCCTGCGCCATCACGTTGACGGGCTGGTAGACCTCGGAGGCCCGACGGGCATCGGGTCCGGCGCTGACCACGATCTCCTCGTAGTGGACCGCGGGATCCATGACGATCTCCACGGCCAGCGTCTGCCCGGCGACGAGCTCCGCGTCACCGACGGAGTTGCCGATGCGCGCGCTCTCGGCGTGCAGGTGGTAGTGCCCGGCGGGCAGCGCCTCGAAGCGGAACGAGCCGTCGGCGCTGACCTTCACGGTGCGGCGGAGCTCCAGCAGCGTGACGCTCGCGTCGGCGACGGGCTTGTTGTCGGTGGTCATGACGCGGCCGGTGATGGACGCGGTGTTCTGTGCGAAAAGGACGACGGAAAAAAGCAGCGCGGCGAGCGTCGCCGCCCCGCGCGAGAGTGCATGCATGGTGAAATCCCTCTGACGTTGAAAGTTGCGGCGGAAAGCGCGAGGACGTCAGAAGGCGGGAGGCGGTCCGCGGGACGGAATGCGCGCTCGGGCGCAGGACGCGAACGCGGCGTGTTCTCGGGGTGTTAAGAGGAACAGGACGACGGCGACGAAGGTCAGCAGGGGAGCGGCGACGGCGCGCGGGTCGGCACCGAATGCGCACACTGCGCACGGTGACGGCGGTGCTCCACCGCCCTCGGGAATGAGCGAATGGTGATGGAGGGTGAGCTGGGCCGCGAGCAGCACGGCCAGCAACACGATGGCGGCGAACCGCAGGCGTTGCATCGACACGGCAAACACATCATAACGCCCGCGCTATGCCGGTTTGTTGTTTGGAATTTGTGTCGCCGGGCTCGACTTTGACTCTGATCTAGGGAGATCTACCAGATGGCAGAAAGTAAATCAGTGCAGCAGCTCTCGGACGCTGACTTCGACCAGATCGTGAACGCCGGCACGCCCGTGTTCGTCGACTTCTGGGCTCCGTGGTGCGGCCCCTGCCGCATCGTCGGTCCGATCATCGAGGAGCTGGCGCCGACGTACCAGGGCAAGGCTGTGATCGGCAAGCTGAACGTGGACGACAACCCGAACGTGGCTCAGCGCTTCGGCGTGACCTCGATTCCGACCATGATGATGTTCAAGAACGGCAAGCTCGTCGACCGCATCGTCGGCGCCGCGCCGAAAGGCGCGCTGCAGCAGTTCATCGACCGCAACCTCTAATATGACCTATACGACCTATAGGGCCTATGGGTCCTATAGGTCGTATCCGCTCCGGCAGAGACTCTCCACCCCCGCCGCCCTCACCACGAACGTGTCCTCGATGCGCACCCCGACCTCGCGGTCGGCGAAGTAGAGGCCGGGCTCGATCGTGATCACGTCGCCTTCCTCGATGAAGTCCTGCTGGAAGAGCGAGAAGGACGGCTTCTCGTGGATGTCGAGACCGACGCCGTGCCCGAGGCCGTGCACGTAGCCTTCGAACGTCTTCGGATTCGATCGCGCCGTCGGGTAGCCCTTCGACTCGAAGAAGTCGCACACCAGTGACTGATACGCCGCGGCCGGAGTACCGGGACGCACGGCATCGCGTGCGCGTGTGAACGCTTCCAGCACGTCGGCGTGAATGCGCGCGAGCTCGTCGGGGATCGGGCCGATGCAGAACGTGCGCGTGAGATCGAAGAAGTAGCCGCTCGTTTTGTCGGCGGGAAAGATGTCCAGCACCAGCGGCACCGAGCGTCGCAGCGGCGCGGACGCGTCGCCGCGGCTGTGGGGCACGCCGGCGTCGCGGCCCTGCGACAGGATGGTCTCGTGATCTTCGATCATGCCCAGGCGGGCGATCTCCTGCGACACGAACGCTTTCAGGTCGCCGAGGGTCATCGCGCGTCCCTGTTCGGCCTCGCGGAGGAGGGCGCGCACACCGTCCACGACCTGCTCCGTGCGGTCGCCGACGCTGCGGATGGCGTTGATCTCCCACGGCTCTTTTCGTTTGCGCGCGAGCTGAATCAGGTCCTCGTCGGATCGATGCACCCGCCAGCCCTGCGCTTCCAGTGACTCGATGATGCCGAGGTAGAGATGCACCGGAGCGTTGCCGAAGAAGGCGATGCGCGTGCCGGCGCCGAGCTCGCGCAGCATGTTCGCGTAGAGCGGCGGGTAATCGTCCGGCTTCTCGCAGAACTCGTGCACGAGGCGCACGTCGAGACCCGTCGCCAGCGCTTCGTCGCGCTCCATCGGATAGGCGACCAGCAGCGGCGCGCGTCCGGCCATCTTGATCGCGTAGCCGCGGGTGACCTTCGCACCGCGCGACAGCCAGCGAAACGACGCGTGCATGGCCTCGTGCATCGGCACGATCACCGTGTCGATGCCGCGCTCGCGCATCAGCCGTTCGAGATCGTCAAGCATTGGCGACGCGGTTGGGAGGCAGAGGCTGCATAAAAGTTGCTGGTGTCCTCGACAGTATCGCTGATGAGTACTTTGAAATTCATGTCGTACAACATCCAGGGTCACGCCGCGCGCGGACGGGATGACTTCATGCCGAAGCTGGCGGAAGTGATCGTCGCGGCGAAGCCGGATGTCGTGGGGCTGCAGGAAGTGCACTGGCGCACGCGCGTCGGTCCCACGCACCAGGGAGAGCTCCTGTCCTCGCTGACGGGCATGACCCTGCTCTTCGGCCGCAGTACGATCATGGACGGCGGCGAGTACGGCAACGCCATCCTGACCACCGGAGAGATCCGCGGGCAGCACGTACACCCGCTGCCCGGATCGGGCGAGCCGCGGTCGCTGCTCCAGGCCGACATCCACGTGGCCGGTCAGGACCTCACGTTCTTCGTCACCCACCTCGCTGCCTGGGGGCGCCTCCTGCGCGTCGCGCGCATGCGCCAGGTCGCGGAGATGGGCGACATCATCGCCCGCGGCTCGCTGCCGCACGTCTTGGTCGGCGACTTCAACGTGCCCCCCGGAGCGGGGGAGATCCAGACCCTGCTCTCGCACGGTCACCTGCGCGTGATCGGCGACCCGCGCGAGTCCACGTTCCCGATGACGCGGCAACGCCTCGACTACATCTTTGCCGACCCACGCTGGGAAGCCGTCTCCACGGACGTCATCCGCCGCGGGCCATCCGATCACTGGGCGATTACCGCGGAGCTGCGAATGCGATGATGATGATCTCGAAAATTGCCGTACCGGTCTGGGTCCTCGGACTCCTCGCCTTCACCATCCTGGTGCTCCTGCTCATCATCTGGTCGGTGAAGCGGCGGCGCCGGCCGCATCTCGCGCTCGAGCCCACCCACCTTGAAGATCTGCACCCGTCGATCGCCGGACTGACGCAGGGCACGTGCGTCGACGGCAACAGCGTCGAGCTTCTGCAGGACGGGGCGCTGTGGGACCGCGTCTTCGCGGACATCGCCGCCGCGCGCGAGACCATCAACTACGAGACCTTCCTCTGCAAGGAAGGGGAGCTCACGCGGCGGTTGGCCGAGGCGCTGGTGGCGAAGGCGGGCGAGAAGGACGTGCAGGTGCGCGTGCTCCTGGACGGAAGCGGCGGCAAGAAGTTCGGCAAAAAGGGCCTGCAGGAGATGAAGGACGCCGGCGTGAAGGTCCGCAAGTACCACCCCATGCGCCTGTCCAACCTCGGCCTGATCAACAACCGCGACCACCGCAAGATCTTCGTCATCGACGGACGCATCGCCTACGTGGGCGGGCACTGTCTCACCGACAACTGGCTGGGCGAGGCCCAGGACAAACAGCACTTCCGTGACATCACCGCGCGCGTGGAGGGACCGGTCGTCGCGCAGGTGCAGTCGGCGTTCGCGGAGAACTGGATCGAGGAGACGGGGGAGGTCCCCGGCGGCACGAACTTCTTTCCCAAGCTCGAGCCGGTGGGCGACATGAGCGCGCACGTCGTGTGGCTGTCGCCGTCAGGCAGCCCGTCGACGCTGAAGCTGCTGCACTACATGCTGATCCGGATGGCGACGAAGAACCTGACCATCCAGAACCCGTACTTTCTGCCCGATCCCGACGCGCGTAAGGCGCTGCTGGAGGCGGCCAGGCGCGGCGTCGCAGTCCGCATCATGATCCCCGCCGATCACGCCTCGGACTCCCCGCTCGTGCAGCACGCCAGCCACCATCACTACGGCACGCTGCTCAAAGGCGGCGTGCGCCTGTTCGACTACAACCGCACCCTCCTGCATCAGAAGGTGCTGGTGGTGGACAGCCACGTGTCGTCGATCGGCTCCACGAACTTCGACGACCGCTCGTTCGAGATCAACGACGAGGTGTCGCTGGTGGTCTACGACGAGCGGATCGCGCGCGAGTTGGAGGAAACGTTCGAGCGCGACCTCGAGCACGCGACGGAAGTGAACCTGGAGGAGTGGAAACGCCGCCCGGTCCTGCACAAGCTGCGAGACTTCGTGTCGTTCGCGTTCAACGAACAGTTGTGAAGATGTCGTCGAGCGTCATCGACCAGCCAGGGATCTCGGCAAGGGTGAGGGCGTCGGTGACGCCTGTGACACCGGACTTGCGATGCACCTGCACGGTGAAGCGCCGCGGATCTACGATGACTACGGCGCTCGTTCCGGCGGCGAGATAGCAGGCGGTCTTTTCCGCGACCTCCGTGTACAGGTCGTTCGGCGAGATCACTTCGACGGCGATGTCCGGCGCCCCCGGAAAGTACTTCGGCGTGTTCACGACCCGTTCCGGAACGACGTAAGCGGCATCCGGTGCGAGGACGGTGTCGGGATCTCGCGAAAGCTGAAACCCCGTTTCGGCGACGTACACCCGGCCGCCCAGCCGCTGCTCCTCCACATGCACGAGCATACGAGCGGCGATCCGCGCAGCGATGGAGCCGTGATCCGCGCCTGAAGGTGACATCTTGCGCAGCTCTCCTTCGACCAGCTCGTAGCGCCAGCCATCATCCGGCATCCGGAGAAGCTCGTCCGCCGTGAACGCTCTGATGTCGACGGTCATGTGGTAATCGTACGCCAATCCCGGACCAAGGGAGCCCCCCAAACCGGGCCCGGCTTGTGCTACCTTCCGGGGCTCGGACCCGATGGAGCCGTCAGAGCAGCAGCACAGCAAGCGCTACCTCTTCACCTTGTCGTTGGCGACGCTGGGGGTCGTCTACGGCGACATCGGCACGAGCCCCCTCTACGCGTTCCGGGAGTGCTTCGCGCCCGAGCACCATCTCGCGCCTTCACCGGACAACATCCTCGGCGTGCTCTCGCTCATCTTCTGGTCGCTCGTTCTGATCATCTCGGTGGAGTACCTGATCTTCGTCATGCGCGCCGACAACCGCGGCGAAGGCGGAATCATCGCCCTCATGTCGCTGGTGCGCCCGAAGGGCACGCCGTCGAAACGGCGGGTCGTGCTGCTCACGCTCGGACTCTTCGGCGCCGCCCTGATCTATGGCGACGGCATGATCACGCCGGCCATCTCCGTGCTCTCCGCCGTCGAGGGGATGGAGATCATCACGCCCGTCTTCAGCGACTGGGTCGTGCCGATCACCATCGCCATCATCATCGGCCTGTTCGCCGTGCAGAAGTACGGCACGGCCAAAGTGGGCACGGTCTTCGGGCCGATCATGGTCCTCTGGTTCCTCACCATCGCAATCCTCGGCGTGATGCACATCGTGAAGGAGCCGGCCGTGCTCTGGGCCGTCAACCCCATGCACGCCATCGATTTCTTCGTCCGGAACAAGCTCGCGGGCTTCCTGGTCCTGGGGTCGGTGTTCCTGGTGATCACCGGAGGCGAGGCGTTGTACGCCGACATGGGCCACTTCGGCCTCAGGCCCATCCGGCGCGTGTGGTTCAGCTTCGTCTTCCCGGCGCTGCTGCTGAACTACTTCGGACAGGGTGCGTTCCTGCTGCACTCGCCAGAGTCGGTGAAGAACCCGTTCTTCCTGATGGCGCCGAAGGCGATGCTGATTCCGCTGGTGATCCTGTCCACCACCGCTGCCTGCATTGCGTCGCAGGCGGTCATCTCCGGCGCCTTCTCGTTGACGCGTCAGGCCGTGCAGCTCGGCTATCTGCCGCGCATTCGGATCCGCCACACCTCGGCGCGCGAGATCGGACAGATCTACATCCCGTCGGTGAACTGGCTGCTGATGCTGGCCGCCATCGGCCTGGTGATCGCGTTCCAGCGCTCCGGCGAGCTGGCCGCCGCGTACGGCGTGGCCGTCACCGCGACGATGGGCATCACCACCACCCACATCGCCGTCTATGCGAAGGACCGCTGGGGCTGGCCGCTCATCGCCTCGATCGCCTTTGCGCTCTTCTTCCTCTGCTTCGATCTCTCGTTCTTCGGCGCGAACGTCGTCAAGGTGTGGGACGGAGGCTGGTTCCCCCTCGTGGCGGCCCTGGTCGTGTTCACGTTCATGTCCACCTGGCGCCTCGGCCGGAGCATCCTCACCGGCAGGCTCGCCGAGGAGGCGATGACCCTCGACGACTTCATGATGCAGATCAGCGGAAACCGGATTCCGCGCGTGCCCGGCACGGCCATCTTCATGTCCCGGAACGCGGGCGGTGTCCCGACCACGCTGCTGCACAACATCAAGCACAACAAGGTCGTGCACAAGATCGTGGTGCTGCTCACGGTCGAGATCGAGGACCGCCCGCATCTCGAGAAGAAGGAGCGCTTCGAGTGGCAGGAGCTCGGTCACGGCGTCTTCCGCCTGACCATTCACTTCGGGTTCATGGAAGATCCGGACATCCCGGAGGCGCTCACCCACGTGGGCACGCAGAACGTCTCCTTCAACCCCATGACCACCAGCTATTTCCTCGGGCGGGAGACGCTCATCCCCACGCGGCAGCCGGGCATGGCCATCTGGCGGGAGCACCTGTTCGCGTGGATGATGCGCAACTCGTCGAGCGCGGTCGGCTACTTCAGCCTTCCGCCGAATCAGGTCATCGAACTGGGGGCCCAGGTGGAGCTGTGACTTGGACCGGACCTTGAAGGGAATCGGACCGTGATAGCCTACGCTGGCCTGGTCGAAGTTCCGGGCAGAAACTGATTGGAGATTGTTGGATGGGTTCGAAAGTATTTGTCGGCAACCTGGACTACAACACCAGGCGCGAAGAAGTCCAGAATTTGTTCGCACAGGTCGGAGAGATTCGCGACGTCTTTCTTCCGACCGACCGCGAAACAGGCCGGCCCCGTGGATTCGCCTTCGTCGAGTTCGCGAACGATGAGGATGCGGCCAAGGCCATCGAGAAGTTCAACGGCTACCAGCTCGGCGGACGCGCGCTGCGCGTGAATGCGGCCGAGGATCGTCCGCGCGGCGCACCCGGTGGCGGTGGCGGCCGTGGCTTCGGCGGCGGTGGCCGCGGAGGCTTCGGCGGCGGCGGTGGTCGCGGCGGCGGCGGCGACTACGCCGGTGGTGGTGGTGGCGGCTTCGGCGGCGGCGGTGGCGGCGGCTACGACGACTTCAGCGGCGGTGGCGGCTGGGGTGGCGGCGGCGCGGCTCCGGGCGGCGGCAAGGCCAAAGGCAGCCGGCGCAACATCCGCGGCAAAAAGCGCAGCCTCTGACGCGCAGGCGTCATGTCCGAACAGCAGTTGATTCCCGACCCGCCGTCGGAAAACTACTGGGACGCCTGTCCCGACTTTCGAGCGCTCTGCCGCCGGAAGCTTTCCGACGGCGCGTTTGCGTGGGCTGAGCCGCAACTCTCAGCGATGGGCGAGCAGGCCGCGACGATCGTCGCGCCGCTCGCCGCCGTCGCCGACCGCGAACAGCCCCGCCTCATCACCCACGACGCCCGCGGCAACCGCGTCAGCCGCGTCGAGTACCACGCGTCGTATCGCGAGATGGAGCGCATCGCCTACGGCTCCGGCATGATCGCGATGAAGTACTCGACCCACGAGCACTCCCGCGAGGCCCCCTTCATCGGCTTCGCCCTCGGCTACATGTTCGCGATGGCCGAGTGCGGGCTGTTCTGCCCGGTCTGCATGACCGACGGCGTCGCGCGCGTGCTCACCCGGCACGGCACGCAGGAGCAGGTCATGCGCGTCGTCCCGCATCTCACGTCCACCGAACCGGGCACGCTTTGGACGGGCGGCATGTTCCTCACCGAGCGCTCCGGCGGCTCCGACGTCGGCGCCAATCAGACCGTCGCGAAGAAAGACCCGGACGGCACCTGGCGGCTCT
Organism: Thermoanaerobaculia bacterium; assembly: GCA_035536275.1. Lineage (GTDB taxonomy): Bacteria > Acidobacteriota > Thermoanaerobaculia > Gp7-AA8 > Gp7-AA8 > QHVT01. The sequence continues at coordinate 19,813 of DATLOL010000174.1, forward strand.
CCGGTCACAAGTGGTTCTGCTCGAACGTCGACGCGCAGGCGGTGCTCGTCACCGCGCGCGTGAACGGCGAGGGGACGAAAGGTCTGCGCACGTTCCTGCTGGAGACCGAGGACAACCCGGGCGTGGTGATCGAGCGTCTCAAGCCGAAGCTCGGCGTCCGCTCCATGGCCACCGGCGAGGTGACGCTGACCAACGCGCGCGCGGAGGAAGTCGGCGACTTCGCGGCCATGACCGACATGCTCAACCTCTCGCGCCTGTACAACGCCGTCGCCTCGGTGGCCCTGATCTCGCGCGCGGTGATGGAGGCGCGGCACTACATCGAGCGCCGCCACGCGTTCGGACGCCCGATCATCGAGTTCCCTCTGGCCCAGGAGACCTTCTTCGACATCGAGGCCGAGCACGTCGGAGCGATGTTGCTCACGTTCGAGGCTGTCGATGCGATGGTGCGCGCCGACGCCGGCGACGCCGACGCCGCCAAAGAGCTGCGCATCCTCACGCCAATCGTGAAGGCCGTGACCGGAAAGCTGGCCGTGCCGTGCGTGTCCGAGGCGATGGAGCTGATCGGCGGGAACGGGTACATCGAGGAGAGCCCGATGCCGCGCCTGCTCCGCGACGCGCAGGTGCTGCCGATCTGGGAAGGAACGACGAACATCCTCGTCCTCGACGCGCTGCGGGTGATGCACAGGGACGGCACGCAGGAGCTGCTGCTCTCGCGCGTGCGCAAGCAGTTCCCCCGCGAGGCGGACGCGCTGGCGTACACGTTCGCGTCGCTCGACGAGCACGACGCGCGCTGCTGGATCGACCGCCTGGCGCGCCTGCTGGAGTTGACGCTGCTCCTCGAAGCCGGCCACGGCGAGTACGCCGACCGCCTGAAGGACCGTCCCCTCGGCATGCTCCCCGGCGCGCGCGGGTTTTAGCCGTGGAGCGCCGGCGAGACGGCAGCGTTCCTAGAACAGGCTGACGCCGCGCGACTGCGCGTCCGCGAGCAGATCGAGATACTTCCCCCGCGCGATCTCGCGTGCGCCGAGGGCGGTCATGTGCGGTGTCGTGACCTGGCAGTCGACGAACGTCGCGCCGCGCTCGCGCAGATGTTCTACGAGGAAGAGCAGCGCCAGCTTCGATGCGTCGGGCCGGCGGTAGAACATCGACTCGCCGGTGAACACGCCTCCGGCATCGACCCCGTACAGACCGCCCACGAGAACACCGTCCTCCCACGCCTCGACGCTGTGCGCGTCGCCCGCCTCGTGCAGGTTCGTGTACGCGGCGACCATCTTCGGCTCGATCCATGTTCCGTCCTGATCGGGGCGCTCGCTCTCCGAACACGCGCGAATCACCGACCGGAAATCGCGATCGATCGTGAACGTGTACGGCGCGCGCTTCTGCGCCTTGCGCAGGGTGCGCCCGACGTGGAGCTCGTCGAAGAAGATCACCGCCCTCCGCCGCGGCGAGAACCAAGGCAGCGGCAACTCATCGTGCGGCCAGGGAAAGATCCCCTTGCGATAGGCCTCGCGCAGCGTCTCCACGCGCAGATCCTCGCCCATCGCGACGACGTCGCTGCGAGCGTAGCGCGGATCGGGGAAGGTGGACACGTCAGTACACGAGCTTCAACTCGTCGCCCTCGGCGTCCACGATCACGTTTCCTCCCTCGGCCAGCTTGCCGAACAGGATCGCATCGACGAGCGGCTCCTTGATCTTCTGCGAGATCAGGCGGGCCATCGGCCGCGCTCCGAAAGCCTTGTCGTAGCCGTGCTTGGCCAGCCATGCGCGGCCGGCGTCGCGCATCTCCAGCGTGACGTTCTTCGCGGCGAGCTGTTTCTGCAGCTCGGCCATGAACTTGTCGACCACCTGCTGAATGGTGTCGAAGCCGAGCGGCTCGAAGGCGATCCAGGCGTCCAGGCGGTTGCGGAACTCCGGCGCGAACGTGCGCTCGATCGCGCCGCGCGCGTGTCCCGAGGCCGCGTTCTGCATGAAACCCATGGCCGCGTCGGTCATCTCCCGCCCGCCCGCGTTCGTGGTCATGATCATGATCACGTTGCGAAAGTCGGCCTTCTTGCCGTTGTTGTCGGTGAGCGTGGCGTGATCCATCACCTGCAGCAGGATCGAGAAGAGATTCGGATGGGCCTTCTCGATCTCGTCCAGGACGAGCACCGCGTACGGCGTTTTCTGAATCGCGTCGGTGAGCAGGCCGCCCTGATCGAAGCCGACGTAGCCGGGGGGGGCGCCGATGAGGCGCGACACCGTGTGCGGCTCCATGTACTCGCTCATGTCGAAGCGGATGAACTCCACGCCGAGGGAGTGGGCGAGCTGCTTCGCGAGCTCGGTCTTGCCGACGCCGGTCGGGCCGCTGAACAGGAACGATCCGATCGGCTTGTCGGCGTTGCCGAGGCCGGAGCGGGAGAGCTTGATCGCCGCGACGATCTGTCTGATGGCGTGATCCTGCCCGTAGATGACGCGGCGCAGATCCTCGTCCAGACGCTGGAGGCGGTCTTTTTCGGAGACGGCGATCGTGCGCGGCGGGATCTTTGCCATCTTCGCGACGACCGTCTCGACCTCGTGAATGTCGATGATGCTCTGTGTCACCCCGAGCGCAGTCGAGGGGCCCCCCTCTTCGTGCGCCGCAGGGGATCCCTCGACTGCGCTCGGGATGACACCGGGACGAAGCATCCTCGCGCGTGCCCCCGCCTCGTCCAGCACGTCGATGGCCTTGTCCGGCAGGGCACGGCCGGTGATGTAGCGGTCGCTCATGTCAACCGCGGCCTGGAGGGCGTCGTCGGTGATCTTGACGCGGTGGTGGTCCTCATAGCGCTCGCGCAGGCCGATGAGGATCTTGACGGCATCGGCCTTGGTCGGCTGATCGACGGTGATCGGCTGGAAGCGGCGGGCCAGTGCCGCATCCTTCTCGATGTACTTTCGATATTCATCGAAGGTGGTCGCGCCGATGCACTGAATCTCGCCGCGCGAGAGCGCCGGCTTGAGCACGTTGGAAGCGTCGATGGCGCCTTCAGCGCCGCCCGCTCCAACCAGCGTGTGCAATTCATCGATGAACAGGATGACGTTCTTCGCCCGGCG
>DATLOL010000175.1:0-12597 GCA_035536275.1 Thermoanaerobaculia bacterium
GCCGAGCCGCGCCGGGTCGCGCTGGAAGAGGTGGTGGAAGCTGGTCTGCGTGCGAGCGATCGCCGCCGGCGAGCCGGCGACTCTGCTCCCGAAGACGTAACCGGCGATGCCGTACTTCCCGCCTCCAAAGCGGCGACGCCCCTCGAGACCGCCGGCGAGCGCCGAGGCATGCAGGACGTCGATCGACGCCCGCTCCAGCCGCCGATTCGTCGCCGTGCCGATGACGCCGAGCTGGCCGTCGCCGCCGTCGAAGTCGCGGCCGAGCCGAACGACGCCGTAGTGTGTGAGCGGCTCGAGCACCTGTCGGGAGACACCGGCGGGGTGCGAGTAGCGGCCAGTCTCCTCCGCGGTCGTGGCGCTCAGGAGGCCGACCCGCCAATTGCCGGTGCGTCCGGAGAGCTTGCCCGCGCCGAGAAGACGCGTGAGGTCCGTCGTGCTCGTCTCGAGCGCGCTGTCGGGAAAATCCAGCTGCGGGGTTCGGCCGATACGTCTCGTGTAGAACAGCTGCTCGTTCCCGAACTGCCAGTCGCCCCACGACAGGTTGTACTGAAAGAGATCGAGCCCCTCGATGAAGAACGTGCGGCGCTCGCCGAAGAGCGTTTCGGCGCCGGTGAGATTCACCTGCGACGGATCCGCCTCCACCTGCCCGAAGTCGGGATTGATCGTGCCGGTGAGAGTGAGCGTGTTGGTGAGGCCGTACTTCACGTCGACGCCGGCGTCCATCCGGTGCGAGGTCGACTGGATGAACGGATTGTCCGCGCGGCTGTGCAGGTCCGTTCGCGCGACGCCGTAGGGCATCACCTCGAAGGCGCGCTTCGGCTTGATGCCCTCGATCCCTTCGAGATCGCCGAAGCGGGAGACGAACACCGACTCCGCCTTCGGAGAATGCACGAGCCGCGTGCTCTCACGCGTGCGCGCGTTCCACCGGCTCACGTTGATCCCCCACGTGTGGACCGGCTTGTCCTGAAAGCGGAGCTGCGAGAACGGGACTCGCACCTCGGCCACCCACCCCTTCGGCGTGATCTTCGCGGCCGAGTCCCACACGGCATCCCAGGTGTTGTCGTCGTAGATGTCGTTGTAGAGAATCATGTCCATCTGCACGTTCGAGGCATTCACCACGAACGCCGCGCCGTTCAGACGGTCGAGCTGGGAGTCGATGCTGATGCGGATGTAGTCGCCGTTGTTGAGATCGGAGTCGCGGCGCGCCAGCAGGGGGCGCGCCGGCTCGCTGTCTTCCATCACCGCGGCGAAGTAGATCGCCTCGTTGGTGTACGCCGCTTTGATCCGCGTCTGCCCCACCGCGGGCTGGCCCTCGTTCGGATCGCGCTGGGTGAACCCGGTCATCTCCGGCGCGTTCTGCCAGACGGCGTCGGAAAGGTCGCCGTCGACCGCGGGGGCCTGCTGCGCGCGCACCGCCTTGAAAACGGGCCGCGGCTTTGCTTCCTGGGCTGTGAGGGTGAGCGTCGAGATCGCGGCCAGGATCAATACTAGGCGGCGCAGCGTCATGGGAGTTTCCCCTTCGCAAGATGTGATTCAATCGTTAGAGACGTGCAGGCCGGATGAAGGTTTGTCCGCTGTCACACTTTGTTGCAATTTCAAATGAGAGTGTTCATCGGACAGATCAATTCCACGGTCGGCGCGCTCACCGCGAATGCCGAGCTCATTCGTCGCGCCTACGACGAAGGCGTCCGCGCTGGCGCCGACGTCGTGCTCGTCCCCGAGCTCGCGGTCACCGGCTATCCGCCGCGCGACCTCCTCGACCGCCCGCACTTCATCGAGCGGGCGCTGGAAGTGCGCGACGCGCTCGCGAAGATGACCGGCGACACGACCCTGATCTTCGGCTGCCCCGTCCGCAACCCGCACTGGTGCGGCAAGCCGCTGCACAACGCGGCCATCGTCGCGCGCAACGGGCAGATCCTGCTGGAGCAGAAAAAGATGCTCCTGCCGACGTACGACGTCTTCGACGAGCTGCGCTACTTCGAGCCCGGCGAGGAAGTGCACATCGTGGAGATCGCCGGCAAGCGCGTGGGCGTGTCGATCTGCGAGGACTTCTGGTTCGACGACGAGGTCTTCGGCCAGAAGCTGTACTGCAGCAACCCCGTCGACGACCTCGCCCGCCAGGGCGCGGAGGTGCTGCTCAACATCTCCGCCTCGCCGTTCAACGCCGGCAAGCGCCGCGCGCGATGGGATATCTTCTCCGACATCGCCAAACGCTACGGCATCCCGCTCGTATACGTGAACCAGATCGGCGGCAACGACGAGCTCCTCTTCGACGGCTCGTCGGTCGTGTTCGACGCGACCGGCAAGACGATCTTCTGCGCGCCCGCATTCGAGGAGCACTCGTCGCTCGTGCACCTCACCGGGTCGCCCTGCGAGATGGTGCTGGCCCTCGGCGAAGAGGAGGAGATCGGCCGCGGCCTCATCCTCGGTCTGCGCGACTACATCCGCAAGTGCGGGTTCAAGGACGTCGTCATCGGCCTGTCCGGGGGGATCGACTCGGCACTGACCGCCGCGATTGCGGCCGAGGCGCTGGGAGGGGATCGGGTGACGGGCATTGCGATGCCGTCGCAGTTCTCGTCGCAGCACTCCATCGACGACGCCCGCACGGTCGCTGCGAACCTCGGCATCCACTTTCACCTCGTGCCGATCCAGCCGATCTACGCGCCGTACGAGACTGCCATCGACGCACTGTTCGGCGAGCACAAATTCGACACGACCAACGAGAACATCCAGGCCCGCATCCGCGGCAACATCCTCATGGCCTGGTCCAACCGCCTCGGCGCAATGGTGCTGTCGACCGGCAACAAGTCGGAGATGGCGGTCGGCTACTGCACGCTCTATGGCGACATGGCCGGCGGCCTGTCTATGCTGGGGGATGTGTACAAGACGTCGGTGTATCGCGTCGCGCGCTGGATCAACCGCAACGGGGTGCTGATCCCGGAGTCGACCATGACCAAGGCGCCGTCGGCGGAGCTCCGTCCGAACCAGACGGACCAGGACACGCTCCCGCCCTACGACGTGCTCGACGGAATCCTCAAGCTCTACATCGAGGAATGGCTGGAAACCGATGCGATCGCGGCGCGCGGCTTCGACCGTGACCTGGTGGCGCGGGTCCTGAAGATGGTGGATACCGCGGAGTTCAAGCGACGGCAGGCCGCGCCGACCATTCGCGTGTCGAGCAAGGCGTTCGGCAGCGGCCGGGACATGCCGATCGCACAACAGTGGCGCCGCGAGCCGGGAAAGAAGACTCATTGACACAACTCGCCCCTCACCCCCCACTCACCGAGTACTACGACGATCCCGCGCGGCGCGAAGAGTACGTCCGCAAGATCTTCGACGAGACCGCTCCCTGGTACGACTGGGCGAACTGGTTCCTGTCGTTCGGATCCGGCAACTGGTATCGCCGTGAAGCGCTCAAGCGCGTGGGCCTCGCGCCGGGGATGAAGCTGCTCGACCTCGCGACCGGCACGGGCGTCGTCGCGCGCGCCGCCATCGGCCTCTCGGCGCACGTCGTGGGACTCGACGCCAGCCTCGGGATGCTTCGCTCGAACCGCACGTCGTCGCCGAAAGTGCAATGTCCGGCCGAGTCGCTCGCGCTGCGCGACGCGAGCGTCGATCGCATCAGCATCGGATTCGCGCTGCGCCACTTCGCCGATCTGCCGACGGTGTTCCGCGAATGCCACCGCGTCCTGAAGCCGGGCGGCAAGCTCCTGATCATGGAGATCACCGCACCGGAGTCGCGTATGGCCCGGGCGGCGCTCGGCGTCTACATGGGCCGCTTCGCGCCGGCCGTGATCGGCCTCAAGACCCGCAGCCGCAAAGCGGCGGAGCTGTTCCGCTACTACTGGGAAACGACCCGCGACTGCGTCCGCCCGAACGTGATCCTGGAAGCACTCGCGGAGGCCGGCTTCGAAGACGTGCAGCGAAGAGTCGAGCTGGCAATCTTCAGCGAGTATTCAGGAACGAAGTAACGCCGGCCTCTGGCCGGCACGCATAGGAGCCGCCGGGACGGCGGCGATCCGGCCGGCGAGACGCCGGCGCTACTTAGCGCGAAAGTCGGCTGGCCTGAGTGTCATGCCGAGCGAAGTCGAGGCATCCCCCGCCTCGTGCGCTGCAGGGGGCCCCTCGACTTCGCTCGGGGTGACACTCTGGTCCACCTTCTTTCTCATACGTCCTCAGAAGCCGCGACGCGGCGGGCTTCTTCCAGCCGTTCGATCTGGATGGTGAGGAACTCACGGAGCGGTTGCTCCTGCTCGGCGGCGAGGGGTGCGAAGGCGATGGCTGAGCGGAACACGTACTCGGGGCCGGTCTCGCTGCGGCGGACCTGCACGATCGAGCGCAGCACCTCGCACGGGATGTAGATGCCGCCGTAGCTGGGGAAGATGAGTGTCGCCGCGGTGCCGGGCTTCACCGGCGAGCGGTGCACGACCGCGGCTCCGGTGAGACTGAGGTCGATCAGCTCGCCGTTCACGTCGGAGAGCTGCACCGGAATCGATGCCGTGGGGGTGCGCTCGCTGCGGCGGCGGTCTCGCGGTGTGGCCATGAACCGGTTCGATTATACGGGCGTCAGCTCAACGCGTTCGAGACGGCGCAACTGCAGCCGTTCCGCGGCACTCGCATTCGCCACCGAGATCTCGACGCATCCCGTCGATCCGACGATCAGAAACGCGCCCGGCGCCGCGCTGCCGTAGTTCTCCTCGATGCGGTCGATGGTGTGCTCGCGGACCCGCAACGCGAACGGCGCGAACGGGATCTTCGCGCGCTCGACGTCCGTGATCGCGTTGCCGAAGCGATCCACCGCCACGATCGTCCCGCGCACGACGTCGCCGTACGACGGGCGTTCGTAACGCAGGCGCGCGTACGACTCGAGCGGCGGGCCAAGCTCCGATAGCGGCGTGCCGTTCGCGATTGCGGCGGCCACGGGTGCAAATCGGTCGCGCCCGTGAAACGTGTTGCTCCCGTTGGGCAGAAAGAACGACTCGTTCGTCACCGCCCAGGCCTCGCCATCGACGAACGTCAACAGGCCGTTGTCGGGCGCGAGGAACACGCGGCCCTCGCTGGCCACCGCGATGATGTTGCGTGCCGTTCCCACTCCCGGATCGACGACGCACAGGAAAATCGTCTTCGCCGGCCAGTACCTGACGACGGTGGCGAGGAACCACGCCGCGCCGAGGACGTCGAACGGCGCCAGCTCGTGAGAGAGGTCGTGCACCGGCGCGTTCGTGCGCGCGGCGAGCACGCCCTTCATCGCCGCGACGTACGGATCGCGCGTGCCGAAGTCGGTGAGCAGGGCGATACGCATCGCTTCCGAGTTTATCCCGCGGGATAAACTCCAAAGGTGTTTGAAACCGTCCCCCCGCCGCCGCAGCGGCTCCTCGTCTTCGCGCGGCTGCCGGAGCTGGGGAAGGTCAAGACGCGTATCGCCGCGACGCTCGGCAACGCCCGCGCGCTCGCCATCTACGAAGCCATGCTCCGCGATCTCCTCGGATCGATCGGCGCGTCCACGCCCGAGACCGAGATCGAGTTCCTCTGGCCTCCGACGCCCGCGGCGAACGGCGCCCTCATTCGCCGCGCGTTCGGCCAACACTCCGCGGCCATGCAGACCGGCGTCACCCTCGGCGAGCGTCTGGCCATGGCCTTCTCGGAGCGATTCTTCTTCCATCGCACCGAAAAGATCATCGTCATCGGCGCCGACGATCCGCTTCTGCCGCGCGAGCTCATCGACCATGCCTTCTCACTGCTCGACTCCTGCGAGTATGTCGTCGGTCCCGCCGGCGACGGCGGCTACTACCTCTTCGGCTGCCGGGCGATGTCGTTCGAGCCGGAGGTGTTTCAGGGGATCGCGTGGGGCACGGCAACAGTGCTGAGTGAGACCGTGAACCGGATCTTCGAAACGCAGCGCACGTGCGCGCTGCTGCCGGAGCGGTGGGACATCGACACGGCCGAGGACCTGGAGCGATATGCTCGCGCGACGGACTGGCAGCCATGAAGATTCTGAACGCCGAACAGATGCGCAACATCGACCGCCGGACCACGGAACGATTCGGCGTCCCCTCGATCGTCCTGATGGAGAACGCCGCGGCGGCCGTCGTCGACGCGATCTTCGAGCGCTACGCCGACAGCGAGCGCGTGGCCATCCTCTGCGGCACCGGCGCGAACGGCGGCGACGGATTCGCGGTCGCGCGCCATCTCGAGAATCGCGGCGTCGTGCCGGTGCTCATCGTCGTCGGCGAGCGCGGCTCGATCTGCGGAGACTCCCGCACGAACCTCGACGTCTGCGAGCGCCTGGGCATCCCGATCTATGACGTGCGCGATGCGGACGACGTCGAGACCGCCCTCGCGCACGCGGCTGACGCGGACCTGCTCGTCGACGCGATCTTCGGCACCGGCCTCAATCGAGCGCCGGGTGGCATCCAGGCGGATGTGATTCGCGGACTCGCGGAACTGCGCATCCCCGTGCTCGCCGTCGATCTCCCGAGCGGCGCAAACGCGTCCTCGGCGCAGCCGTTCGATCCGTGCGCGCAGGCCGAGGTCACGGTGACGTTCGCGGCGCCGAAGCTCTGTCACGTCTTCGAGCCCGCGGCGCTCTACTGCGGCGAGGTGATCGTCGCCGACATCACCATCCCCGAGAGGGCCATCGAGGACGAGGCGGTAACGCTGGCGCTGATCACGCCGAAAGACGTGCTGCCCCTCGTCGAGCCGCGTCTCGCCGCTACGCACAAAGGCACGTACGGCCACGTCGGCGTGATCGCGGGATCGCCGGGACGCAGCGGCGCGGCGGTGATGTGCGCGCGCGGCGCGATTCGCACCGGCGCGGGCCTCGTCAGCGTGATGACCGACCCCGAGACCGCGAAGCTCGTGCACGCCGGCTCGGTCGAGTCGATGACGTACAGCGGCGACGACGTGCGAGAGTTTCTCCGCGCCAAGACGGCGGCGCTGGTCGGCCCGGGACTTCGCGACGACGAAGACGCATACGCGCAGACGCGGTCCATCGTCGACGCGATCGAGCTCCCACTCGTCATCGACGCCTCGGGGCTGAACGCATTCGCCTCACGCGCGAAGGGCCTGAACCCGCGGGGACTCCCTCGCGTCATCACGCCACATCCCGGCGAGCTGGCGCGACTCCTGGACAGCGACCCGCAAACGGTCAACGCCGATCGCATCGCCGCGGCGCGCGAGGCCGCGCGCGTCACCCGCTGCGTGGTCGTGCTGAAAGGTCATCAGACGCTCGTCGCCGAGCCGGACGGCCACGTCTACGTCAATCCCACCGGCAACCCCGGCATGGCCTCGGGCGGCATGGGCGATGTGCTGGCCGGCATCATCGCGGCGCTGCTCGCGCGCGACGCCGACCCGCTCGATGCCGCGTGCGCCGGCGTGTATCTGCACGGCCTCGCCGGCGACATCGTCGCCGAGCGCCTCGGCGACATCGGTCTCGCCGCGATGGACGTCGCCGACGCGGTGCCGCTCGCGATCCAGCGGGTGCGCGCGTGAGCTACGTCTGCGTCACGGAAGAGGAGACCGAGCACGCGGGGCGCGAGATCGCGCGCACGCTCGATCCCGACGCGACCGTGCATCTCATCGGCGATCTCGGCGCCGGCAAGACGTTTCTCGCGCGCGCCATTGCCGCGGAGCTGGGCGCGAATCCGCTCGACGTGGCGTCGCCAACGTTCGCGATCGTGCACGAATACCCGCGCCGCAACAGTCCGCCCATCATCCACATCGACGGCTATCGCCTCTCCGGGAACCGGCGCGAGTGGCTGGAGATCGGGATCCCGGAGATGCTCGGCGGCCCGGGCGTGAAGCTGATCGAGTGGCCGAAGCGCGAGTTCGAGGAGTTCGAGGATTCGCACCTCGAGGTGCGCGTCACGGTGCGGGAGGACGGCGCTCGACTGATCGACGTCGAATGACGTCCGCGTACCACTTCCCGCTCTCCTTGATCGTGCGGTGCTGGTTCTCGTAGTTGACGTGCACGATGCCGAAGCGCTGCGTGTAGCCCGCGCTCCATTCGAAGTTGTCGAACAGCGACCAGACGAAGTAGCCGCGTATGTCGACGCCGCGATCCATCGCGTCGAGCACGGCATTGAGGTGATCGCGGAGGTAGTCGACGCGCAGCGGATCCTCGACCCGTCCGTTGAACGCGACCGGAGGGTCGTAGAACGCGGCGCCGTTCTCCATCACGTACAGCGGCATGCGTCCGTAGCGCTCGGTCACCCACAGCAGGATGTCCGTCAGACCGGGCGGGAACACTTCCCAGTTCAACGTGGTGACCGTGGCGTGGGGATTGTCGACGCGGCTCGCGCGCTCGACCGGCACGGCCGGGTCGTCCTTCGTGATGCCGCGCTTGTAGTAGTTGATCCCGAGGAAGTCGATGGGGATGCGGAGATCGGAGGCGTCCCAGAAATTCGGCCAGGCCTCGCCGAACATCTCCAGCATCTCCGGCGGATAGTGGCCGAAGAAGATCGGATCGAGGTACTGCCGGTTCATGTACGCGTCGGCACGCTTGAGCGCGGCCGCGTCCTCCGGCGAGTCGCTGGCCGGATACTTCGGCTCGAGGTTGACGACGATGCCGATGGGCTTCGTGCCGAACGCGCGATACGCCTGGATTGCCGCGGCGTTTGCACGGAGCTGGTTGTGCGCGGCGATTGGCGCCTCGAAACGATTACGGTGTCCGGGGGCGAGCACGCCGTGGAGGTAGCCCCCGTCGCTGGTGACCCACGGCTCGTTGATGGTGGCCCACGTGGCGACGCGGTCGTCGAGCGCGCGGAACACGACCTGCGCGTAGTCGGCGAACCACCAGCTCACGTCGCGGTTCAGCCAGCCGCCGCGGTCGTCGAGCGCGGCCGGCAGGTCCCAGTGGTACAGCGTGACGTTGGGCTGAATCCCGGCGGCGAGCAACTCGTCGACGAGGCGGCGGTAAAAGTCGAGACCGCGCTCGTTGACCGCGCCCGTGCCGTCGGGCAGCACGCGGCTCCAGGCGACCGAGAAGCGGTACGACTGCAGCCCTAGCTCGCGCATCAGGGCGACGTCGTCCTTCCAGCGGTGATAGTGATCGCAGGCCAGATCGCCCGTCTCGCCGAGGTGGGTGTGGCCGGGCGTGTGACTGAAGCGATGCCAGATGTTCGGCCCCGCTCCGTCGGCGAGCGGCGAGCCCTCGATCTGATAAGCCGACGTCGACGCGCCGAAGAGGAAGTCGGAGGGAAACGCGCGGCGCGGATCGTCGGTCATCGCCGCTGGAGTCTACTGCACGGGGAATGTCCAATACTGATCCTTGCGCCGGAAGGACGGTCATGCATAATGCCGTCCCTATGCACATCCCGAGAAGCGGCAGCGTTCAGGTTCGCCTGTCCGGTTGGGGCTAGCCGGCGCTTTCGATCGACCCACAGAGAGGCGACGAAGAGGCCTCCGGCGGGCCGGCGCGGCCGGCAGCGCTGGTTGGCCTAGCCAGACCGCACGCCTGACCCACTGAACGCGGCTCTCGGCAGCCGCACGTGTTTCGATGAGCGCTGCCGGCCGGGCAGGCCGCCGGAGGCCTCCCGGTCGGTTTCTTCGCGAGTCTCTATGATGTCGCGCGCGTGCACCGGTTTACGGCCCTCACCCTGGTGGCAATCGCCGAGTTGCTGGCGATGGGGTTGTGGTTCGGCGTCTCGGCCGTCGCGCCGCAGATCGCCGCCGAGTGGCGGCTCGACGCGTCGACGACTTCCTGGCTCACGCTGGCCGTGCAGCTTGGGTTCGTCGCCGGCACGCTCCTCAGCGCGACGCTGAATCTTCCCGACGTCATCCGTCCTCACACGCTCTTCGCGCTCTGCGCGCTCCTCGGCGCGATCGCGAACGTGCTGCTGGCGTGGGTCGTCGACAGCGTTGGCGTCGCCATCGCGTTGCGCGTGTTGACCGGGATGTTCCTCGCGGGCGTCTATCCGCCGGGGATGAAGATCATCGCCACGTGGTTCAAGAGCGGGCGCGGGTTCGCGCTCGGCGTGCTCGTCGGCGCGCTCACGCTGGGGAAAGCGTCGCCGTATCTCGTCAATGCGCTCGGCTCGGAGTCGTGGCGCGTGAACGCCGCCTTCGCCTCCATCGGCGCGGTGCTGGCGTCGCTCATCGTGATCCGTTTCGTCGGCGAGGGGCCGTACGCGCTGCCGAATCAGCCCTTCGATCCGACGCAGATCACGCGCGTCTTCGCCAACCGCGGCGTGCGACTCGCGAACTTCGGCTACTTCGGCCACATGTGGGAGCTGTACGCGATGTGGGCATGGGTGCCGGTGATGATCCGGGCGAGCGTGGAGGCCAGCGGCGACTCTCCGCGATTCGCGGAGGTGGCGTCGTTCCTGGTCATCGGCGCGGGCGCGATCGGATGCGTGGTCGCGGGACTGCTCGCGGACCGCGTCGGGCGGCCCGTGATCGCCGCAGCGGCGATGGCCGCGAGCGGCGCATGCTGCCTGGTCGTCGGATTCCTGTACGGCAAGGCGCCGCTCGCGCTGCTGGCCGTGGCCGTGATCTGGGGCGCGACCGTGGTCGCGGACTCCGCGCAGTTCTCCGCGTGCGTCACCGAGTACGCGGACCCGCGCTACATCGGCACCGCGCTCACGCTGCAGACGTGCATCGGGTTCCTGATCACGACGGTCTCGATCCGGATGATGCCGTTGCTCGTGGCGCGCTTCGGATGGGAGTGGGCCTTCGCATTCCTCGCGCCCGGCCCACTCCTCGGCATCATCGCCATGATGCGGCTCACCAGAGTTTCTGATCCGACATCTCGTAGTCCGCAGTCTTCCACGCCCGGTCGAAGCGGACCTTAGTCTGCTTCGCGAAGTCGTCTTCCTTCAGTCCGACATAAGCGCGCCAGAGTCCATACAGCGCGCGGCCGCTGTCGGGATGGTTCCGGAGCTCGGCGAGAAACGTCTCCTTCGCGAGCTCGAAGCGGCCGACGTGCAGATACGCGCCGCCGAGGGCCTCGCGCGAGGGAGCGAACCACTGCGGCGGCTCGTCGTAGACCATCGCGTCCTCGTGGGTGACGGCGAGCTTCAGATGTTCAATGGCCTCGTCGCGTTTGTCGGCCGCCCAGGCGATGCGTGCGAGCAGGAGCTCCGAGGGCACGGCTAGCACCGCCGCGGCGGTGTTGTTGCCCCAACCTGTCGGCGTCGGCGGCGCGATCTTCGCCATCTCGCCGGTCATGGCCTTGTAGTCACCGATGGCCAGGTCGCGTTGACCGGTGTACGCGTGGGCCATGCCCCGCGCCCACCAGCGCGTCGCGCGAAGAATGTGGCAGCCCGTGTCCTCGGGGAACGGGTCCTGCGCGAAGCATCCTTTCGGCGGCTCGGGCTGATTGAGCACGTCGCCCCACTGCTGATGAGCGGCCAGCATCATCAGCGGCGCGGTCATGTATCGCTGCAGGCCGGGCTCGTTGACGACGAAGTCCTGCACGTGTTCGCGCGTGGCGAGCGCGGAGACGAGGGCGTTGGCGCGCTGCCCCGCGAACGCCGCGGCAACGGAGCGGAAGAAGTGGTTATGACCGAGGTAGTGACCGTAGTAGACGGCTGGACAATCGGGGTTTGCCCAGTACGTGTTGAACGACCCGGCGCACTTTTCCGAGTACTGCTTGAAGTCGACTTCGATGGCGGCGCTGTTGTCCTCGACCGCCTTCGCGAAATTGCCGGTGAGCAGGTGGATGTGCGACGGCATGTGCACCAGGTGCCCCGACTTCGGCACGAGGCCCGCCAGCCGGTTGGCGGCGTCCTGCGCCGTGCCCGGGTTCGGCCCCGCTTCGACGGCGTGAATGAGGAGATGGTTCGCGCCGACGGAAGCCTTGTCCGCTTTCACCGCATCCTCCAGCGCGATGACGAGCTGTTTCGTGTCCAGCGCCGCACGGTGGGCGTTGTCGAAGAGTCCCCACGGCCGCAGATCCATCAGGCTCTCGGTGAAGAGCGAGATGAGGTTCGGGTCGGTTTTGCCAGCCTTCACGTCGTCGTTCCAGAGGAGGCGCAGCGCTGTCGAATAGGCGACGCTGTCCAGGCCATTCGCGTAGCGGGCGGCCATCGCGTTGATGATCCGCTTCTCCCGGTCCGTGATTCCGGGCTGCGTCTTCGACAGGTCGACAGCGAGCTTGCTGTAGTTGAGCGCCTGCTCGGCGCACTTGCCCTGCATATTGATGTTGATGTTCGGGCCGGAGGCGAGAGCGACCCCCCACGCGGCCATGGCCATCTTGTCGTCTTCTCCGAGGGCGGCCTTGAACGCGCGCGCGGCTTCTTCGAAGTTGAAGCCGTAGTACAGGGTCATGCCCTGGTTGAAGTAGTCCTTCGCCGCCTGGTTCTTGGCGGGTACGTTCCACGGAACCTTCTGCAGGTCTTTGTTCGAGACCGGCTTGGTGTAGTCCTTCTGGCACGGGGAGCGGCGGAACTGGCCCTGTTCCGACGGTTCGGCGTGATGGTGATGAAAATGCTGCGCGGCGGCGGAGCCGGTCAGGAAAAGAGAGACGATGGCGATCGCGAATCGCATGCGGGCACTCCCCTTCTTTTTTGGTGAAGTGCCCGCATTATCGCGCTAATGGCGCCTGCCCCCCTCCCCTTGGAGCGAGCGCGCCGTACTCAGCCCCCTCTCCCCGCGTAG
>DATLOL010000176.1:0-30089 GCA_035536275.1 Thermoanaerobaculia bacterium
CAGTTGTCTGCGGGGTGTCGCTGGGCCGCACTCGCGGGATCTGTGCAGCATCTCCACGACTCACAGACAACTGACAACCGACAACCGACAACAAAACACATTTGAATTCCTGCTATCACTTCAGCCAGAATCAGCGGACACAACAAGGAGGCTCGAGTGAAGAACCTGGCCACCGGTATCCTCTTCTGTCTGCTCATGGTCCCGTGTGCAGGCGCTCAGACACCCCCCGAACAGACCCCGCCCCAGGTCGATCAGCCCACGCCACCGAAGATCGAGGAAGAGATGGTGGTGACCGCGCGCAAGCGCGAGGAGAACGTCCAGGAAGTCCCGATGTCCGTCGCCGCGCCGACCGAGCAGGAGCTGCGCGATCGCGGCGCGGAGACGGTCGAAGACATCGCCGCCAACGTGGCCGGCTTCACCGTGCAGAACCTCGGGCCCGGACAGTCGCAGGTCGCGATGCGCGGCGTGTCCGCCGGCCAGATCGTGCGCGACCAGCCGGGCGTGAAAGAGCAGGTCGGCGTCTACCTCGACGAGTCCGTGATCTCGCTCTCGCTGTTCACGCCCGACGTCGACCTGTTCGATCTGTCCCGCGTCGAAGTGCTGCGCGGGCCGCAGGGCACGCTCTTCGGATCGGGCTCGCTCTCCGGCACGCTGCGCTACATCAGCAATCAGCCCAAGCTGAACCTGAGCGAGACCGTCGCGGACCTCTCTCTCAGCTCGATCTCCGACGGCGGCATCGGCGGCAGCGCGAAGGCCGCGGTGAACGTGCCGATGGGCGACCGCGCCGCGTTCCGCATCGCCGCGTATTACACGCGCTACGGCGGCTTCATCGACGCCGTGCAGCCCGACCTCTCCGTCAACGACGACGCGAACAGCGGCAGCCGCGCCGGCGCGCGCGCGGCCATGCTCTTCAAGCCGAACGACCGCCTCTCCATCACCCCGCGCCTGATCTATCAGCAAATCGAGATGGACGGCTGGAACCGCATCGACGCGTACAACATTCTCGCGAACCCGTTCACGACGTCGCGACCGAAAGTGACGCTGGGCGATCGTCGCCAGTTCACGCAGCTCGACGAGGACTACTCCGACGACTTCCTCCTCGGCGATCTGAATGTCTCCTACGACTTCGGCAACGACCTGACCCTGACCTCGATCACGTCGTACACCGATCGCGACATCGTCGTGGTCCGCGACGCCACCGCGCTCACGGCCAGCATCAACGGCGGGTCGTTCGGCGCGCCCGCGAGCGTCTACACGCTCGACGCGCCGCTCTTCGACACCACCCAGGCGCAGGGCTTCACGCAGGAGCTGCGCATCGGCGGCGAGCGCGGCGCGTTCAACTGGGTGACCGGCGTGTTCTACGGGGACAACACCCGCGACTATCAGCAGAACCTCCCGGTCATCGGCTTCGAAGCGGGCTGCCGCGTGGTCGGCGGTGTCCGGCCGTGCGGACCGCTGAGCGGCCTGAAGACCGCGGGCAGCAAACTGGCCCTCACCGACGAGTTGTACAAATCCGACCTCCACTACGACTACTCGCAGCTCGCGCTGTTCGGCGAGGCGACGTGGACGGTCAGCGACCGCTTCGACGTCACCGCCGGCCTGCGCTGGTACGACTTCGAGGAAGACCGCACCCAGATCTTCGACGGGATCTTCTCCGACCCGAACGACAGCGTCGGCTCGGTCGGCGCGGACGGATTCGCGCCGCGCGTGATGGCCAGCTTCAAGCTCACCGACGCCACGCGCATCAACGGCCAGATCTCGAAGGGGTTCCGCCTCGGCGGTCTGAACGATCCTCTGAACGTTCCGCTCTGTACGGCCCAGGATCTGGTCCTGTACGGCGGTCGCGCCACGTGGGAAGACGAGACGCTCTGGAACTACGAAGTCGGCGTGAAGCACACCATCGGCGGCGGACGCGGCACGTTCAACGCCGCCGCGTACACGATGGACATCGAGAACCTGCAGGCCACCGTGACCGCGGGCTCGTGCTCGTCGCGCATCATCATCAATGTGCCCGAGGCGCGGACGACGGGGCTGGAGGCGGAGTTCGACTACAACGTCACCGACAACTTCGACTTTGCCGTCTCCGGCAGCTTCAACAACTCCGAGCTGAGCTCGAGCTTCCGCTCGTCCGCGGGCGACATCGTGGCCGGCATCGAGGAAGGCAACCGCCTGCCCAGCGTGCCCGAGTTCCAGATGGCCGCCGCGGCGACGCTCCGTCTGCCGCTCGGCACGAACATCGGTTACCTCACCAGCGTTTACCAGCACGTCGGCTCGCGCTACACGCAGATCGGCGATCAGGCCGCGGGATTCGGCACGGTGAGCCTCGGGTCGTTCGGCCCGACCGGCATCGGCGGACCGTTCACGCAGACCGCGTTCACGTTCGATCCGGAGCTCCCGGCGTACGACCTCGTGAACCTGCGAATCGGCCTGCTGCGCGGGCAGTGGGACATGGCCCTGTTCATCAACAATCTGACCAACGAGACGGCGTTTCTCGCGCTCGATCAGGAGCGCGGCACGCGCGCCCGCGTCGGGTACCTCACCAATCAACCGCGCACGATCGGAGTCAGCACTAGAGTGACGTTCTGAGAGGTCTCAACAGCGTGTCATCCTGAGCCGCCGAAGCGCAGCGAAGGACGGTCGAAGGATCTCCTGCCTGGTAACGAGCAGGGGATCCCTCGACTTCGCTCGGGATGACACGCCATAACGGCCATGCTCTCGCGTCGATCCTTCATCACGACTATGCTCGCGGCGCCCATGTCATCGAAATCCGGCGCCGCGAGCAAGCGCCTTCGCGTGATGGTGATCGGCGCCGGCGCCTTCGGTGGCTGGACGGCGCTGCAGCTCCGCCGCCGCGGCGCGGACGTCACACTGGTCGACGCCTGGGGCCCCGGCAACTCCCGCGCGAGCTCGGGCGGCGAGACGCGCGTCATTCGCGCGGTCTACGGCGCCGACCGGGTCTACGTCGAGATGGTCAGGCGCTCGTACGAGCTGTGGGACGCGCTCGGCCGCTCGCTGTACGTGGAGACGGGAACGCTGTGGATGCATCGCGGCGACGACGCTTACGTCCGCTCGTCCGCGGCGCACCTACGCGACCTGGGATTTCCGCTGACGCAGATCCCACTGGCCGACGCCAAGAAACGCTGGCCGCAGATCTCGTTCGACGGCATCCGGTCGGTCTGGCTGGAGTCGCGCGCGGGAGCGTTGCTCGCGCGCCAGGCCTGCGGCGTCGTGCGCGACGCATTCGTCGACGCCGGCGGCGCGTATCGCGTCGAGCAGGTCGATCGTTCCATCGCCGAATCGAAGCGCGCCGACGTGTACGTCTTCGCGTGCGGACCGTGGCTGTCGAAAGTTCTGCCGGACGTGCCGATCGAGCCGACGCGGCAGGAGGTGCACTTCTTCGGCACGCCCGCGGGATCGACGCAGTTCCGGGCGATGCCGATCTGGATCGACTTCGGCGAGCGGATCTTCTACGGCATCCCCGACACGCACGGCCGCGGATTCAAGGTCGCTGACGACACGCGCGGCGAGCCCGTCGATCCCACCACGATCGATCGCACTCCCTCGAGCGCCGCCCTCGCGCGCTCACGTGCGCTCCTCGGCGAGCGCTTCCCCGCGCTCGCCAACGCGCCGCTGCTCGAGTCGCGCGTCTGCCAGTACGAGAACAGTCCCGACGGACACCTGATCCTCGACCGCCACCCGGAGATGCGCAACGTCTGGATCGCGGGCGGCGGATCGGGTCACGGCTTCAAGCTCGGCCCCGCGGTGGGGGAGATGATGGCCGAGGCCGTTCTCGGGAAGAGAGAGATTCCGGAGCTGTTCCGCCTCACGAGGGAACGCACCTCGAAGACTCAGTGGTCCTAGGTCCCATGCGTCCCATAAGGCTAAACTTACCCAACTCCCATGAAACCCAAACGCTCGACGTGGATCGTCGCCGGAGTGGTCCTCGCCCTCGCGGTCGTCCTCGGACTGATCGCTCTCACCGTCATCGGCTTCGAGCTCGGCGCGCACGGGTTCCTGGTTGGCTTCCTCATGGCCAGCGTGCCGGTGCCGTTCTACATCGCCTTCGCGCTCTGGATCGATCGGTTCGAGCCCGAGCCGTCGTGGCTGCTCGCGCTGGCCTTCATCTGGGGTGCGGCGATCGCGGTGTTCTTCTCGCTGCTCTTCAATGTCGTCAATGAAGGACTCTTCACGGCCATCGCCGGTGCCGCCACCGCGTCGACGTTGACCGCGGTGCTCTCCGCGCCGTTCGTCGAGGAGCTGACCAAGGGCGCCGCGCTGCTGCTGCTCTTCCTCTGGAAGCGCGACGAGTTCGACAACGTCACCGACGGCATCGTCTACGCGACGATGGTCGGCCTCGGCTTCGCCATGACCGAGAACGTGCAGTACTACGGCCGTGCGGCGGTGCAGGGCGGGGGAGGGACGGCGGCGGTCTTCTTCCTGCGCGGCATCATGGGTCCGTTCGCGCACCCGCTGTTCACGTGCATGACCGGCATCGGCTTCGGCGCGTCGCGCGAGACCGATAAGCGCTGGCTGAAGTGGTTCGCGCCGCTGTGCGGCATCGGCCTGGCCATGACCCTGCACTCGCTCTGGAACCTCTCCGCGAGCTTCGGCCTGGCCTTCTTCGCCGCGTACTTTTTCATCATGGTGCCGGCGGTGATCGGCGTCGTTACGATCGGCATCTTCTCGCTGCGCCGCGAGGCCAACATCATCCGCGCCCACCTCGGCGCCGTCGTCGCCGAGGGCGTCCTCAGTCGCGACGACGTGATCGTGGTGACGTCGGTGATGAAGCGCATCAGCGCGTCATCGAACGCCTTCATGCGCGGCGGGTTCGGTCTCTGGATCGCGCGCCGCAAGTTCCACGCGCTGGCTACCGAGCTGGCGTTCCACTCCTGGCGCTCCAGCCGGGAGAGCGACCTCGAGGCCCAGAGCATCCGCGCGGAGCTCGTGCAGCAGATTCAGGCCGTGCGCGCGCGACTGGGGCTGGCCGCGGACTTCGCGCCGCCTGAGCCCGAGCTCGTGAAACGCCTCACCCGCGAGATGAAGATCCCGGTGCTGGCCACCTCGCCGGATGCGGCGCTGGTCTGCACGTCCGGACCGCTGGCCGGCGAGTCGTTCGTCATCGGCTACGCGGGCGTGCAGATCGGACGCGACGGCACGTCGTCGCAGATCGTGATCCGCGATCCGCGCGTGTCCAAGCGCCACGTCTGGATCGGCCCGAGCACGAGCGGGATCGTGGCCGTCGACCGCGGCTCGACGAATGGCACGTGGTTGAACGGCCAGCGTGTGACCGAGACGCTGCTCCAGCCTGGTGACCGCTTCGAGTTGTCGGACGGCGTGGCCACGTTCGAGCTGCGCGCATGAAGCCGCAGCCCTGGTTCCTTTACGGAACGGCGTGGAAAGAGGATGAGACCGAGCGCCTGGTGCGACACGCGCTCGATGCCGGCTTCCGCGGCATCGACACGGCGAACCAGCGCAAGCATTACCACGAGGCCGGAGTCGGCGCGGCCGTCGCGGCGTCGAAGATCCCGCGCGAGGAGCTGTTCCTCCAGACCAAGTTCACGTTCCGCGACGGGCAGGATCACCGGCTCCCGTACGACCCGAACGCGGACACCGCGACGCAGGTGCGGCAGTCGTTCGCGAAGTCACTCGAGCACCTGCAGACCGATTTCATCGACTCCTACGTGTTGCACGGTCCATCGCGGAGACGCGGACTCGGTCCCGCCGACTGGGATGCCTGGCGCGCGATGGAGGAGCTGCACGCGGACGGCAAGACGCGCGCGCTCGGCATCAGCAACGTCGCCCTCGATCAGCTCGAGGAGCTCGTCCCCGCGGCGAAGGTGAAGCCGTCGTTCGTGCAGAACCGCTGCTACGCGGCCACGGGCTGGGACTACCAGGTGCGCGCGTTCTGCCGCGAGCACGAGATCGTCTACCAGGGCTTTTCGCTGCTCACCGCGAACCTGCGCGAGCTGCGCGGCAACACGTTTCGCGAGATCGTCATGCGCGTGAAGCGCACGCCCGCGCAGATCGTGTTCCGCTTCGCGCTGCAGGTGGGCATGCTCCCCATCACCGGCACCACCGACGCCGGCCACATGCGTGAGGACCTCGGCGCGTTCGACTTCGAGCTGGCGCAGGCGGACGTGGACGCGATCGAGCGGCTAGCGCTTTAACGCGTGCCGTCAACCACACCCCCTTTTTCGACGTCTATACAGGCATGACCGAGCTGCATCGTGCCGAGTTTCCGCGCTTCGTCGTGCGCGAAGTGGGCTATGCCCCCGGCGGCAGGATGGGACGCCACGCGCACGACTACAGCAACGTGACCGCCGTCATCAGTGGGGAGATGGAGGAACGGACGGAGACCGGAGAACACCGCGGCCGGTCATGCAGCGTGCTCGTCAAACCGGCGGGCACGCTGCACGAGAATCGCTGGCTCGGACGGCGCGGCACGCGCACGGTCAGCATCGAGCTGCGGGACACGCGCCTCGACGCCTGGCGCTGGCTCGAGGATGCCGAGACCGCGCGCGCCGCGTTGGCGCTGGCGGCGGCGATGCGTGGCTGTTCGCGCGACGCCGTCGAGTCGTGCGCGAACGCGCTGCTGGCGCTGGCGACCAACATCCCGGGCGATGGCGTCGCGCCGCCGGTATGGCTCGAGGACGTGAAGCGAGTCCTCGACGCGCGCTACGACGAGCCGCTGCGCTTCGAGGTCCTCGCCGCCGAGGCTGGCGTGCATCCCGTGTATCTCTCTCGCGCGTTCCGCCGCCACGTGGGAATGACGATGAGCGAATACGTGCGCGAGCTGCGTCTCCGCCACGCCCGTTACGTCCTCAGCGCGACGGCGCGGCCGCTGGCCTCGATCTCAGCCGAAGCCGGCTTTGCCGATGCGAGCCATCTCTGCCGCGTCTTCGCCGGCGCGCACGGTTTGACGGCGTCCGCGTTTCGCCGAATGACAGGTTAAGCACGTTCCAACATCCCTCCGCGGGCGCGCCTACATTGAGATCATGAAACGCACACTCTTCTCACTCGTCCTGCTCCTCGCCGTTTCCTGCGCGACCCGGCCCGATCCGGACGCGGCGCGCATCGACCGCTTCGTCCATCACGCCATGACGAAGTTCCCCGAGGTGCCGTCCCTCGGCGTGGCGATCGTGAAGGACGGGAAGACCATCCTCACGGACGGTTACGGCTTCCGTGACGTCTCCGGCAAAGTGCCCGCGGACGCGGACACGGTCTACTACATCGCCTCGTCGACCAAGTCGTATGTCGGCCTGCTGGCGGCGAAGCTGGCCGCGCGAGGCGTGATCGACCTCGACGCTCCGATCTCGCGCTATCTGCCCGAAACGAAGGTCAACGCCACGTTGCGCTCGCTGCTCACGCACACCTCGGGCATCTCGAACGACGCCATCGTCATGCGCACCGCCTTCACCGGCGAGCACGGCGATCTCGTCCAGCTCCTCGGCCGCAGCAAGACCATCGAGCCGAAGTTCGGCTACGACAACCTCGGCTACGTCGCCGTCGGCCTGGCTCTCGAGCGCGCGACCGGAAAGACGTGGCAGGACCTGCTGGCCGAGGAGATCTTCACGCCGCTGGGGATGACCCGGACCACGGCCTACATGAGCAAGACCGCGAGCTGGCCGGTGGCGAAGCCGTACGACGTCGGCGGTCCGCTCGCGTTCGTGAAGAACGACAAGACCATGCACGCCGCGGGCGGGCTGGTGACGACGCCGCGCGATCTCGCGCGCTGGCTGGAGGCGAACGTGAACCGCCGTGGCCTGCCTGAGGCGGCGTTCGGCGAGGCGCTGAAACAGCACGTGAACGTCGACCCGGCGACGAACTGGTATCGGTTCAAGCGCACCGGCTACGCCCTCGGCTGGTATCACTCCGACTACGAAGGCACGCCGATGCTCCATCACTTCGGCGGCTACGAGGGCTGGCGCGCGCACGTGTCGTTCCTGCCGGAGCAAAAGCACGGTGTGGCCATCACGACCAACACGTCGTCGCCCGGCGCGCAGCTCCGCGACGTCATCGCCGCCTACGCGTACGACGTCCTCCTCGGCAAGGCTGAAGTCGATGCCGCGTACGAGGCGCATCTGGCCAAGCTGCGCACGGAGACCGATGCGTCGCTGGCGCGTATCAAGGCAGACGTGGAGAAGCGGAAAGGCCGCGCGCCGTCGCTCACGCGCAACGCGAATGCGTACGCGGGCCGATACGCGAATGACCTGTACGGCACGATCGAGATCACGCCGGCAATGCGCGCGTCGCTGGGACAGCTGGCCGGGGCGCTGGAGCCGTTCACGGAGCCCGACTCCGCGCGCGTGGAGTTGATCCCCGGCTCGGGCGAGGTGCTGCGGTTCAAATTCGCGAGCGGCGATCGGGCCGAGGCGGTGACCTATCGCGAAGAGGTCTTCCGCCGCGTCGACTGAACCGTTTATACCTTCGTGACGTCCAATCGGCCGCGCGCGCATGCACACTCGTGCGCATGAAGCGCAAATGTGATGAAGATGCCGCGCGCGGCCGATACCTCCCCATCCCCACGCAGATCGTGTCGAACGAGGAGTTCGTGCCGATCCCGCAGACGCCGGAGCAGCGACGCGTCGAAGCGAAGCTGAACGAGATCGCCGACGCGGCGTCGAAGAAGCTCGGTGTCTCGCGGCGCAGCTTCCTGGCCTCGAGCGGCGGCATGGCCGCGGCGTTCCTGGCCATGAACGCCGTCTTCGGCTGCCGCTCGTTCGACGTCGATCCGGTCGAGGTGATGGAGCCGGGGGCGAGCGCGGAGAAGTGGCCGAAGAACGAGTTCATCTTCGACATCCAGACACACCACGTCGCCGCGGGACGGGTCATCGAGATGCCGCCCCTGCTCCGCTACCGCAACTTCGGCGCGATGATGGGCAACGAGGCGCTGAAAGACCGCGCGCATGCCTGGGACGATCTCTATCTCGCCAATTACGTGAAGGAGATCTTCCTCGACAGCGACACGGTGGTCGCGGTCATCACCGGCCTGCCGTCGCGCACCGAGAACCAGAACGTGCTGCCGCCCGCGGACATGGTGGAGACGCGCGCGCAGGTGAACGGTCTCGCGAAATCGCGCCGCCTGCTCGCACACGGCCTCTTCTCGCCCGACCTCGGCACCGAGAACATGGAGGAGATGCAGCGCCAGGTCGAGCAGCTCAAGATCGAGGCGTGGAAGGGCTATCCCGGCCAGCCGCTCGCGCCGGACGGCCGCGGATGGTGGATGGACGACGAGAAGGTCGCCTATCCGGCCTACGAGTACTCGCGGCGGGTGGGCATCAAGACCATCTGCGTGCACAAGGGACTGCCGCTCCCGGTCTGGGACATGGAGCACAGCAGTCCGCGCGATGTGCCCAAGGCGGCGCTCGATTTCCCGGACATGAACTTCCTCATCTATCACGCGGCCTTCCGCAATCTCAGCGAGTTGCTCAAGGCCGCGGAGGACGACTTCAAGACCACGCAGTACGTCGCGTGGATCTCCGACCTCTGCGAGGCGCGCAAGAAGAACCCGAAGATGACGAACGTGTACATGGAGCTCGGGACGACGTTCGGGATGGTGGCCGTGGCGCAGCCGCGCGCGGCGGCGTACATCGTGGGGATGATGCTGGACGCGTTCGGCGACGACCACGTGCTGTGGGGGACGGACTCGATCTGGTGGGGCTCGCCGCAGTGGCAGATCGAGGCCTTCCGCCGTCTGCAGATGCCGGAGGAGTACATCGCAAGGTTCGGGTTCAAGCCGCTGACGGACGAAGTGAAGCGCAAGGTCTTCGGCCTGTCCTCGGCCCGCATCTACGGCATCGACCCCGCGGAGAAGCTGCGCGCCCTCCCGCACGATGGCCTCACGAAGCTCAAGGCCGCCTACAAAGCCGCCGGCGGCATGCCATCCAACACGCAATACGGCTGGGTCGTATAGGTCCTATAGGTCCCATACGTCCCATAGGTCCCATGGCACAACCCATGTAATTCGAGATGCCGCCCCCGCTCATGTCCCTCTTCGCCGGACGCTCGCGCCGTCCCGTGGAGACGGTGACGCCGTCGCGCACCTTCGCGGACGTGATCCTGCCCGCGGAGACGCGCCGGCAGCTCGACGAGGCGCTGGCGCAGGTCCGCAACCACAATCTCATCTTCGGCTACTGGGGCCTCGGCGAGCGGCACGCGTCCGGGCTCGGGCTCGCATTCAATTTCGCGGGGCCTCCGGGCACCGGCAAGACCATCTGTGCGGAGGCGATCGCCCATGCGCTGGGGATGAAACTGCTCGTCGTCGACTACGCGGAAGTCGAGTCGATGTGGATGGGCGAGACGCCGAAGAACGTGGCGGCGCTGTTCCGATCGGCGGCCGAGCAGCAGGCCGTGCTCTTCTTCGACGAGGCGGATGCCATCGCCACGCGACGCTCGATGGCCGCCGGACTGCCGCAGGACCGGGAGAGCAATCTCACCGTGAACGTCCTGCTCCGCGAGCTCGATGCGTTCAACGGCGTGGTGATCTTCGCGACGAACCTCGCCGCGCACTTCGATCCGGCCTTCGAGCGCCGCATCCGCACGCACGTGCGCTTCGTGATGCCGAACGCCGAGGAGCGCGAGCGGATCTGGCAGGTGCAGATCCATCCGCGCAAGACCCCTCTCGGCCGCGACGTCGATTTCAAGGCGCTCGCACAAAAGTACGAGGCGGCCGGCGGCGACATCAAGAACGGGGTGCTGAAAGCGGCGGCGTCGGCGGCGGCGGAGAAAGGCTCGGACGCCGGCAAGGCGATCTACCAGCGCCACTTCGAGCGGGCCATGGAGGACGTGCTCGCCGCGAAAGAGGTCATGCAGCAGTCGCTCTTCAACGACCCTCGCGCCGTTCTTCCCAAGCACCCCGCGGCGCCGCTTGCGCTGGTCGCGGTGACCTTGGCAGCGCTGGCGCTGGTGGCGTCGGTTGTGGCGATCGTGCTCGTGCTCTGGAACGCCGGCGTCTCGCCGCAATAGTTGGCATCGCGCTCTCAATCACATCGAGGATGAAACGAGCCGTCTTCATTCTCGCGTTCGCCGCCATTGGCTGCGCGTCCGCCGCGCCTGCTTCCGCTCCCGCCCCTGCCGCCGACCGCGCGAAGTTCGCCGACCTCGACCATCCGCGCGTCGAGTACCACATCGCCCGCTTCAGCGGGGAGAAGCGCGATGAGTTCAAGGCGTATCTCACGCAGAAGAGCGAGTTCGAGGAGATGATCGGCGCAAAGCTGCGTCGTCGCGGGATGCCCGAGGAGTTGCTGTACCTGGCGATGGTCGAGTCGGGCTTCAATCCGAAAGTGCATTCGCTCGCGCAGGCCGCGGGCATCTGGCAGCTCGTGCCGGACACCGCGCGCCGCTATGGGCTGAAGGTCGACGAGACGGTCGACGAACGCCTCGATCCGGACAAGTCGACCGACGCCGCGCTCTCGTATCTGTCATATCTCTACAACCGTTTCGGCTCGTGGTATCTCGCGGCGGCGGCGTATAACGCCGGCGAGAACCGCATCAGCCGGATCATCGAGAACGGCACGGACGCCGACTACTACCGCGTCTGGGAGCAGTTGCCGGGGGAGACCCGTGACTACGTGCCCGCACTGGTCGCGGCGATGCGCATCGCCCGCGAGCCGTCGCGCTACGGTTTCTGAACGAAGACGTCGTAGACGTGTTGGAAGTTGGCGCGCCCGCGGACGCGGCCCCACACCTCGAGGGTCCAGCGCACGCGGCGACGGAGCTCCGAGCTCGTCGGCTCGAGGTGCCTGGGAACGTCGACGACGATCGTGCGATCGAGGGCTCCGTCGAATCGGCCGCTATCAAAGAAGTGCAAGGTCTCGAACACGGAACGGTTCCAGGTTTTCCGCTGGCGGATCTGCTCTTCGCCGACGAGGTTCACGCGCAGCGACTCGAAGCTCGCGTTGCCGGGCTGCATGACGCGGAGCGTGACGGGTTGGCCCGGCGTGATGGCCTCGCGATCGATCTCGACGACGGTCTCCGGCGTCCGGAGCGCCATCGTTTGGTGAAAGCCGGCCAGGAGCAGCAGCGCCGCAATTCCACCGAATCCGGTCCCCACGACGCTCATGAGCCAATCCTCGGCGTAACGCAGCAGAAAGTACGAGAGCGTGCCGAGAAGCGCGACGATGGCGAAGGTCCAGCCGAGCTGGCCGCCGCGCGAGCGCTGGCGGTGGAGGCGTGTCACCTCCGGGTCCCGAAGAGCCGGTCCCACACGACGAGGTACATGCCGTAGTTCGCGCGCTCCTCACGGTGATGCGTGCCGTGGTACGCCGGGCTGACGAAGGCGTGGCCGATGACGCCGAAGTGCCAGTCGCGATCGGAGTGGGCGAGGACGTTGAAGGCGAGCAGCGCGAGGATCGCGCCGGCGGGGATGTCGGCGGCGATGCCGAGGAGGTGCAACGGCAGAAACTGCAGCGCCATGCGCCACGCGATCTCGACGACGTTGAAGCGGAACGTGGTCAGCACGCCGAGCTCCGGCCCGTCATGGTGCGTGCGGTGGAAGCGCCACAGGAGCGCGTTCGCGTGCGCGGCGCGATGGATCCAGTAGGCGAGGGCATCTACGGCGACGAACGCGATCACGCAGCGCACGAGCATCGGAACGCTGTCGATGTGACCGGCGAGCACCCGCCGCAGCGGCTCGGCGATCGCGGTCATGACCGTCTCGATCGGCGGCCAGAGCACGAGGCCGTAGATGCCGCTCGCGTAGAGCAGCATGTAGACGACGTTCGGCAGCAGCCGGCGGACGCGTTCGGACATGACGGGAGCGCAGTCAGTATACTGATGCCTCCCATGAACAAGCTGTTTGCCGCACTGCTGCTGGCCGTCTGCGTGCTGAGCGTCTCCGCGGACGTCGCGATCGAACACCGCAAACGCACTTCGCCACTGGTGTGGATGGTGCCGGTCGGAATCGCGATCGCGGTGGGCGTCGGTGCTGCCGCCCGCAAAAAACGCCGCGCGCAGCAGTGACGGCGCTCATCCTCGCGCTCCTGGCGACGATCGTCATCGAGACCGTCGCTGCCTCGCTGATCCTGCGCCGATTCGTCTGGCTCCCGGCGCTGGGGATCCAGCTCATGACCTGGCCCATCGCGCAATCCCTCGTCTCGAACGGCGCTCGCCTGTGGCTCGTGGAGATCGGCGTGACGCTCGCGGAGATCGTGATGTGGCGGTTCATCATCCTGACGACGTGGCGCCGCGCGGCGGTGGTCTCGCTGGTCGCAAACGGGATCACGGCGGCGATTGCGTTCGCGATCAGGCGATGAGGCGAGGATCGAAGGGGAAGGGTTCCGGATCGCCGATTTTGACTGCGCCGAACTTGGGATGCTCCGGGTTGAGCAAGTAGTTCGACTCGACGCGGATGACGGCACTCGGCACCTTCAACACGGGCGAGCTTCCTTCACGCACCCACTGGTCTCCGACCGCGCGCAACTCCGCCGGGGAGACTTCCGCGTACCAGTTTCCCGGTAAAGATGTGACGTCCAGTTCCTCCACGAGCGCCTCGTCGAAAGTGCAGGGGATCACCACGTAATCGGGAATCGGGACGCCGCTGGGCATATGAACGTAGATCTCGAGAGTCGCGAGGGACACGCTCTGCGAGGTGTAGACCATTCGCACGCCGGCTGAGTTCCAACGCCCCGGGAAACGCATTGCGCCGGCGCCGCTGAACGCTTCGTCGGCCCACCCGGCCCTTGAGAGGCGCCACGCCGTAATCACTACAGGTAAACGCCGTGCTCGAGTGCGCCGAGAACACGTTCGACTTCGCGCGCGCCGTAGTCCGAGCTGAGCAGCGCGACGGGCTCTGCTCCGAGAGCGCGCTGAAGCGATGTCAACCACGTCACAGCGGACTGACGATTGCCGTCGAAAAGGCGGAGCGACTGCCCGAGCACCCGCGCGACACGGAGCAGGCGGTCGGACTCATCGGCGGTGAAGCGTCCCCCCTCCGCTTTTCTGCGGGCGAGAGTACGGCGGGGAATGCCGGCGATCTCTGCTACTCGGTCGCCCGGCAGACCGAAGTTCGTGGTGAGCCGTTCAAACGCCTTCCACGGAAAGCCCTTCTCGACTGCCTTACGCACATTTGGGAGGTCGAAATAGTCGAGGCCGAGGAGCACGGTGTACGTGTGCATCCCCGGCATCCCGGTCTTCAGAAACCGCGTAAAGCGCGCGACGTCTCGCGGCGTGTCGTCAGGTGCTTCCATCTGGCATTCAATGTAATGCCATCTGGCACTATCGTCAAGGACCCGATACGCTCCACCACAGCGCGTTGAACACCAGCGGGAACGTTGCGTGGGTCTGGCCGCGGTGCTGGGGGCGGAAGCCGAACAGCACGATCTTGCCTTTGCCATAGGTCATGGCCACCGCTGCCGCTTTGCGGGTCAGGCGCTCGGCGCCGTGGATCCAGCCCGAGAGCAGGATGTCCTGCTCCTCCTCGGGATACGTCGCCAGCACCCAGCGCTGCATGCTCGGGCCGGGCACGGTCGTCTCGAAGGCCATCGGCGCGTCGAGGAAGGCCGCCGTTTCGGACGGCATCCCCTGCGTCACCGCGTGATCGGGACGGATGCGCAGGCGCACCAGCGAGCCGGGGTTCGAGTAGTCCTCCGCGCGGACGCCGCTGAGTGCGTTCCGCACCGGCACGTTGAACTCGCCGATCACGTAGTCGCATGCGCCGCCGAAGGCGATCAGCGTCCCGCCATCCTGGACGAATTTCTTCAGCGACTCCGCGCCGCTCTTCTCCAGCGCGCCGCGGTAGTCCGGCGGCATCTCGTCCTCGTACCGCATCGACGCCTCGGTGCGCCGTCCGCTCGCGAGCAGGTCCTTCGGAATGTCGGGAAGGATGATCGCGTCGAAGCCGGTGATCCCTTTCTGCACGTCCTGCGGCGACAGCCCCTTCGCGCCGACGCCGTAGGTGTCGAGCAGCCAGCGCGTCCAGCCCTCGTCCATCGAGGACTGCCACGGCTTGTACGTCGCCACGCGCGGCTTGCGCGCGAGCTTCGCGCCGCGGGCGATCACTTCCTTCGTCTCCGGCTTGATCTCGGTGACGCGCGTCGTGCCGGCGGGCATCGTCGTGCGTTCCACGCGCACGCCCATCTGCAGCGGCAGCGTCCAGGTCGCGACGTCGTACGGGCGGAGGATGTCCCGACCCGGCTGCAGGCGCACCTCGGGGTAGCGCTGCGGCTCCAGCATCTCGATCACGAACCGCGAGTACGGCTGCGCGAGTGGGATCCAGTAGTCGCCGTTCGCGGCCTGCCGGACCTCGACGTTGTGCTCGGCCAGGAGCCAGGCCATGTGCTGCGCGGTCGGCCAGTCGCGCTGGTCCTTCGGGATGCGAAACGCGTCGTTCGCGGGGAAGGCCGCGACCGCGGCGCGCGAGCGGACGAGCAGGTTGCGCAGGAAATCCGAGCGCCGTTCGGACACCTGCTCGACGAGGGCGTCCGAGGCGATGCGGCCGTAGTCCATGATGTCGCGCAGGCGCCACCAGCCGCCCTTCCACGGGTTCGGGTGATTGATGGTGGACTTGTACTCGACCAGCCCCTTCGCGCCGCCGCGCAGCTCCGTCGAATCGATGTAGACCGGCGAGGCGATCCGCGCCGACGCGATCTCCAGCAGCATGCCGGTGATGTTTTTCCACCAGCCCGTGTTGCGCGTGCCGCCGAGCCAGTAGGCGTCGAACGCGTAGCCGTAAATCAGGCCGCTCTTGTTCTGCTGCTCCAGGCGGAAGGCCATGTTCGAGCCGATCATGTTCACTTCGCGCCAGATCAGCGGGTGCACGTCGGGATCGACGGGATCCGCGAAGGGTGGGATGAACATCCGCGGCCCTTCCGTGCCCATCTGGTGCTCGTCGACGAACACCTGCGGGTTCCACTCGTGGTACACGGCGCGGTTCAGCGCGCGGGTCTCGAGCTGGGTGAGCATGTACCAGTCGCGGTTGTTGTCGTGGCCGACGTAGTGGTGATAGAGCCACGGAAGGCGGCCGCCCTCGTACTGCGAGCCGGCGTGTTTGCGGTACCAGTCGACGACCATGGTCTGGCCGTCGGGATTGAGCGACGGGACGAGCAGGAGCAGGACGTTGTCCAGGCGCTGCTTCGTCTCCGGGTCGTTCGCTGTCGCCAGCGCGTGCGCCCACTCCATGGCCATCTGCGCCGAGCCGACCTCGGTCGAGTGGATGTTGCACGTGACCAGGACCACCGCCTTGCCGTCGCGGATGATGCGCTCCGCCTCGGCGTCGGAGAGTCCGCGCGGATCGGCGAGCCGTTTCGCGTCCGCTTTGATGCGGGCCTTGTTGCGGATGTTCTCCTCGGACGAGATCACCGCCATGAACATCTCTTCGCCGAGCGTGGTCTTGCCGAGGACTTCGAGGTCGATGCGCGGCGAGGCCTTGTCGAGGGCGTCGAAGTAGCTGCGGATCTGTTTGTAGTCGGCGAGAGTGCGGTCCGCGCCGACCTTCATCTTCAGGAACTCGGACGGCGACGGGATCTGCGCGGCGAGCGGCAGCGCGAGCAGGAGCACGAGCAAGGCGCGTTTCATGGGCGCACATTCTAAAGTGCTGCGTGCTGCGTGCTGCGTGCGTGTCATCCCGAGCGGAGCGGAGCGGAGTCGAGGGACCTGGGTGGCGGCAGTGATCCGTCCTCGAGTCGCCCGTCCCCCAGGTCCCTCGACTCACGCTCGGGATGAAAGAGGGGCACTAAAATGTGCCCTGATGGTCCGGCGCTTCGTCCTCTCCGTTCTTTTTCTGCTGCTCGTGTCGTGTGCCACGACGCCGCAGCAGCGTCCTGCCCGTTTCAAGATCCTGCAGATCAACGACGTGTACAAGATCGAGGGCCTGGAAGGCGGCAACGCCGGCGGCCTGGCGCGCGTGCGCACGCTCCGGCGCCACCTCGAGGACGACGGAACGCCCGTGCTGGTGCTGCACGGCGGCGACCTGCTCTATCCGTCCGTGATGAGCAAGTACCTCGAGGCCAGGCCGATGATCGACGTCATGAACCTGCTCGACGGCGACGCGGTCAAGGACGATGAGCGGCTGCTGGTCGGCTTCGGCAATCACGAGTTCGACAACAAGACCGGGGACATCCTCCTGCAGCGCCTGAACGAGTCGCAGTTCGGCTGGCTGGGCACAAACACGCGCTGGTGCAATCCGGCCTGCGACCAGCGCTTCCCGCGCACGACCGACATCCGCGAGTACGACTTCGGCGGGACGAAGGTCGCGGTGATCGGACTGCTGTACCCGCAGCAGAAGTCGTACGCGGCCTCGACGGACGTGATCGAGGCCGCGGCCGACGCGGTGCGCGTCGCGCGCTCCGGCGGCGCGCGAGTGGTCATCGCCATCACCCACCAGGACATGTCTGCAGACCTCTCCATGGTGCAGAAAGTCCTCGGCATCGACCTCGTGATCGGCGGCCACGATCACCGCTACATGCTCGATCGCGTCGATCGCACGTGGATCTCCAAGGCCGACGCCGACGCGAAAAGCGTCGTCGTGTACGACGTCACCGTCGACGACGCGGGCGTACACACGACGCCGCTGCGGGTGTTGCTCGACACGCACATCCCGAAGGACAAGGCCATCGATACGCGGGTGCAGTACTGGCTCGGCGAGCTGTCGAAGGAGCTCGGCGGGAACGAGACCATCGCCACGACGAAGAACCTGCTCGAGGGCGTCGAGCCGGTCGTGCGCGGACGCGAGTCCGCACTGGGCAACGTCCTCACCGACGTCGCCCGCCAGCACATGGGAACGGACGTCGGCATCCTCAATGGCGGCAGCATCCGCATCAACGACAACATCCCGCCCGGTCCCATCACGAAGTACGACATGGAAGGGATCTTCTACTTCACCAACCGGCTGGTGGCCTTCACCGCGACGGGACAGCAGCTCCTCGATCTGCTCCGCCACGGCGTCTCGCGCGCGGACGCCGGCGACGGACGGTTCCTCCAGGTGTCCGGCGTGTCGTTCACCTATCACCCCCGCGACGGCGCATACGTCGTAAACGCGGAAGACGTCCGCGTCGGCGGCAAGCCGCTGGACCTGAACGCGACGTACAGCGTCGCCACGATCGACTTCCTCTACGAGCAAGGGGAGGGCGACGGCTTCACGCTCTTCTCCGACGCAAACAGACCGGCGAAGATCAACGCCGAGCGCGAGGCCGACTTCCGGGCGACCGTGGAAGCCGCGTGGCGCGCGGCCGGAACGATCGACACCGACGTGGAGGGGCGGATCGTCCGCGACTGATGCGCCTGAGCCTGATCGTCGTGAGTTACAACACCCGCGAGCTGCTCGCGTCGTGTCTGGATTCGCTGGTCGCGTATCTGCCCGCGATCGAGCACGAAGTCTGCGTCGTCGACAACGCGTCGAAGGACGGCAGCGCCGCGCTCGTCCGCGAGCGCTTTCCGCACGTCCGCGTGATCGAGCTCGGTGAGAACCGCGGGTTCGCGGCGGCGGTGAACGTCGGCATCGCCGCCACGTCCGGACGCTACGTGTGCTGGCTGAATCCCGACGCGTGCCTGTTGAACGACGGCATGGGCACGTTGCTCGACTATCTCGACGCCCACGAACGGACCGGCATCGTCGGACCGCGCATCCTCAACCCCGACGGCAGCGTGCAGCACTCGAGCCGCGCGTTTCCGTCCTACGCCACGGCGCTCTTCAATCGCAATTCGCTGCTGACGCGCTTCTTTCCGCGGAACCGTTTCACGCGCAGCTATCTCAACATCGATCGCGATCGCGATGCGGTGCAGGAGACGGACTGGGTCAGCGGCGCCTGTCTGCTGCACCGGCGCGAGCTCGGCCTCCTCGACGAGCGCTTCTTCCTGTACATGGAAGACATCGACTTCTGCCTGCGCGCGCACAACGGCGGATGGGGGGTGGCGTATCACCCCGCCCTGCGCGTGATGCACCGGATCGGCGGCAGCAGCAGGCAGATGCCGGTGCGGCGCGTGGTCGCGTTCCATCGCAGCATCTGGCGGTATTACGCGAAACACTTCCGTCGCAATCTGCTCCTCGACGCGGCGAGCGCCGCCGTGATCTGGGGCCGCTGCGCGGTGATGATGCTCGAGGCCGCGCTGTTCGGGCAGAGCGACCCGCATACAATCCGGCGCGCATGAATCTCGCGCGCCGCATCGCGTGGCGTTATCTCCGCCGGCCCACCGACCGCCTCGTCTCCGCGGTCGGCCTGGTCTCCGTGCTGGGCATCGTCATCGGCGTGATGGCGCTGGTCATCTCCATGGCGTTGATGACCGGCTACCGCGGCGACCTGCAGAGCAAGCTGCTGGGCGGCAACGCGGAGGTCTTCGTCTACTCCATCGGCACGCCGATCACCGAGCCGCACGAGATCGTGACCACGCTCGAAGCCATCCCCGGCGTTGCACAGGCCTCACCGGTGCTGTTCCAGCACGCCGTGGTGACGACGGAGACCAACACCACCGGCTCCGAGGTGATGCTGAAGGGCATCGAGCCGGAGCGCGGGGCGACGTCGCCGATGCTGGCGAAAGTCATCGGACCACGGAAGCAGTTCACGACCGCGGAAGGCGATCGTGGCGTGTCCGTGGGGAGATACCTGGCGACGAAGCTGGGCGTGAAGACGGGCGACGCGATCAGCGTGACCGTCGCCGCCGCCGGCGCGGAAGGCTACATGCCGCGATCGTCGACGTTCCTGGTGACCAACGTCTTCGCCACGGGCTTCTACGAGTTCGACGCGCGCTGGCTGTTCATCGATCTGTCCGAGGCGCGGGAGCTCCTCAACGTCGGCGACACGGCGAACGTCCTCGAGGTGAAGCTGCACCCCGGCGCCGATCTCGATCGCGCGACTGCGGCCATCGAGACCGCGACCCAGGATCGCTACACGGTCAGCGACTGGCGGGAGATGAACCGCCAGCTCTTCTCGATGCTCCGGATCCAGCAGCTCGTGCTGTTCGTCGTGATCGGGCTGATCGTGGTCGTGTCGATGTTCAACATCATCTCCACGCTGATCATGACCGTGCACGAGAAGCGCCGCGAGATCGGCATCCTCACGTCCATGGGCGCGGAGCAGCGGACGGTCCTGCGCATTTTTATCTGGTACGGCACCATGGTCGGCCTCGCCGGCACTGCCCTCGGCGTGGGACTGGGCACGCTGGTGTGCTGGATCATTACCCGCTACGAGCTGCTGCAGTTCCCGCCGGAGATCGCCGAGGTGTACTTCGTGTCGAGCATTCCGTTCGTGACCCGGCCGGTCGATCTGCTCGTGATCGCCAGCTTCTCCGTGGTGGTGTCATTCCTGGCGACGATCGTGCCGAGTATGCGTGCGGCGCGGCTCAATCCGGTGGAAGCGCTCAGGTACGAATAGGACCTATACGACCTATAGGTCCTATAGGTCGTATAGGTCTTATACTCCGCCCGCTCATGGGACAGGCACGGCTGGTTCTCGAAGACGGTACGGTTTACGAAGGGGAGTCGTTCGGCGCGACGCCCGACACGATCGGGGAGGTGGTTTTCAACACCTCGCTCACGGGCTACCAGGAGATCGCCACCGATCCGTCGTACCGCTTCCAGATCGTGGTGATGACCTATCCCCACATCGGAAACTACGGCGTCGAGAGCATCGTCGAGCAGAGCGAGCATCCGCAGGTGGCGGGCTTCGTCGTGCGCGACGCCATCGACGAGCCGTCCAGCGCCCACGCCGAGCTCTCCCTCGGCGAGTACTTTCGTCGCACCAAGGTGACCGCGATCTCCGGCGTCGACACGCGCGCGCTGACGCGCCGCATCCGCAACGAAGGCGCGATGCGGGGGATGATCACGTCGAACGGGGAGCGCTCCGTCGACGACATCGTCGCCGAGCTGCGCCGGTCGCCGTCGATGTCCGGACTCGACCTCGTCCAGCGCGTGACGGCCTTGCGCCCATACGCGTTCGAGCAGACGACCGACGCGGGCGGCCTGCGCGTCGCCGTGTACGACTTCGGGGTGAAGCGGGACATCCTCCGCCAGCTCTCGAAGCAGGGCCTCGACGTCACCGTCTTTCCCGCCACCACGCACGCGGAAGAGATCCTCGGACACAAGTTCGACGGGGTGATGCTGTCGAACGGCCCCGGCGATCCGGAGCCGGTCACGTATGCGCAGGAGAACATCCGCCAGCTGGTCGGCAAGGTTCCGATCTTCGGCATCTGCCTCGGACATCAGCTCCTCGGCCTGGCCCTGGGCGGGAAGACGTACAAGCTGAAGTTCGGACACCGCGGCGGCAACCATCCGGTGAAAGACCTGCGCAGCGGGCGGGTGGAGATCACCGCCCAGAACCACGGCTTCTCGGTCGATCCGGATTCGCTCAGCGAGAACGACGTCGAGTACACGCACATCAATCTCAACGACCAGACCCTCGAGGGCTTCCGCCATCGCCGCGAGCCGGCCATGGCCGTGCAGTACCACCCCGAATCCGCACCCGGTCCGCACGATTCGTTCTATCTGTTCGGCGACTTCGTGGAGATGATGAAGGAGTGGAAGAAAAAGTAGAGGGAGATTGCCATGGACGTACCGTCGTGGTTCCAGGTGTGGCTCGACGCGGCGTGGTACGAGAAGATCTTCTGGCTCTTCATGGTCGGCGTTCCGCTGTTCATCGCCGTCACCTTCATCCGCATCCTGATCGAGATGATCGGCATCGAGCGCACTCCCGTCGGCGGCGGGCAGCGCACGCCCTCGAGCGGCGGGATCGGCTTCACCGACTCGTACTCACCGTCGCTCGACGCCACGCACGACTCCTCAGATTCTGCGGTCGAGATGGCCGACACCGGCTCTGACTCGGGCGGCAGCGACTCCGGCGGCGGAGACCTCAGCGGCGGCGGCGGCGACTACGGCGGCGGCGGCTCGGGCGGAAGCTGGTCGTAGAACCAGGACCCGAGCGCGCGCTGCACGGCGTCGCGATCCACGCCGGCCGGCGCGACCTCGTAGCGGTTCCCGTTCAGCACCTCGATCTCCGTCGCCCGCACAGTGCGAATGTGCGCGCGCGGAATCGGGTAGGTGCGGAAGAACGTGCGGACGACGAGCGAGTCGGCGCGCAATTCGACCTCGCGCACCTCGGCGCGCAGCGTCGCCCACGCACCGATGAGGAACCCGAGCGGCAGCAACACGCCGAGCCAGTTCGCGGTGAGCAGCCAGAAGGCGAGAGCGAGGCCGCAGAAGCCCGTCAGCAGAAGCAGCAGAACCAGCCAATCGCGCGGCGAACGTTGACGTCCGAACGTCTCAGTACGATTCATGGTGCTCGCCGAACGTCTGCTTCAGCGTGTTCACGATCTCGCCGATCGTGCACTCGTCGCGCACGCAGTCGACGATCCGGGGCATGAGGTTTTCGGACGTGCGCACGGCCTCGTCGAGGCGGGCCAGCGCGCCCTGCCAGTCGCGGGTGCGCGCCGCGCGGAACGTTTCGAGCCGCGACACCTGATCGTGCTCGACGCTCTCGTCGATGACCAGGGTCGGCAGCCGTGCCGAATCGTCCTCCATGAATTCATTCACACCGACCACGATCGCCGTCTTCTCCTCCAGCGCGCGCTGGGCGATGTACGCGGAGTCGCCGATCTCGTGCTGCATGAATCCCGATTCGATCGCGGCGGTCGCGCCGCCCATCTCGTCGATCTTCTCGATCAGCGCGCGCGCTTCGCGCTCGATGTCGAGCGTCATCGACTCGATCGCGTAAGACCCGGCGAGCGGATCGGCCGTCGACGCGATGCCGCTCTCGAACGCGAGGATCTGCTGCGTGCGCAGCGCGATCTTCACCGACTCCTCGGTCGGCAGGGCCAGAGCCTCGTCGCGGCTGTTGGTGTGCAGCGACTGGCATCCGCCGAGGACCGCGGCCATGGCCTGGTAGGCGACGCGGATGACGTTGTTCTCGGGCTGCTGCGCGGTGAGCGTCGAGCCCGCGGTCTGGGCGTGGAAGCGCAGCGCCACGGAGCGCGGGTCCTTCGGCGCGTAACGTTCGGTCATCAGCTTCGCCCACAGCTTGCGCGCCGCGCGGAACTTCGCGACCTCTTCGATGAAGTCGTTATGGGCGTTGAAGAAGAACGAGATGCGCGGCGCGAACGAGTCGACGTCCAGCCCGCGCTCCACCGCCGCCTGCACGTACTGCAGTCCGTTTGCGAGAGTGAACGCCACTTCCTGTACCGCCGTCGATCCGGCCTCGCGGATGTGATAGCCCGACACCGAGATCGTGTTCCAGCGTGGCACTTCCTTCGCGCAGAACTCGAAGATGTCCGTGACGACCCGCAGCGACGGCGCGGGCGGGAAGATGTACGTGCCCCGCGCGGCGTACTCCTTGAGGATGTCGTTCTGAATGGTGCCGCTCAGCTTCGACCACGGCGTGCCGCGGCGCTCGGCCACGACCAGCAACAGCGCGAGCAGGATCGACGCCGGCGCGTTGATGGTCATCGAGATCGACACGCGGTCGAGCGGGATCTCGGCGAGCAGCGTCTCCATGTCCGCGATCGAATCGATGGCCACGCCGACCTTGCCCACTTCGCCGCGGGCGCGCGCGTCGTCGGAGTCCATGCCGATCTGCGTCGGCAGATCAAATGCGACCGAGAGCCCGGTCGTGCCGCGCTCGAGCAGATAGCGGTAGCGCTGATTGGACTCCGCCGCCGTCGAGAAGCCCGCGTACTGGCGCATCGTCCAGAGCTTTCCGCGATACATCGACGCCTGCGGTCCGCGCGTGAACGGGTACCGGCCGGGACTGCCAAGATCGGCGGATTCGTCGAAGCCGCGCTGGTCGAGCTCGTGCTCCGAATAAAAGGCAGGGCGCTCAGTCATCGCCGCGAAGTGTATCCCGCGGCCTTTTTTAGGCGCATAATGCAGGGATGCGCTTCAGCAAATCGGTAGTTCTCGTGGGGATTTTGTGTCTCTTCGCGGCGACGGCCTCGGCTCAGATCACGAGAATCTCTCCCTCGGAAGTCGACATCGCCACCGAAGAATTCATGAACATTTTCGGCTCCAACCTCCTGGGCGGCGTCGCGACGTACGTCGTCTACGACGGCTTCTATTCGGTCGAGCCGAGCGCCGGCAACGCGACCCATCTGGTCGCGTACATACCGACCGAGGTGAGCGTCGTTGGCGGCGAGCATACGCTCGTCGTGCAGGCCGTCGATGCGACGGGGACGCGTACGTACGGGCCGGTGACCTTCACCGTGCGGTCGCCGGAACCGGATCCCAACGCACCGCCGCAGCTCTCGCTGCAGGAGTTCGTCGTCGCGGAAGCGACCAGCTCCGACGGCGCGGTCGTGGTGTACGAAGCCTTCGCGTCCGACGCGAGCGGCCCGGTGCCGATCACGTGCACGCCGGCGTCGGGGGACGTGTTCCGCGTCGGCATCACGACCGTGCGGTGCTCGGCCACGAACGCCGGCGGCACGACGACGGGATCGTTCCAGGTCCTGGTCGTCGACACCAACCCGCCGGTCGTGACCGTGCCGGATAACATCGTCAGCGACGATCAGGTGGTGACGTTCACGGCCACGGCAGTCGACGCCATCGCCGGACCGGTCACGGTGACCTGCTCGCCGGCGTCGGGATCGACGTTCCCGCAGGGCACGACGCGCGTAACCTGCACCGCCATCGACAATCACGCGAACGTCGGCGTTGGATTCTTCAATGTCTTCGTGACCGGCGGGCCTCCCGCCCTCCAACTACCGGACAACATCATCGAAGAGGCGACCGGCCCGACCGGCGCGGTGGTGACCTTCACCGCGACGGCAGCCGACGGCTCGACGGTGACGTGCACGCCGGCATCCGGCTTCACCTTCCCGCTCGGCGTCACGACCGTCAACTGCAGCGCCACCAACGGCAGCGGCACCACGAACGGCTCGTTCACCGTCACGGTCAGCGACACCGCGGGGCCGATCATCACCGCGCCGTCGATCCTCGAAGTCGAGGCCACGTCGCCCGCGGGCGCGATCGCGACGTTCGTCGTCACCGCCGACGATCTCGTCGACGGCGATGTGCCTGTGACCTGCAACCCGGCCTCCGGCACCCAGTTCGCGTTCGGCACGACCGACGTGGTCTGCACGGCCAGCGACTCGCGCGGCAACGCCGACATCGTCGCCTTCCAGGTCATCGTGCAGGACACCACGGCGCCGGAAGTGACCTCGATCAGCGTCACGCCGAACACGCTCTGGCCGCCCGATCACAAGATGGTCAACGCCACCGTCTCGGCGACCCTCGTCGACGCGGTCGACCCGGCGCCGACGTGGACGATCGTGTCGGTGTCGTCGAACCAGCCCACCGAGGGAACCGGCGACGGCGATCAGCCCGTCGATTGGGTGATCACCGGCGCGAACACGCTGCAACTGCGCTCCGAATGGTCGAAGGGCAAGGATCGCATCTACACGATCACGATCGAGACGCGCGACTCCAACGGCAACGTCGGCACGGCCACCGTGGAGGTGAAGGTGACCAACCAGAAACGCCGTCCCACGCTGAGCTGACGTCGCGGATTTGCGACATGAGAAAACGGCGGGCGAAAGCCCGCCGTTGTTTTTTGCTCGCACTATAATCGCCGTCCCTTCATGGCCCTGTCCGGCAATCTCCGTACGATGCTGCCCGGCGATCTTCTCCAGTGGCTCAGCCTCGGGCAGAAGACCGGGACGCTCGTCATCTCGAACCAGCGCGTCGAGAAGAAGATCTTCTTCAAGAACGGGCGGGTCATCTCCTCCGCGTCCAACGACCCGCGCGAGTACCTCGGGCAGTTCCTCATGAGCCACGGCTACCTCACCGAGCCGGAGCTGAAGAAGGCCATGGAGGTGCAGCAGCAGTCGCGGATCCTCCTCGGCAAGATCCTGGTGATGATCGACGTGATCAGCGAGTCGGACCTGGTCCGCTTCATGCGCCTCAAGGCTGAGGAGGAGATCTACGACATCTTCCTCTGGAACGACGGCGACTTTTACTTCGTCGACGACGAGCTGCCCCAGATGGAGATGATCCCGCTGCAGGTCGACGTCACGGGCATCATCATGGAAGGCACCCGGCGCGTCGACGAATGGGCGCGCATCCGCGAGACCATCGCCAACGAGACGGTGATCCCGCAGCTCATCCGCGAGGTCGACTACACGGACCTCGAGGAAGTGGAGGAGCCGATCGTCCGCGCCATCGACGGCAAGCGGACGATCGCGGAGCTGGTCCTGGAGAGCCGCTCGTCGGCGTTCACGGTGTCGTCGACGGTGTCGGCGCTGGTGCGGCACGGCTTCGCGAAGCTCGTCGATCCGACGACGTCGAAGATCCGCGCGATCACGGAGGAGCAGGTCGCCGCTGCGCCGGTGCTGCCGGCCGACTTCAACGAGGACGACGAGATCCTCTCGCTGCTCACCGCCGCGCAGACCGCGCTGCGCAACCGCGACTTCGAGAAGACCCAGCGGCTCCTGCGCGCCGCGCAGAACCTCGATCCCAACCATCCGAAGATCCGCACCGCCATCAAAGGCGCGGAGACGGTCATCCTCGGCGAGCTGCGCAACCAGGGACTGCTCGAGACCAAGGTGCCGCAGGTGGCCCGCCCGCTGGAGGACATCACCCAGATGAACTTCTCGCCGAATGAGGGCTTCATCCTCAGCCGCATCAACGGCCAGTGGGACATCGGCTCGCTGATCAAGATCAGCCCCATCCGCGAAACGGACGCGATGCTGATCTTCCACAAGCTTTGGCGCGACGGGATCATCGCGCTGCAGTGATGGGGGGCGCGGCCCTCGTCGTCCGGAACGCCGCCGTCCCGGCGGCTGAGCAGGTGGCGTCCCGCCGCCGGTGGGTGGAGGCGTTCTCCCGAACGCGGGAGCGAGGACGCTCCCTGCTCAGCCGGCGAGGACGCCAGCGTTCCGGCCGGCCGGAGGCCGGCGTTACCTGGCGCGGCGGAGGAACGCAAAGACCTGCTCGCGCTTCACGCCCGGATAGTTCTCGAGAAAATCGTCGATCGTGTCACCGCCCTCGAGGAAATCGATGAGCGCATCCACCGGCACGCGGGTCCCGACGAAAACGGGCGTGCCGCCGAGAATCTCCGGGTCGGAATGGACGATTTGCTTCGGGTCCATGGCCTGAAGAATAACTCTACCGCGCCCGCCGCAGCGCGCCGTCGAAGTACACGTCCTCGAGTCCCCTTGCCCAGTAGGCGAGGGCGTCGCGGTTGGATTGGGACGTCTCCTGGTCGGTGCGGAGGCGGGTCGTGCCGCTGACGAACTCGATCCAGCCGGTCCAGGTGCCGTCCGGGCGGGCTGCGCCGTGAACGTATGCGCGGTAGGTCGTGCCATCGAGGATGATCGGGTGGGCGTGCTCGTAGATGGCTTCGCTCATCACGACAACCCTACTACTTCCCGCACCTGCACTTCCAGCGCGTTCATCTCACCCTTATCGGTCTCGTGGTCGTAGCCGAGGGCGTGCAGGACGCCGTGGAGGATGAGGTAACGCACCTCGGTCGCGAGCGAATGCTTCTCGTCCGCGGCCTGGCGGCGCGCCTGGTCGACGGAGATGACGATGTCGCCGAGGGGGCGGGAGCCTTTCTGGGACGGATCGTTGTAGGAGTCGTCGGCCGGGAAGGTGAGGACGTCCGTCGTCTTCCCCTTGCGGCGGAACCTCCGATTGAGCGAGATCATGGCGGTGTCGTCGACGAGCGCGATCGACACCTCGGTGATCTGTTCGGGCAGGCGGTCGATCTTCTCCAGCGCGAGCAGCACCCGACGGGTGTACTCCGCCATCTCGCGCCGGCTGAAGCGCGGCACGGCTTCTCCCGTCACTTCGACAGTGGTCACGAGGCGGCGGCCTCGTTCTTCGCTTTCTCGCGGTCGCTGCGGTCGTACGCGGTGACGATCTTCGCCACGAGCGGATGGCGCACGACGTCGCGATCGCTGAAGTCGAAGAACTTCAGCCCCTCGACGCCCTCGAGGATGCGCCGCACCTCGCGCAGACCGGACTTCTTCCCGTCCGGAAGATCGACCTGGGTGATGTCGCCCGTCACCACGGCCGTCGAGCCGAAGCCGAGGCGCGTGAGGAACATCTTCATCTGCTCGGGAGTGGTGTTCTGCGCCTCGTCGAGAATGATGAACGAGTCGTTGAGGGTGCGCCCGCGCATGAACGCCAGCGGGGCGATCTCGATCACGCTGCGCTCCATCAGCTTCTCCACCTTCTCGAAGCCGATGATGTCGAACAGCGAGTCGTAGAGCGGGCGCAGATAGGGATTGATCTTCTCGGCGATGTCGCCGGGAAGAAAGCCGAGGCGCTCGCCCGCTTCGACGGCGGGGCGGCAGAGCACGATGCGCTTGACCTGCTTCTCCTGCAGCGCGGCTGCCGCGGCCGCGACGGCGAGATAGGTCTTGCCCGTGCCGGCCGGACCGACGCCGAACACGATGTCCTGGTCGGCGATGGCCTGGAGGTACATCTTCTGGGCGAGGTTGCGCGGCGAGACGACACGGCGGATCGCGGAACCGAGGGAGTCGTCGGTGAAAAAGTCGACGAGATTCATCTCCGGCTTGTCGCGCATCACGCGCACGCCCGTGGCCACATCCGACTTCTGCATCGGATAGCCCTGGGCGATGAGCAGCTGCAGCTCGCCGATGAGCTTCTCGACCGAGGCGCGGTTGTTCTGCTCGCCGGAGACGAAAACCTCGTTGCCGCGCGAGGAGATCTTTACGTCGAACGCATCCTCGATGGTGCGCAGGTTCTCGTCGTGATTTCCGAACAGCGTGTGGGCCTGTCGTTCGTCGAGGGTCAGCTCAATGGTCGTCTTTTCAGCCATGCAACCTCATGCAATGAAAAAAGTGATCCAGACTTCGCCGTACTCGCTGGTGCGCCACGCGCGCAGACGCTTCGGCTCTGTCGGAAAAGGATTGGTGTTCCGCCGGTGCTCGATGGCCACCACCGCCTCGGGCTCGAGTGCGACCTCGGAGTCGATGGCGGCCAGCAACTCGTCGTAGTGTCCGTACTCGTACGGGGGATCGGCGTAGATGAGGTCGAAAACCGCGCTGCCGAGACGCTTTATGCCCGTCAGCGCGTCGGCCTGCACGGCCTTCACGGGGACTTCCAGCTCGCGCGCCGCGCGCTCGATCGCGTGTGTGTGGGCTCTCGAGATATCGACCGCCACGCTCTCGCGCGCGCCGCGCGAGACGGCCTCGAACGAGAAGATCCCGCTGCCGGCGAAGAGGTCGAGAAAGCGCGCGTCGTGAACGCGCTCGCCGACGATGTTGAAGTAGGCCTGCCGCGCGCGCTCGGATGTGGGTCGGACGTCGTCTTTCGGCACGGCGATGCGCCGTCCGCGCAGCGCGCCGGCAGTGATCCGCAGGGCGGTCACTCCTTCGGCTTCGCCCCCATGAAGTAGAGGTGCAGG
The DNA here is from genome assembly GCA_035536275.1 of Thermoanaerobaculia bacterium. Taxonomy (GTDB): domain Bacteria; phylum Acidobacteriota; class Thermoanaerobaculia; order Gp7-AA8; family Gp7-AA8; genus QHVT01. Next base: position 29,286 of record DATLOL010000176.1, read on the forward strand.
TCTTTCTTGGCCACGAAGATGGTGGCCGGCGCGTCGAGGCATTTCAGCTCGACGATGCCCGCGCCTTCAGTCACGCGCACGACGCGATAGGTCTTCGAGTCGTCGGCCACCAGCTCGTCGCCAGCGCGCGGCTCGTATCCCGCGATCGACGTCGACACGCCGCGATCCTCGGAGATCGCCCGCAACAGGTCGCGCAGCGGCGCGATCTGATCGTTCAGCGGTTTCGGCAGGACCCGGTTCGGATGGAAGAGGCGCTCCACGGGCGTTCCGTCGGCGTCGTACACGCGCAGCACGCCGCGCTGACTCCGTTCCGGCGGCAGGAGCTCGCGCGAGTCGATCGCGCGCACCGCGGCGGCGTTGATCGTGCGCATGTACTGCTCCAGCGCGTCGGGCGGCAGGATGACCTTCTTCTGGATCAGCGACGCGCCGGTCATCCGCACCACCACCAGCCCGCCCTCGAAGATCGAGATGCGCTGCTCCACCGTCCCCTCGGCCACCACGTAGTCGGCAAGCGGCTTCGGAAGCCGTCCGTCGATGAGCTGCGGACCGAGGGCCTGCCTGGCGCCCGCGAGCTCGGGCATGTCGTACTTTTTCAGCTTGCGCTGCTCGCGGTCCGGGACCGGCGTCGAGATGGCGGTGTTCGCGGTGACCGGCTCCACGCGGGTGATGTCGTGCTGCGTCGCGGCGAGCACGAATGACAGAACGAACAGGTGCACGACCGCAGTGTAGCGGTTGTCAGTTGTCGGTTGTCAGTTGTCTGTGGGGTTCGGCGCTGTGGCACAGTCAACTGACAACCGACAACTG
>DATLOL010000177.1:0-33961 GCA_035536275.1 Thermoanaerobaculia bacterium
CTCGTACAGCACGATGCCGAACGAATAGAGATCCGATCTCGGATCCAGGTGTTCGCCTTCTTTTAGAAACCCGGCCTGCTCGGGCGATGCGTATTTGAGCTTCCCAAGGAACATGCCCGTCTGGGTCAGCCCCTGCCCGCCTTCACCTTCGGCGAGCTGTTTGGCGATTCCGAAGTCGATGACCTTGACGACCAGTTTCCCCTTGCTGTCCTGGGACAGCATGATGTTCTCGGGAGAGATGTCGCGGTGGATCAGCCCCATCGAGTGGAGGTGATCGAGGCCGTGCAGCGCCTGGATGGCCATCTCGACGGCGAGCCGCGCCGGGATCGCGCCGTTCTGGGCGATCCACTTCTGGATGTTCGTCCCGTCGATGAACTCCCAGACCATGTAATACGACCCGTCTTCGAGCTGCGCGAAGTCGTACAGCATGGCCAGGTTCTTGTGCTTGATCATCGTCGAGGTCCGTGCTTCCTGGAGGAAGCGCTGCAGACCCTGATCATCGGCCGCGACGTTGGGCCGCATGATCTTGATGACGCGCAATTCGTTCAGGTGGATGTGGCGGACCTTGAAGATCTCGCCCATGCCGCCGACGCCGAGACGGTCGATGATCTGATACTTGCCGTCGATGAGCCGGGCCGCGTACGTGCGCTGAAACATCGTGATCTTGTCCCCGCAGTGCGGGCAAAGATCGTACGAGGCGTCGATCGACGACTTGCATTTGAGGCAGTTGATCGTTTGCGACATAGGAGCTCCCGTTACGGCATGAACTGTTGCTGGTTGCTGGTTGCTGGTTTCTTGCGATGCGTCGCATCGAACCAGCAACCGGTAACCAGCAACATCATTGATCCTTCAATACGTAGCTGCACGCCGGATCGGCGCCGAAGCGCACGATGTCTCCCGCTTTCAAAACGACGCGGTCGATGCGCGAGTTGTTGACATACGTCCCATTCGCGGACTGCAGGTCTTCGAGCACGGGGGCCTGCCCGGCCACGCTGATGCGGGCGTGGCGGCGGGAGACGGCCGGGTGGGCGAGCACGATCGTGCAGGTGCGGTCGCGGCCCACCATCACGTTGTCGCCGCTGATGGCAAACTTCTCGTTGTGCTCCGGCTTTACGCCCACGAGCGACCAGTGCTTCGGCGCATCCGGCTCTTTCTTCGGCGCCGGCGCTGCCGCTGCCTCGCGTACGACGGGTTGCAGCTTCGTCGGCGCGATCGGCTGGCGCGCGTTGTACTCCTCGAGGGCCTCGAAGAACTCGCGGGCCGTCTCGTAGCGCTGGTCCATGCGCGGATGCATGGCCTTGAGCACGATCTGCTCGAGCTCGAGATCGACCTCGGGGCGCAGCGCGCTGGGCGCCTGCTTGTCGCCGCGGTAGATCGCGTCGATGAGCTTCGGGAGCGAGCGGCTGTTGAATGGCAGCGCTCCGGTGAGCATCTCGTACAGCACGACGCCGGACGAGTAGATGTCGCTCTTCGCGCCGGCGTCTTTCGGCTCGCGGATCTGCTCGGGCGACATGTAGTGCGGCGTCCCGAGGAGGAAACCGGATTTCGTGAGCACGGTCTGGCCGCTCGTCCCGCCGCCTTCGCGGATCTTGGCGATGCCGAAGTCCGTGACCTTCACCGAGCCGTTCTTCTCCTTGATCAGGTTGGCCGGCTTGATGTCGCGATGCGTGATGCCTTTGCCGTGCGCGTAGACCAGCGCCTCGAGCAGGCACTGGCCGACCGCGATCGCCGACGGCACCTGCAGCGAGCCGCGCTCGGAGAGGAGGATGTCGACGGGCGTGCCCTCGACGAACTCCATCACCAGCACCGCGCCCTGCGCGTTGTTGATGAACTCGTAGAAGCGCGTGATGTAGCGGTGGCGCAGTTTCGAGAGGATCTGCGCTTCCTTCACGAACCGCTTGCGTGCGGTGACGTCGCCTGCCAGTTCGTCCGACATCACCTTGAGCACGACCGGAAAATCGGGCGGCAGCACCTCGGTCGCCGAGAGCGTTTTGCCGACGTAGACGTGGCTCATCCCGCCTTCGCCGATCTCCCGCTCGATCCGGTAGTTGCCGATGACGGTGCCGATCATTTCAGCGGACCCTCGTCATCCCAGTGGAAGCCGTCGTGGCAGAGCGGCGTGAAAAGGAACTTCTGGTTGCCGATGCGGATGATGTCCTTCGGCGCGAGGTCGCGGCGCGGCTCGATCTCGTGATCGTTCACGTACGTGCCGTTGGTGGAGTTGTGGTCCATGAGGATGAACCGGCGCTCCTCGGGACGGAACACGAGGTCGGCGTGATGCGCGGAGGCCTGCTCGTCCTGAATGACGATGTCGGAGCGTTTGTCGCGGCCGATGACGTTGCGGCCCATGCGCACGGGATACGACTCGCCGCGCGAGTGCCCGTTCAGGCCGACCAGCCACGCGACGACGTAGCGCTTCATGGCGTTGAGCTGGGCCGCGGCGACGGTGCGCTCCATCGGAGGTGGCTGCACGGCGAGCATCGCGCCGGAGTTGGCGCGGTGGCCGCTTCGGGCACCGGGGTCGGCGGCAGGAGCGGCCGCCGCTACACCGGACGACGTCGGGCGCGCCGCCGGCGACGGGTCGACCGCACGCGGACGCACGACCGGGATCTCCGGCTCCGCCTCGTCCTGCGGGCAGTACGGACAGAGGTCCCACGACTCGTCGATGAAGTGCCCGTTGTCGCAGCGTTTATCGGCCAAAACTCACCCTCACGCGTGAAATGCCACAGCGACGGCATTGCGGCCGCCGAAGTAGATGATGTCTCCGTCCTGCAGGAACCGCTTGTCGATCTTCTGGTCGTTGACGTACGTGCCGTTCGAGCTATTCCTATCGATCAGCATCACTTTGCCGTCGATCGATACCACCTCGGCATGAAGCCGTGAGACCTTAGGATTTTCCAATACGATCTCACACATTGTCGATTCGCGCCCGATCCGGATGCCCGATCCGCCGAGGCCGAGTTTCTCGCCGGCGCGGGTGCCATTCAGGATCGTGAACTTGCCGATCATCAGCGACGGCGACCCGGTCCGCGCGACCACCGTCTGCACCGTGGACGCCTTCAGGACGTCGGCCGGGAATCGGGCCGCCCGCCGCGAGCGCGCGATGGCGATTCCGGCCACGACTACCGTGGCGACGATCAGGAACGCAGCGATGGCGGTTGCCACCGGATGCAGGCGCCACGGCGGCAGGCCGCGAATGGCGCGATCGGCGTCGTTCGAGAAGCGCATCAGGTCCGGCGACTTCGGGAAGAACTCCATGGCCCGCTGCAGCTCTTTCTTCGCGTCGATCCACCGCTCCACGGAAGCCGCATCGAGCGCGGCGCGATAGTGCACGTTGAACTCACCGCCTGCGCTCGGCGCAACCTTCGCCGCTGCGAGCAGTTGCCTGCTGACGTTCACCGGCACGAGGAACTTGATCTGCTCGGCCTGGGAGTGTCCCCACGTGGAGATGCCGATCACCTCACCGTTGCGATTGACCGCGGGACCGCCCGAGTTGCCGCGATAGATCGCCACGTTGGACTGAAAGACCGGCGTGTTCTCGACGTTGCGTTTGATGGCCGTGATCATGCCGGGATTGAACGTCGACTCGAGATCGCTGTCGCGCGACAGCCAGCCGCCGATGACTTCGTCGGCGCTGCTGGCCACGGCGGGATAGCCGACCGACCAGATCGACTCGCCGACGTGCACGGCATCCGAATCGCCCAGCGGCAGCGAGGGGAGCTGCTTCCGTGCGATCTGCAGGACCGCGAGGTCGATGCCGCGCTCGTGCAGCGCAGGAGAGTACTTGCGGATGGTGAATGGAAGTGTCTCGCCGTTCGAGAGCTCGACTTGATTCACCACGATGCGGCTCTCGAGGCGCCCCGCCGCGGCCAGCGGCGCGACGAAACGGTCCAGCTCTTCGTCGCGATGGAGACGGAGCAGTATCTCGACCGGAAAGTGTTGTTTGAGCGCGCCGATGGCGCCGTTGCGGCGCAGCTCGCGCTCCAGCACCGCCTCGTCACGCGTCGGCGCGACCACGTGGCCGCTGGTGAGGATCACGCCGTCTGGATTGATGATGAAGCCGCTGCCCGACCCGCCCGCGCCCGTCTCGACGACTGGCTCCGCCGCGCGCGCTTTCACGCCGAGGGACTTCTCGAAGGCGCGGACGCTCTCGATCGGATAGCGGAAGTCGGCCGTCGCGAAAGCACTGATGCGCACGACCGCAGGCTTGACGCTGTAGGCCACCTTCTGGACGTCGTCGAGTCGCGCCGCACGCGCCGGAAGCGCAGCGAGAGTCAGCAGCAGAACGATGGACCGGGGACGGGGCATGAGCTCACCGGGGAGAGGAGCGTGCCGGTTCCTTCGCGATGGCGTAGTAGTTAGTCCAGTAATACCAGCCACCCGCGGCGGCACCTGCGAGGATAGTGAGGAGGATGACCCAGACGAGGCCGGAGGATTTGCGCGGAGCCTGTGTCATCCCGAGCGAAGTCGAGGGATCTCCTGCTTCGCGCGACGCAGGGGATGCCTCGACTGCGCTCGGCATGACACTGGCCGGCTCCTCAGTCACTGCCGGCAGCTTCTGCGTTTCCTTCTGTGACTCGTCCTCGACGGCCACCAGTTTCTGTGTGTCCTTCTGGGTCTCATCGAGCGGCTGGAGCGGCTGGGTCTCGTCGAGGCGATCGACGATGGTCACATCCGTCGAGCCGTCCGCCTCTTCGACGCGCGCGACGATCACCGTCACGTTGTCGGGCGCGCCGCGCTCGAGCGCTTTGCGCAGGAACTCGTCAGCCGCGGCCTCGATCGGCTTCGCGGCGATCTCCTTCAGCTCCGGCTCTTTCACCAGGCCGTGCAGGCCGTCGCTGCAGAGGATGAACGTGTCGCCGGGGTGCAGCTCGAACGGTCCGCGGAGATCGACTTCGACGTCCTCGGCCACCCCCATCGAGCGCTGCAGCACGTTGCGGCGCGGATGCGTCTCCGCCTCGGCGCTGGTCAGCAGTCCCTCGCGCACCATCGTGGCCACGAGAGAGTGGTCGTCGGTAAGCTGCTGGATCTCGTCGTTGCGCACGAGGTAGATGCGCGAGTCGCCGACATGCGCCAGCCAGCCCTGCTCGCCGCGCACGGCCAGCACCGAGGTCGTGGTGCCCATGCCCCGCAGCTCCGGATTCGCCTGCGCCTCGGCGAAGATGCGCGCGTTGGCGCGCGTCAGCGACTCGCGCAACGCGGTGGGGATGTCCGTCGTCTCGCTGCCGAGAAACTGGGCCTTCACCGTCTCCGCCGCGAGACGGGACGCGGTCGCGCCGCCGCGATGTCCGCCCATGCCGTCCGCGACGATCAGCAGCCGCCCGCCGGGATGGCTCTGCAGCTCTTCCTGCGTCGTCGTGTACATCCCGAAATCCTGATTTTCCGAACGCACCAGCCCTACATCGGTGCGGAGAGCCGCACGGACGGTGAGATGACGCTGAGGAACGGATTCGGACGCTGCTTGCTCGCTCATTGGAGCCGACACCCATGGATGACGCGGAGTGGACATTATAGACATAGCCCGGACGAGCGATGAACGATGAGAGGTGAGCGATGAGCGGGGCGCTCGCTATAATCGGTGCCTCGCATGGAACAGCTCCAGATCCACTACGTCGATCTCGGCGTGCCGCGGATTGCCGACGTACGCTCGGAGCTCTCGATCGGGCGCACCGAGGGAAACGACCTCGTGCTCAACCATCCGTCGGTGTCGCGCAAGCACGCTCGCATCGAGGTCCGCGACAATCACTGGTGGATCGTCGACATCAAATCGACCAACGGTGTGAAGCTGAACGGGAACCTGATCACCGAGTCGCAGATCAGCGCCGGTGACAAGATCCTGATCGGTTCCGTGCAGCTCGACGTGAAGGCCATGCCGAGCGTCGAGTTCACCGGGGAGTCGATGTTCGACAACCCGTCCGGCACGGTCATCCGCCGCATCTCCGACTTCAACTCGGAGTTCGGCCTCGACCTCGCCGAGCTCGCACAGCAGCACGTGCGGCCGCCGTCCGAACCGGGAGCGCCGCCGCAGGTGACGCGCGAAAAAATCTTCCAGGTCCTGGTGCAGGTAGCGAAATCGCTGCTGCAGACCGAGGAGCTGAGCGATCTGCTCGAGACCGTCATGGACATGATCTTCAAGTACCTGCCGGTCGAGCGCGGGCTGATCATCCTCTTCGACGAGCAGGGCAACCCGATCCCGAAGCTCACGAAGTTCATCGAGGGTGCGGACGCGGGTGACATCCCGATCTCCCGCACCATCCTGAAGATGGTCGCCGAGCAGCAGGTTTCGCTGATGACGTCCAACGCGCTGGAGGACGCGCGTCTCCTCGGCGGGAAATCGATCGCCATCCACGGCATCCGCTCGGCGATGTGCGTGCCGCTGTGGAACCGCCAGCGCGTGATCGGCGCGGTGCAGGTCGACTCGCCGATCCACATCGGACGCTTCACCGAGGAAGACCTGGACCTGCTCACAGCACTGGCGAACTTCGCGGCGGTGGCCATCGAGCGCGCCCAGCTCGCGGAGAAGATCGAGCAGGAGCGCAAGATCCGCTCGAAGATGGAGCGCTACCACTCACCGGCCGTCATCGACGAGATCGTGAAAGGCGCCGGCATCGACGAGGACGAGGTCCGCACCGCCGAGGTGTCGATCCTGTTCGCGGACATCTCGGGATTCACGACCGTGTCGGAGACGAAGGCACCCGAGGAAGTGGCGTCGTATCTGTCGAACTTCTTCTCGGCCGCGGTGGACGCGATCTTCGCGTACGGCGGCACACTCGACAAATTCATCGGCGACGCGGTGATGGCCTTCTTCGGCGCGCCGATCGCGCAGGACGATCACGCCGACCGCGCGGTCATGGCCGGCCTGATGATGATGGACCGTGTCGACCAGTGGAACGAGCAGCGCGAGCGCGAAGGTCTCGCGCCCGTCCGGATCCGCGTCGGCATCAACAGCGGCCCGGCCGTCGTGGGCAACGTGGGCACGGAGAAACGCGTCGACTACACGGTCCTCGGCAGCTCTGTGAACATCGCCTCGCGCCTGGAGAGCGGCGTCGCCAAGCCGGGACAGCTCGTGATCTCGCAGAACACCTTGGATCGGGTCGTGGGCAGCTTCGACACTGAGTCGCTGGGCGAGTTCGCGCTCAAGGGCTTGCAGCAGAAGATGCCCGTGTACCAGGTCCGGCAGACCACGGCGCCGAAGAAGTCGACGACCAGCGGCACCTTCATCGCCCACCCCAGCTAGGCCGGAACTTCTGGCCCGCCTCATGCGTTTGGCAGACTGAGATGCGCTCGCTCCTCCGTACCGTGCTCCAGCCCCTCGCCGTGGCGATCGTGCTGGCCGTGCTCGCGCGGGCGGCAGTGCACATCTACTCCATCCCGTCGCGCTCGATGGCACCAACGCTCGAGGCCGGCGATCAGATCCTCGTTACCCCCTACCTGCGCTCGAATCCGGAGCGTGGTCATGTTGTCGTGTTCCGCCGAGGCGAAGAGCTGATGGTCAAGCGCGTCATCGGCGTGCCCGGCGATCTCGTCGACAGCCGCCTCGGACGGGTGCGCATCGGCGGGCATACGCTGCCGGAACCGTACGCGCTGCGGCCGGCGGCCACGGGCGCGATCGAGTCGCAGATCGTTCCTGCCGACAGCTACTTCGTCCTCGGCGACAACCGCGACGACTCGATCGACAGCCGCTCCTGGGGCTACGTGCCGCGCGCACAGGTCGTGGGGCATGCGCGGATGATTCTCTGGTCGTCCGACCGGCTGCACGCAGGCCAGGCCTCCGCACGTCCGTCGCACCCGCCCTCCACCCCTCCACCCAGCCAGCCTCGTCTCTTCAAATGGATCGAGTGACCTGCTAATCTCCCCGCAGTTCGGGAGGTCACATGTCGCGAAATCGCTGGCAGCGCGGTGAAGGTCAGTTCGGGTGCCTGGTCGGGCTGGTGGTGCTGCTCATCGCGGGACTGATCGCCTACCGTCTCATCCCCGTGAAAGTGCGTGCTGCCGAGATGCGCGACACGGTCATCGACGAGTCCAAATCGGCCGGCCAGCACAGCGACAAGCAGATCAAGGCCAACATCCTGCACAAGGCCAAACAGCTCAACCTCCCGCTGTCGGAGAACGACGTCGAAGTGAACCGCTCCCCGAACTACATCAAGGTGAGAGTAAAGTACACGGTGCCCGTCGAGTTCCCGGGCTACGTCTACAAGTGGAACTTCGAGCACGATTACGAGAACCCGGTCTTCTGACATGAGCGTAAAAATCACCATCCGCAACAACGGTCCGTACGTCGTGGAGGGCGACTTCACCCTCGTCGATCAGGAGGGCAACGAAGTGCCGCTGACCAAGCGCGCCCTCTGCCGCTGCGGCGGATCGACAATGAAGCCGTTCTGCGACGGCACCCACTCGAAGATCGGATTTCAGGGCGCCAACGCGGCCGTCGAAAAAGACGACTCCCAGTCCTGAACGTCGGCGTCGTCCAGCTCGAAGACGACCGCCTCCCATCCCGTCAGGTCGGCGAGTTGCAGGCGAGGCTTGGTCTCCTCGTCATCGTCGCTCACGAATGCAGGCCATGTCTTCTGTTCCATGGCCCGACCTCTGTTCATGCCACGTTCCGCGGCGGCGTAGAGAGGGAGACGCGGAAGCCGCGTCAAAATCTTTTGCTCAGCGGGCGGAGGATCAAACCGCTGCCACGGCCCGCGCCGCGCCGTGCGCGTCTTCCCACTCCTCTTCCTCGCTCGTGAAGAAGCAGGCCCGCGCCTTCTTGTACTCCTTCGTCGGGAAGAGGGCCTGCTTCTGCGTCAGGCCGGTGTCGGCTGCAAGGTCGTTGATCACCGACTCGCACTCGTCGACCGAACGCGCGTGCACGGTTGTGTACACGTTGTAGGGCCAGTCCTCGAACACCGGACGCAGATAGCAGTGCGACACGGCGCGATGCTGCGCGAGCTTCGTCGCGTAGTCGTCGACCGCGTCCTGCGGAACGACCCACACGCCCATCGCGCTGGCCACGAAACCCGGCTTGCGCTGCACGACGCTGGCGCAGACGCGCCGGATCTGACCGCGCTTCTGAAGCGCGCGCGTCGCCGAGAGCAGCTCATCCGCGCCGATCCCCGCGTTGCGGGCGAGGACGTCGAAGGGACGCGGCTGGAGCGGCAGCTCGCGCTGCAGCAGACGCACAGTCTCGGTCTCCACGGGAGTGAGCGGCGTGTACTCGGCGTGCGAATCGACCTCGCCGCTGGCGCTCTTGTACAGCTTGAGGGTCGGCAGCGCGCGGACGAAGTCGCAGTCCGCGGCCCGCTCGAGGAGGTCGATGGTCTGCTCCAGGCCCAGCTTCGACTGCGGCGACACGAACAGCGTAAACCAGAGGTTGAGATCGTTGTTGCGGCGATAGTTCTGGGTCACGCCGGGATGCGCGTTGATCACGCCCGCCGCCTCGTCGACCCGCGACGGCGAAACGCGCGCCGCCACGAGGCAGGACCGGTAGCCCAGCGCACGCGAATCGAATTGCGCGGCCACGTTCCGCACCACGCCTTCACGGCGCAGGCGATCGGTCCGTTTGATCACTTCTTTCTCGGACATGTCGAGCTGCTGTCCGAGCACGGCGTATGGAGTGGAAACTAGCGGAATCTCCCCCTGCAGAGCGCCCAGCAGCTCCCGATCCCGTTGATCCAATTCCTGCATTTCACCCTCGGTGTCGCGATGATTCCGTTGGGTCGGCGAAGGCGTCAATTGTAGCGGAGTTTCGGGAACTCCAACGCCCCGATGTGACCGCCTCGCGCGATGTGCTCACGATGTTGTGCAGCGCGCGCGACGGCCTCGCTCCGATCGACTCCGGCGAAGGTCTCCGGCACGCGGGAAAGCTTCTCCAAGGCCGCATCGAAGAGGCGCAGACCGCCGCGATACGTGCGCCGCTGCACGTGGTGGTACGCGGCGGCGAGCTGGATCAGCCCCTGGAGAAACAGCCTCTCGTCGCCCTCGGCCACGAGCCAGTCACGCTCCCAGGCTTCGTGCGCATGCCAGAACTTCTGGTCGTTGAAGAGGGCGATGCCTTCCGCCAGCACGCTGTGTGTCATGCCGAGCGAAGTCGAGGCATCCCCTTCACTAGCCCGCAGGGGATCCCTCGACTTCGCTCGGGATGACACATCAGTCCTCGGCCCGCGTACCCTTCCGCAGCACGCCGCAGATCGCCGCGGTGAAGTCCATCGTCGAGCCGGTGCCGCCGATGTCTCCGGTGCGCGCCTCGGGTCCCATGCCCAGCACCTTGGTGATCGCGTCCTGGATGCGCTGCGCGGGGCTCATCTCGCCGATGTGCTGCAGCATGAGCACGGCCGATTGCAGCAGCGCGAGCGGATTGGCCTTGTTCTGTCCGGCGATGTCGGGCGCACTGCCATGCACGGCCTCGAAGACCGCGCCGGCCTCGCCGATGTTCGCGCCGGCCACGACGCCCAGGCCGCCCACGAGCCCCGCGGTGAGATCGGAGACGATGTCGCCGTAGAGGTTCTCCAGCAGCAGGATGTCGAACTGGTTCGGGTTGGTGACGAGCTGCATGCAGAGGTTGTCGACGATCTTGTCGTCGGCCTCGATGTTCGGATAGTCCTTCGACACTTTGCGGAAGCAATCGAGGAACAGCCCGTCCGAGAGCTTCATGATGTTGGCCTTGTGCACCGCCGTGACGCGCTTGCGGCCGTGCGTGCGCGCGTACTCGAACGCGTACTTCGCGATGCGCGTGGAGGCCTTCTCGGTGATGACCTTGATCGACTCGACCACGCCCGGCACGACCTCGTGTTCGAGGCCGCTGTAGAGGTCTTCGGTATTCTCGCGCACGACGATCAGGTCGATGTCCTCGTAGCGGGTGATGATGTTCGGCATCGACTTCACCGGCCGCAGGTTCGCGTAGAGATCGAGGGTCTTGCGCAGGCGGACGTTGATCGACGCGAAACCCGTTCCGATGGGCGTCGTCACCGGACCCTTGAGCGCCACTTTGTTGCGCAGGATCGAGTCGAGGACTTCCTGCGGCAGCGGATCGCCGGAACGCGAGATGGCCTCCGCTCCCACGAAGAACTTTTCCCACTCCACGTCCACGCCGGAGCACTCGATGATCTGCACCACCGCGGCTGTGACCTCGGGGCCGATGCCGTCGCCGGGAAGGAGGGTGATCTTATGTTTTGCCATCAGCTACCTCGGAGTTCAATTTCTGTGCGCGCTCGCGCGCGGCACGCACGTCGAACTGCAGCGGGAAGATATCGCGAAGGACGGCGTACGCGGGCAGCTCGTCCAGGCAACGGGCGACGCTCTCCAGCGCGGCGGGAATGAACTCGAGATAGTGCATGCGCCCGCGGGTGATCGGTTGTTTGGAGAATGTGCCCAGGATCTTGATGGAGCGTTGGAGCAGCGTCTCGAAGTATCGGATGCGCACGTCACCATCGGCGCCGGTCAGGTCAACGTAGTGCTGCAGGAGCTCCATTTCGGCGCCATCGCCGAGGATGCGGGCCACGCCACGGTCGCGAAGGAGCGAGGCCAGGTCGTACATGTCAGGACCCATTCTCAGGTCCTGATAATCGATCAGATAAATCGTGTCATTATCGATATGCAGATTCTGACCGTGGAAATCGCGATGGCATAGCACGTACGGATGTCGCGAAACGTTCCCGGCTATCGCTTCGAGGACGGGCTTCAGCGGCGCGCCGTCGCGCTGCATCAGCTGCTCGACGTAATACTCGCGCGCCATCTCCAACTCGCCGGCGAAAAACTCGCGCGTGAACGGTGCGTTCAGGCCGCGGTCGGGCGCTTTCTGGAACGCGGCCAGGAGATCGATGGCCCCGCGATAGAGGCGCACGCCCTCCTCGCGATCCTCGTGAAGGACGGCGAAGAGGGTGCGATCGCCCACATCGTGCTGCAGCACCGCCGCGTCGCACGACTGGACGACCTCGGGCACGGGCACGTGCGGCGCGACGGCGGCCGTCGCGTCGAGATAGCGGAGGAGCTGCGGGCGCACCTCCTCCGGATACCAGGCCAGCATGAACGTGCGTCCGTCGGCGGCTGTGACGCGAAAATACGCGCGCACCGAGGCGTCACCGGCCAGCGGCCGCGCGCTCCAGCCGCCGCCGAGCCACTGATCGAGCCACGATGCTGCTTCTGCCGGGACGCTCAATTACTTCTTCTTCTCATCCTCCCGCGCATCGCGGACGACGACTTTCGTGATCGCCACCGGCTCGACCGGTGTCTCGCCGCGGGTCGGGGCGTTGACGATCGTGTCCACGACGTCCATGCCCTGGGTCACCTCGCCGAAGACGGTGTACTTGTTGTTCAGCGAGTCGACGTCGGCGACGCAGATGAAGAACTGCGACGAGGCGCTGTCCGGATGTCCGGAGCGGGCCATGGAGAGGATGCCGCGCTTGTGCGGGATGGTGCTGAACTCCGCCTTCACGTTCTTGCCCGAGCCGCCCGTGCCCCACGTGGCCGGGTTGCCGCCGGTCTTGGTGTTCGGGTCGCCGCCCTGGATGACGAAGCCGGGGATGACGCGGTGGAAACGCGTGTCGTTGAAGTAGCCGCTCTCGGAGAGGTCGATGAAGTTGCGGACGTGGTTCGGGGCCACGTCGGGGAAGAAGCGGATGTGGATCTGGCCCGCGGTGGTATGCAGCTCGGCAATCTTGTTCTCGTACGCGCTCATCGGTTTCTCCTCGGCCGCGGGTGCGGCGGACGTCATGGGCGCCGTGTCGGTCGCCGCTGCGGTGTCGGATGCGGTCGTGGCCGTTGTGTCAGTCGTCGCGGTGTCGCCGCCGTTCTGTGCACAGCCGGCGAGGGCGAAGAAAAGCAGGCCGCAGAAGAGTGCTTTCAAACTCGTACCTCCCATCAAAGGAGGCGAATCCTAGCAAACATGGGTCCCGTCGTAGGTTCTCCGCCCGCCCGCGCACCCGTTCGGGTCGTTTTCCACCGACCGCGCACCCGTTGCCGGGTTCGTTCGCGCAGAAGGCGCGGAGAACGATCAGCGCCGGGTGACGACCGTCGGCGGCACCGGTCCGGTCGAGATGCGGATGTCGCCGTCGGTGGCCTGCAGGAGGATCTTTTCGCCGCCGCCGTTCAGCTTGCCGGTCGCGGTGATGCGCGTCTTCCCGTTGCTCTGCTCGCGGCTGATGGAGAGTCCGGGGATGTCGGACAGGATCATGTCGACGTCGGGATCCGAGGTGACGATCGTGGCCTCGACGTCGGCGCCGAACTGCGGCGAGACGTTCAGCAGCACGTTGCCCTTGGCCGTGATCGCGGCGACTTTCTGCGACTTCATGCTCGCGTCGATGGCGATGGCGATGTCGCCCGACTCCGTAGTCGCCTCGACCGACGCCAGGGCCTGACGGACGTGGATATCTCCGCCGCCGGAGTAGAGCCGGGTCGGACCGCTGGTGTAGAGCAGGCGGATCGTGCCGCCCGCGGTCTGAATGGCGCCGCCGCGGCGCGCCGAGTCGACGAGGATGTCGCCCGCGCGCGTCGAAGCATTGAGCACTCCGCCGATCTCGCCGAGCTGGAGCGGGCCACCGCGCGAGACGACCTTGGCCGCGCCGCCCGCGGATCCGAGCTGCACTTCGCCCGCCCCCGTGAAGACGTCGACCTTGCCGGTGACTTCCTGGACGCTCACGTCGCCGAGGTTCGTGCGGAACTCGAAGTCGCCCTCGATGCGGCGCTGCTGCGTGCCGGCCGGCCGGACCGGCGTGGGCGTCGGCGCGGCGTTGCGCACCGACGTCGCCATCCGCACCGGCACGTTGGCCGCGAAGACCTGGATGGTCCCCATCAGCGAGGCCGTGCGGAGCGTCGGTCCACCGGGGGCGTTCACGGTGCCGTTGAACGTGTGGCCGATGAACGTGCCCCGCGCGGGGAAGTGCGTGCGGATGTCGCCCTTCAGCGTCTCCGCGAGCCAGCGGAAGCCGGTATCGCGGGGAAGCGTGGCGGTGATCGATCCATTCACGGACGTCAGGATCACGTTGCCGCGCAGGGCCGGAGCGATGAAGAAGATCGAGCCGTTCACGCTCTCGGCGACGGCCGGTCCGATGATGTCCTCGAACACGATCTGGCCGTTGAAGTTTTTCGCGTGCACTGCGCCGCGCACGCCGCTGATGCGGATGTGCTCCCCACTGGTCGTGAAGATCCGCACCGCCGCGCCGCGCGGCACGCGGATGTTCCATGCGACCGAGGCTTGCCACTGCTTCGTGGAGCCGGGCGAGATGGCCATGCGCAGCGTGCGCACCTTCTCATTGCCGCCGATGATCAGCGCGGTCTTCCGGCGTCCTTCTTCGACCGCGTCGAGGTCCACGCCGTCGACGCGCTTGAAGATCATCGCCTCGACGTCCGGCCCGTCCTTCGCGGTGACGATCACGTTGCCCGACGGGTTGTCGAGGATGAACGTGCCGTTCGCGAGGAGCGGGAACGTCTGGTCCGACTGGAACGTCCGCGACACCGCCCGCTGCCCGAACGCGGCAGCACAGGTGAGGATGACAATCGCAGCTGTGAGAACGCGGGTCTTCATCGGTTACGGTCTGATGTTGCTCAGTGCCTCCGCCGCTTTGACGCGGACGTAGAGATTCTCGTCATCCTGATTCGCCTTCTGGCGAAGCGTGTCCACCATGGTCGGATCGAGCGCCGTGCCGGAGCGGGTCATGTTGACCAGCGCCTCGACGGCCTTGATGCGAACGGCTGGATTGGGATCGCTCTTGAGCGCCTCGATGAGCGCGTCGCGGGTCTGCGAAGCCACCGACGGCGGGAGCGTTCCCAGCGTCTCGATGGCCCGGATGCGCACGCCCTCGTGCTGCTCGTCGTTGCGAAGCACCTTGGCCAGCGAGTGGGCGATCTCCGGGTTGGCGTACGCCGGATCGGAGTACGTCTGGCGGACCCACTCCAGGGTGTCATTGCGCGGCGTCACGGCCTGGTCGTTCTCGAGAACGTACGACAGCAGGCGGACCATGCTCTTGTCGCGCGGGTTGCCGTTCACCGTCCACCGCGACGTCACGTCGAAGGAGACGGCGATGTCCTGATCCGACGCATCGGCGTCGAGGAACTGCAGGTTGGAGATGTTGGGGCGGCCCTGAATCTCGGGGCTGAGCGTGTTCGCGTCGAGAACGCGCGTCTCGGCCAGCGAGACCGGGCGATAGTTGCTCGCGTTCTCCCGGCGGGCGACGGTCGCGGGGCTGGGATCGATGGTCGTGTCGACGCGCTTCGCACCGGCGAAGTAGCCTCCGCCCGCCAGCAGCACCACAGCCGCGGCCTGCGCCACCCACTTGAACGCGGGTTTGCGGTGGAACGGAACGACGTTCGCCGGCAGCGCCGCGATGAGGCCGGCCCGCTCGAGGAACTTCGCCTTCACGTGCGTGGGGACGTCGACCTCCGGCAGACCGCCGAGGACGGACCAGGTCTCCTTGTACGCATTCCACTCGTCGCTGCACACCGGGCAGGTCTCGATGTGCTGATGCGCGGACTCGCGCCGGGTCGCGTCGAGCGACTCGGTCAGGAGCAACGGCATGCTTTCGTTCACTGCACTACATTGAGACATCTGTCACCTCGGCCTCCTACGGCGGAGAGCGTTTTCTTCAGCGTTTCCATGGCCCGGAAGACGCGGGTTTTGACCGCTCCCTCCGAACAGCCGGCGATCTGGGCGATCTCGGCGTACGACAGTCCCTGATATCGCGAGAGCAGGATGGCCTCGCGCTGCTCCGGCGTGAGCGTCGCCAGCGCCTTCCGCACGAGCTGTTCGTTCTCGCGTTGCTCGAGGGTGCGGTCCGGCGAGTACTCACTCGGCGCCGGCAACTGCACCAGCACGTCGTCGCTCTCCTTCGATTTGTTGTCCGCTTTCCTCAAGTAGTCCCGGCACCAGTTGGCCGTGATCGAAAAGAGCCAGGTGGAGAGCTTGGCGTCCCCGTTGAACTGATTCGCGTACCTCAGCATCTTGACAAAGACTTCCTGCGTGGCGTCCTCGGCCGCTTCGGCGTTCTTCAGAAACCGGAACGCGAAGTTGTAGATACGACCCGAGTAACGGTCGTAGATCTCGGACGCCGGGGAGTAATCGCCGGCCTGAACGATGCGCATCAACTCCTGATCGTTCAGGTGTTTCATCTCCCCTGTTTCTCTGCCTTTGGACGCGGACATGACGGAAAGGTTCTGTGGACCTTCACGCCGGAACAAGGGCCACGGCCGCTTCATTCGTCCGCGACTCGGCCTGCTCGAGATGCACCGCCGTCAGCGCGAACAGGTTCAGCAGCGTGTAGAACACCTCGGTGTCCCCGAAGTTGAACTCGAACAGACCGGCCACGGTGAGACTGACCGTCACGGCCACGCCCACTTCTGCCCAGGTCCGCTCGGGAGTGCGCCAGGCGCGCGCACATTCGCGTAGAAACAGCGCCAGCAGAAGGAGATACGCGGCCAGGCCGAGGATGCCCCGCTCCGCCCAGAGCTGGATCGCGTTGTTGTGCAGGTGCGGCGGGCGCGGCCGCGGGGCATCGTGCTTCCGATACAGCGCGTAGGCGTCTTTGACGTTCGCGGGGCCGACGCCGAGGACGGGATGGTCGCGGATCATCTCCACGCCGGCCTGGAGCATGCGGATACGGTCGAAGTTCGACGACTGCTGCGTGTCGAACGTCGAGATGAGCCGCCCGAAGAGGTCGAGCGGCATGAAGGTGACGAAGAGCACCAGCACCGGCGCCGCCCACGCCATCAGCCGCGCGCGAGAGGCCATGATCACCACGAACACCGCCACCGCCCAGCCGAGCCACACGCTGCGGGTAAAGGTCAGGAGCAGCGTGACCGCGGAGAGCACGGCCGCCAGCCCCTGCCACCACTTCCGCTGGCGCCAAAACAGGACCAGCATCATCACCGACAGCGGCAGGATGACTCCCGAGTAGGTCATGACGTGCGAGGAGGGACCGTTGATGCGATGTTCGAGATCGCGCTGGTCGAAGAACACGAACTCGATCAGCCCCCAGCACGCACTGCCGCCCGCGACCAGCGCCCAGGCCCACGTCGCCACCTCGCGCAGCCGCGGGATCTCGCGGTAGAGAATGATCGCGCAGGGAAAGATCAGCATCTTGAACCAGAGCATCCCCTCGAAGCCCTGATGGATGCGCGTCTCCGCAAACGCGGCCGAGACCGTGGAGATCAGGCCGTAGACGATGAGCGGGAAGTAGAGGATGTGCACGGAGAAGCGCGCTTCGCGCCTGGCGATGGCCCAGCCGAGGCAAAAGATCGCGAAGAAGGCGCTCAGCTCGAGACCGGCGGTCTTGAGGATGAAGATGATGTGGAGGAGGAAAAGGATCGCTGATGCGATCACGAGTCCTGAGTGCTGAGTCCTGAGTGCTGAGAAGAACGACCGAATGGAGACTCTCAGCACTCAGCACCCAGCACTCAGCACGGAGGGATCACTCTTCGAACGCTTCCTCGACCAGCATGACCGGGATGTCGCTCACGATCGGGTAGATGCGGCGGCATTTCACGCACTGAAGGCCCTGCTCGACGACGGGCTCCTCGCCGCGGAACTTCTCGCGGAATTTGTCGCGCACGGAGGTGCGGCGCGCATCGGCGAGAGGGACGAGCTTCACCTCTTCCTTGCACAGAGGACACGCTAGAATCTCGAGCAGTTCCTGATCGACGGCCATCGCGCCGGGACTATAACAAATCTTGCGCATCCTCCATCTCGCTGCCGGAAACCGCTGGACGGGCGCCGCCGCGCCTGCATTCGCGGAGGTGGAGGCGCTGCGCGCAGCGGGCCACGACGCCCATTACGCGTACGTCGGCGGCTACAAGCTGCAGGCGAAGATCGACCACTTCTCCTTCGCCCATCCGATCATCGAGAAGAATCAGAATCCGGCCTCGTTTCTGCGGAGCGTGCGGGCGGTCGAACGGCTCGTCCACGCGCACGGCTTCGACGTCCTGCACACGCATCTCACCTACGATCACTGGCTGGCGCGTTTCGTGGCGCGCGATCATCCACCCGTCCGCCTCGCGCGGACGTTTCACGCGCGGCGCGTGCTGCGCCGCGACCCGCTCTCGCGCTCGTTGCTCGCGGCGACGGCGCTGCGCTTCGTCATCAACCGCGACTTCGTCGTGCCCGGCGCGTTCTTCACGCCGCCGCCCATCGATCACCGGCAGTTCCACCCCGACGGTCCGCGCATCGACCTCGCGGGACCGATCGTCACCGTGATCGGGAAACTGTCGCCGGGACGCGGGTTCGAGGAAGCGATTCACACCCTCGCGAAACTGCGCGAGCGGGTGCCGTGCAGACTGATGATCATCGGCCACGGCGAGCATCGCCCCGCGCTCGAGGCGCTCGTCCGCGAGCTCGGCGTGGACGTGTTCTTCGCCGGGTATCACGAGGACGATCTGGCCGAGCACTACCGCGCATCGAGCCTGCTCCTCTTCACCGCCCGCGGATCAGACGAGGGACACCGCGCAGTGCTCGAGGCGATGGCCTGCGGCGTCCCCGTCGCGACAATGCCGATCGAGGGCATGGACGCGCTGGTGCCTCGCGAGTGGATCGCCGCGGCGAACGACCCCGAAGCGCTCGCGGTCACTGCGGCGGCGCTGCTCGCGAATCCGCCACGCGATGCATACGAGCGCTCACTGGAGTTCGGCTACGAGCCCGCAGCGCGCAGGTTGATCGCGGCCTACGCGCCGGCTATGCCGACGCAATCACTTTGAGCTCCACCGAGATCGGCGTCGGCAGCGAGTCGACCCCGACGGTCGTCCGGGTCGGCTGGATCTTGCCGAAGTACTCCGCATAGACCGAGTTGAAGCGGTCGAAGTCGCCCTTCATGTCCGTGAGATAGACCGCGACGTCGACCACTTTCTCCAGCGAGCTGCCCGCCTCTTCGAGAATCGTCTTGATGTTCTCGATGCACGCGCGCGTCTGCGCTTCGATACCCGCCGGAATCTCACCCGTCACCGGCTTGCGCGGACCGATGCCCGACAGGAACAGCATGTTCCCGACGCGGCGCGCGTGCGGATACGGGCCGACCGGCTTAGGCGCCTTTTCAGTGCGAATGATGGTGGAGGACAGGCGATCCCGCCTGTCCTCGGCAGGCACGATTGCCTGCCCCCCACTTTCCTGCGACGACATCTCGCTCTGCGCGTGCACGTCCGGCCCCTGCTCGAGGACATTGTGCGTCTCCAGTCCCGTGCCACTGGAGCCAGCGAACGTGGGGATCGGCCCCTCGTCGAATTCCTTTTCCCAGTCGATCTGCTTCCGCTCGTTGGGGGTCAGCTCGACGATGGCGTTGCCCGTGCCCCAGACCGGCTGGTAATCCCAGACTTTGCCGTCGTATTTGTTGTGCTCCCCCATCACCGCGCCTAGCCACCAGATGGCCTTGAAGTTCATGTCCGCGTTGGCTTCGCGGGCGAAGTCGCGCGCGACCTGGGCCACGTCCTCGAGGCGGCCCTCGCCGAGCATCTCCAGGATCTTGCGGTTCCACTCGTCGTCTTTCTGCGACGAGATGCGGTCCTGGACCGGATCGATCTCCGCCACCTCATAGCGATTGGAGAGATTGGTCACACAGACCACGATGGTTTTCTTGTTGTACGCGTCGATCGCGGCCCTGGCCGCGAATCCCAGCGCGCGAGTCTCCTCGCGCTCCGCATAGATGTTGCACGACACCACGGACGCAGGGATGGCATTGTCGGGATTGAGCAGCTTCAATGCGACGACGGTCCCGGTGTCGATCGGAAATCCGTGATACGCCACAGTGGCCGCCTGCATCCCGTGCTCTTTGCAGATGCGGCAATAGAGCTTACCGAACTCCGGATCGACGCGGAACTCGTACGGGATCTCTCCAAACTCGTACCAGTTCTGATCGACCAGCGTCCAGGACGGCTTCGGGTCGACCTGAAACAGGTGTCCGATGACCGAGAACCACTGCGTCGAATAGACGAGCATCAGCTCCGCGCCGCTCTTCGCAATTTCGCGGCCCACGGCTTCATAACTGCGCCGCAGCGACGCCCAGCCGGGATTCTTCTCGGGCGCGAGCAGCGGGTGCGGTTGTCCCGGAACGATGTACGCTTTGTGAATCAAACCGCCGCCCCCTGCGTCGTGGCCGCTTCCTTCATCTGCGGATCCCACCCGACCACGGCATTGCCCGTCCCGATCACCGTCCAATACCCGTAAACCTCGGCCGGGTAATCCGGGAAATCCAGCGCCGACAGCATCCAGGCCAGTGATCCCGCCTTCACCTCGCTAACCGCGTGGTCCATGAACTCAGGGAGCACCGCGATCAGTTCACGCGTCCGCCCCTTGCGCATCAAGTCGATGACTTCCATGTCCCATAGATACCCCGAATGCTCGTACACGTGCTCGCGCGACATGTCCTCGGGGATCTCCGGCTCGGTGGTGAAGTGCCGGTGCGACAGCGTGTTCGACGCGAGCAGCACCGCCCGGCGGCCGCTCTTCTCAATGGCTCGTTTGGTGGCCTGGCCCAGCTTGATCATCTGCTGCTGGCCCATCTCATTGGAGAAGTAATAGGGCGAATTGTTGGACGAGATGCCCACGATGGGGACATCCCAGTCGGGATTCATCATGTGACAGGAAACGATCGTGCCGTAGTCGACGCGGAAGTGCGGGTTTCTCATCATCTTCGTGATGAGCCCCATTTCCTTTCCTTCCGCGGCGATCAGTTCCGCGAGCTCGACGTCCACTTTCACGTCATATTTGAAGCGGAAGAGATTCGGGAAGATCGGATCGACGGACAGCCCATGGAATTCGGACAACCCGAGGAAATGGTGGCCGATGACGGTCTGCCAGTGCGGGGAGTGCACCAGGAACACGTCCGGCTTCTTGTCGAGGAAGTGCTTGCGCGCGCGCTCGTAGCCCCACCGCAGCACTTCCCAGCCGCATTCGGACTTCGGCTCGTTGCGCCAGTGATTATCGCCATAGACGATGTGCGGGGGATGGGGTGCCAGAACGCCGCCGATGATTTTGCCTTTGCTCATAGTCGTCACCGATTGAAAGGAAATTCGTTGATCCAGTGGAATCCGCGCGAGGTCAGAAGAAACTCCGTCTCCGGCTCCCGATGGGCCACGGCATGAATCTGCTCGCCGTCCATGGTCCCGTCAACGATCAGCGTGTTCGGATCCGGCCTCTTGTACGTGAACGACGCCAGGAATGCCGGCGCGTCGCGTTTTTTGAGAGAGAACTGCGAGCTGTCCAGAGTGATGCCGTAACGCTGGCGCTTGTCGCTCATCATCTGAATGGACATGCCCTGCGGAAAATCGAAAATGAGTCGGCGCCAGCGCGTCAGGTCCGTGATGACCGGCGGACGTGTCACTCCGTTGACCTGCAATTCGTCGACGCGCCAGATTCCGCGCAGCGGCGAACGCTTCGTGAGTTGTTCGCGGTACTGAAGGGTCCCCTGGATCATGGTGACGCAGACCGCGATGACCGCCGCCGTCCGCAATGCGATCTTCCACCACGCCGTGCGCGGCACTGCGGGCACGAGCGCGAACAGCATCCGTCGCAAGTCGTACGCGATGAGGAACAGCGCCTCGGCGAGCAGAAACGTCGAGAGGATCTTCACCGGCACGTCGTAGAAGTAATTCAGCGCCGCGACCTGAACCATCACGCCGGCGGCGACGAGCGCACCGAGGAGCGCGGTGCGCCGCATCGTCAGGAGAATCCCGCCGAGCATCTCCCCGAGTCCGGTGAAGATCACGTACGCCGGCGACGCGCCCATGAAGGTCCACAGGATCCCCATCGGTGATGCGTCGCCGAATGGTTGCACGAGCCGGTCGAGCGTAGGCGCCGGGAACTGCGTCGGGATGACCTTGGCCGTGCCGTAGACGAGCATGACGTACCCGAGGGCGAAGCGGAGATACGTGTGCAGTCCGCGGGCAAGCTTCGGGTAGTTCGTGCGCCGGTCGAAGAAGGTCCACACGATCGCGGCGATCAGGGAGATCGCAGCCTCGAGAGCGAGCTGGGTCCAGTACCACCGCGTGTCGCCGCTGCCCGTGAAGACGAATTCGGGGGCCGCGCCGAAGAGGATCCGGCCCGCGGGAACGATCAACGCGCCCCACGCTTTATTGAGCCACGGATCGAGATCGACTCCGGGCACGATGTTCAGCGGAAACGGGAAGTTGTAGAGGACGAAAAACGCGAAGCAGAACCGGAACACGAAGCGCAACAACGCACTCTCAGACCAGCTTGACGCAGACATTCTTCGCCTCCGTGAAAAACTGGAGTGACTCGAACCCGCCCTCGCGGCCCACGCCGCTGTCCTTCATCCCGCCGAACGGCACCCGCAGGTCGCGCAGCAGCCAGCAGTTGACCCACACTGTGCCCGCGTGCAGCTGCGCGGCCACGCGATGCGCGCGTTTGAGGTCGCGCGTCCACACCGTCGCGGACAGTCCATAACGCGTCGAGTTCGCGAAGCGCACGGCCTCGTCGTCGCCGTCGAACGGCGTGATCGTGACCACCGGCCCGAAGATCTCCTCCTGCAGCACGCGGCAGTCGCAGGTGAGACCGGTGATCACTGTGGGCTCGACGTAGAAGCCGCGCCGGTCCACGCGGTTGCCGCCGGCGACGACGGTTCCGCCTTCTTCTTTCGCAAGGCTGATGTAGCCCGTGACCTTCTCCAGATGCGACGCGGAGATGAGCGCTCCGACGTCAGTGTCCGCCTCCAGCGGGTCGCCGATCTTCAGTTTCTTCGTCTCCTCGGCAAAGCGCGACACGAACTCATCGTGAATCGCACGCTCGACGAAGATGCGCGAGCCGCACAGACAGATCTCGCCCTGATTCCAGAAGCTCGAGCGGATCGACGTCGCGATCGCGTCGTCGAGGTCCGCGTCGGCGAAGATCACGTTCGGATTCTTGCCGCCCAGTTCCAGCGAGAGCTTCTTGAACATCGGCGCGGCCGCCGCAGCGACCTTCGCGCCGGTGACCGTCCCGCCGGTGAACGAGATCAGCGGCACGTCGGGATGCGCGCAGATTGCGGCACCCGCTTTCGGTCCCGTGCCGTGCACGATGTTCAGCACACCAGCTGGCAATCCCGCTTCGAGTGAGAGCTCGGCGAGCCGTTGCGCCGTGAGCGGCGTGAGCTCCGACGGTTTGGCCACGCAGGTGTTCCCGCTGGCCAGCGCCGGTGCGATCTTCCACGACAACAGGTACAGCGGCAGGTTCCATGGCGAGATCAGGCCCGCCACGCCGACCGGCTGTCGCAGCGTGTAGTTGAGCGCCGTCGAATCCGTCACGTGCGCCTCGCTCGACTGATGCAGGATCGCCGTGGCGAAGAAACGGAAGTTGGCTACGGCGCGGGGGATGTCGAGACGCTTCGCCAGCGACAAGGGCTTGCCGTTGTCCCGGCTTTCGGTCCTGGCCAGCTCGTCGAGGTTCTGCTCGATGAGGTCGGCGATCTTGAGGAGAGTGCGCGAGCGCGTTTCGGCCGGCGTGCTGCTCCATTCATCGAACGCCTTGCGAGCGGCGCGCACGGCGTCGTCGACGTCCTGACCATCGGAATCGGGGATCTCGGCGATGACCTCGCCCGTCGCCGGCTCGACGTCGTCGAAGTACGCGTTGGTCCGTGGGGGGACGAACGCGCCGTCGATGTAGTTAGCGAGGCGCAACCGCGAACTCCTCGGGGTCGAACTCCCAGCGGTCGATGTCCGGATCCCACGAGTCCCACGGGACGATCTTCGCCATCCGCTCCCGCAGATTCGGCGGAATGACCTCGGGGACGATGAACGCTTTCTGCCGCCGCAGCTTGTACGGATTGCGGAACTCGAATCCGAGCACACCGAGGATGTAGCGGGCGATGTACCAGGTGGCCTGCGGGTTCCAGCCGTGCGCGATCTTCACGACCACGCCGAGCCCTTCCGGGTATTCGGGATGCTCGATGGAGAGGCCGAGCAGGCCGTCCGCGCCTTCCTTCGCCAACACGCGGCCGTCGCACGCTTTCAGGATCGTCGAGTCGAGGCGATTGAAGCCGCCGATCAGATCGGGATGCGAGATCATCGCGTTCCAGATCCAATCCTCGTCTTTCTCGGTGACCAGGTTGGCGAAGAGCTTGGCCAGGTCGGTGACCGTCATCGAGACGGTGGGCAGGCCGCAACCGTCCTTGGCGATGACGCCCATCTTCCACTCCGGCCCGAGGACCTTCTTGATGTAGCCGAGGTACTCCTGGAAGAACGGATGGTGCGGCCAGACGTAGCCGACGCGCCGCCAGCCCCTCACGCGGCAGCCGCGGAGGATGGCGGCGTGCTCGCCGGAACAGCAGTGATACCAGCGGCGCGGGCGGCGCACCTGCCGTCCGAACTGCACCAGAGGCACGTCGAGCGGCGCCTGCATCATCCCCCACTCCGCCTCGCGCAGGATCGAGCGCGCCGTGGCGACATGCTCCGCGTCGCCGTTGTGTGAGGCGACCGAGATCGCACGTTGCTCGCTGGTCAGCTCCTTCGCGAAGTCCTTCGCGAAGACCTTCATCATGATCGGCTTCACCATCGACCGCCCGTAGACCTCGACGTTGCCGCCGAACGAGTAGAGCAGGTTCTTGCCGGTGACCCAGGAGACCGCGCCGTGGATGGTGTTCTCGGCCACGCCGTTGCGGCGGTACTCGACCAGCGGCTGCCAGTTGGGCATGGCCCGCGCGAAGTTCGGCGCGGCGGTTTCGTCGAAGGTGTCGATGACGGTGGTGGTCATGAGAGGAACCGCGGCGCGACGCGCGTCATGAAGTCGTTCATGTTCTTCATGACCCGCTTCGAGTCATGATTGTTGAAGTCGAACCACAGCATGAGCCGGTCCTCCGGGTCGAAGCGCTCCGCCATCTGCCGGCTGATCTGCTCCGCGTCGCCGACCAGCGCATTGTTCGTGGCCCGGCGAACTTTCTCCTCGTCCAGCGTTCCCTCCAGCGCGCGCCAGTAATTCGACAGCGCGTCCCTCGCCTCCTCGGCCGCCTTCGCCGCATCGTCGTTGATGAAGACCAGCACCGTGCGCGGCATGAGCCGCCGGTGCCACGGGCCGCCGTCAGGATGGTAGTGCTTCTCCATCCGCTCGTTCGTCTTCTCGATCTCGTCGCCCGACGTGATGGAGAGATTGAAGACGCCGACGGGAAGAATCGTGTTCGCGAAGATCTGCGTGCCGGGATCGTGCGAGCCGATGGAGAGGCGGAGCAGATCCAGGCGCGGCTCCTGGGGCACGATCTTCAGGTTCGGGAAGGACCAGCGCGGCTGCAGCGGGATCTCGTCGGCAGGCTGGCCGTGCGCGTCAACGACGCGTTGCCAGTCCGCGTCGGTGCGGAAGTCTTTCCGCGACAACGTGCGCCTCGCGATGTCGCCCGAGCTGAGCGTCTCACCGCGGATCAGCCGGAGAAAGATCTCCGCCGCCTCTTCGAAGATCTTGTTCTTCACGACCGGCCAGGCCGCCTCTTCGACGGCGTTGCGGGGGACGATGCCGTAGGGGATGTTGATGAACGGAAAGCGTCCCGACGCGAAGCCGATCGTGAGGATCCGCTTCTCCTCGGGGTCGAGACCGTGCAGCGTGAGAAAGGTCTTGATGCGCTCCGCCGCGGCGATCGGGCCGCCGTTGCAGAGAATGTTCATGATCGCGGAGCCGATGCCGATCTGCCTCGTGCGCGCGAACACGCGGTACGCGAGCTGGAGGATGTCCGTGTTCAGCCCGATCTCGCCGACGAAGTGCGGGATGACCGCGCCGGGATTGGTCTTCTGCACTTCGGTCGAAAGATGGCTCTCGGCGACCCACGCCGTGCCGAAGCCGAGGCGGTCGGCGAGCTCGATCTGCTCGAAGAAGTTCTCGAACATCACCCTCTCGCTCGGCAGATAGCCGTGAACTTCGGTCTGGCAGATCGAGAAGAAGATGTCGAGCTCCATCGGCGGCACTCTAACGTGGTCTCGCTCGGGTCGTCGACTTCACGAAGGCGATGCCGTCGAAGTCGCGGGAGAGGACGAACGACTGGACCCACTGCGACTCGGTCCATTCCGGCGAGAAGATCGCACCGACCCAGTACATCCGCCGCGGCGCCTGCAGCCACTCCGCGATGCGCGCGTCCGAGGGCGGATTCGCGCGGAGGTCGACGATGGCCGGGCCGGCGTTCGCGCGGCCGAGGAACCAGTCGAGCGTTCCGGCGGCGGCCGCGGGCAGCCTGAATTCACGAAGATCGGGCGGGCGCACGTTCGGCAGTTGCGCCTGGAACGCACCGCGCTCGAACGACTGCGCCAGCGCGTAGTACTCCGCGCCGAACGCCTTACGCAGGAAGCCACCCGTGGGCGGGAACGAGCCGCTCTGCCGCGCGGCAATATGACTGTTGTGCGCCCAGACGACGGCGCGTGTGCCGGCCGGCGCCGCCGCCAGCGCACGGAAGAAGTGATCGGCCATGTACCCATCACGTGATCCGACCTGCGCCGGCGGCAGCGGGCTGTTGAACTCGCCGAACTGCGCGAGCTGGGTCGCGCTCTCGACGGCCCGGCGATGCTCAGCCGCGGAGCTGCGCAACACGAAGTCTCCCTCGTTGAGCACGAGGAACGCCACGAGGCGATGAAGGCCCTGCAGCATCTCCGCGGAGACCTCCGTACGCGCGAACTCGATGGAATTGCTGTCCTGCACGCGCATGGCCTCGAACAGCGGCCGCAGTTCCTCGGCGCGCTGCGGGGCCAGACGTACGAGGTATGCGCCGAGGAAATCGATCGCGCCGGTGTTGATCTGCGGATCGAGGCCGGCCAGGCGCACGCGCCGCGCGACCGGTTGCACGGCGTTGTGCGCGCGCAGCCACTCCACGAGCGCGGCGAACTCCTGCGTGTCCTGAATCCAGCCGCCGGAGCGGATGGCCGCCAGCGCGGCGTCGCGGTCGCCACCGCCATGGATGTAGTCGTTCACGATCCGTGTCGTCTCCACACTGCCCTCGATGGCGAGCAGCGTGAAGTCCATCTGCGTGACGAGAAACTCGATCAGCCGGTGCTTGAGCGTGAAGAGCTCGTGCGAGCCGTGCGTCGCTTCGCCGAGTCCCACGACGCGCACGCCGGCGAGGACGTCACGGAGCGGGCGGAGATCGTCGAAGCCGCTGCCCGGTTCGACGGACCGCAACGGAATCGCTCGCTGCCGCATCCACGCGATGACCGCCTCGTCACGCGCGCGCTCGTCGGCGAGGCGCCTGCGGTACTGGGTCCGCGTGAGCCGCTCCGCGATGCGCACTTCGTAGCGGCCGGGCTGCGCCTTCGCATCGAACGAGCGCACTTCGATCCGGTACGCTCCGGCGCGTGCGGCCGCGATCGATACGGGCTCGGGGCCGTTGGCGCCGTTCGGGCTGTCGACTTCCGCGATCTTCGTTCCGTCAGGCGCGAATGCCGCGACCACGACGTCGATGCCGCGCTGCTCGACGATCACGTGCGCGTATTCGCCGGCGCCGAGGCGGATCGAATACTCGTGCTTCTCACCGCCGCGCAATTCGCGCTCGACCGGGAACTGCGCCGCCGCGGAAACGGCCAGGAACATCGCCAGGACGATGCGCATGGGTCGATACACTAGGCCACATGAAACGTGCGATCAACTTCGTGACGCTGCTGATCCTCGCCGCCTGCGCAGCCCCCGTCCCGCTGAACAGCTACGGCTTGCGCGTCGTGCCGGACGCGGCGACGTACGAACGCGTCACTCCCGCGGAGATGCGCCTCGTGGACCTCTCGCCGCTCGGCATCCCGCTCGACATCCGCTACGCCACGCCCGACAACTTCATGAAGCAGATCCTCTATCCGGTTGCGAAAGCGTATCTGCGCGCGCCGGCCGCCCGCGCACTGGCCGAGGTCGATCGCGAGCTCGCCCAGCGCGGCCTCGGCATCAAGGTCTTCGATGCCTATCGCCCCTACCGCGTCACCGTGGCCATGTGGGAGCCGATCATGAATCCCGACTACGTGGCCGATCCGGCAAAGGGATCGCGCCACAACCGCGGCGCGGCCGTGGATCTCACGCTGATCGATCGTACGACCGGCGCCGAGCTGCCGATGCCGACGCCGTATGACGACTTCACGTCACGCGCGGCGCATGAGTTCACCGACCTGCCGGCGGACGTCGTCGCGAACCGCGCGCTGCTCCGCGAGGTGATGGAGCGCCACGGCTTCGAAGCCCTCCCCTCGGAATGGTGGCATTACGACTTCAAGGGGTGGCGCGAGTATGAGCTGATGGACATTCCCCTCGAGCACCTGTCATCCGGCGTGTCATCCGACCTGTCTCAAAATCTCGTGACCAGCGAGATCGACCCCACCTTGTAGTGCTTCGACGTGTCGTACGCGGCGTCGATCTGGAAGCGCGGCCAGGCCACGCCCGCGCCGATCGAGAGGTGGTCCTGATCCTCGCCCTCCGGATAGAGCATCGACTCGGCGATGAACTGCGGGTGGTTCAGCGGGCCGCCCCACTCGACCGAGTGCTTCGGGTCGCGCCAGTAGCCGGCGCGCAGCGCGAAGGGCACCTTGGTCGTGAAGAAGTACTCCGCGCCGACGTGGAGCTCGATCACGTCGTTGGCCTCGAACGGCGGCTCGGGGAGGGCGCGGACGGCGGAGTTGATGGAGACGAAGTCGTCGACGAGATTCGAATACGTCACGCGGACGGCGTCGACGTTGATCGTCAGCGGATCGATCGGACGGACGGACACGCCGAGGCCGGCGACGTCGGGGATGTGGAACGAGGTGTTGGCGACGACACCGAAGTCGAAGTTCGACGCCGAGTCGGCGTAGAAGAGCGGCGCGTCGAACTGCGGTCCCTGCTTGTAGACGCCGCCGAAGCTCAGGCGCGCGTGCGGCGACCACTTGAAGCCGAGGGCGAAGGTGGTGTCGGTTTCCTCGACGACCTCGACTTCACCGTTTTCGTCAACGCGCGCCGTGGCCTGCACGACGACCTGCTTGGGATCGAGTTGCGGCGTGAAGCGGAACGTGAACGCGGACTCGAGGAAGCGCTGGTGACGGACCGTCGCGCCGATCGAGAATTTCGGGTGGAGCTGCCACGCGCCGGCCAGGCCGAATGTGCGCTGCCGCACCTCCAGGGCTGAGACGAACGGATCGACGCGGTACTCGAGGCAGGCGAACGGATTGTTCAGGTTCCGGCGGCGATCGAGGCACTCCGTCCGCGTGATCGGACCGCCGATGGGCTGGCTGTTCTCCGCGGGGAGATAGAAGTTCGGCAGCGGGGTGATGTCGCCCGTGATCTCGTCCTCGCGCGCGACGACCACGCCGCCACCCTGGTTGTTCAGCGTCTCGTGGTAGTAGCCGCCGACCGTGAACTTGTTCTTGATCGGATAGACGAAGCTGGCGAAGGTGAGGTTCACGGCATTGCTGTGGTGCGTGAATGCGGTGCGCTCGACCTCGGGGAAGGTGCCGCTGGTGGTGAAGAGCTGCTGCTCGAGGTAGTTGCGCGCCTCGATGGAGACTTCCGGCTTGCGCAGGATGGTCAGGCCGGCCGGATTGGCCTCGGCCGCCGAAGCGTCGTCGGCCAGTCCGAGAAACGCGCCGCCCATGCCGAGCGACCGCGCCCCGGGATTGCCGAAGTTGAATTGCAGCCCGGAGAGGGCCTCGATGTCGACGTTCTGGGCGTTTGCGCCGAGCGCGAAGAGGGAGATGGCGAGCAGGAGCTTACGCATGGGCAAAGTATAGGACCTATAGGACCTATAGGACCTATACGACCCATAGGACCTATACGCGTGACGCGCGAACGCCTTCGATGACGGTGTTGAGCGCTTCCTCGGGCGGGGCCAGTTGTTTTGCGCGATCCTTGCGCCAGCTCCACTCGACGTTTCCGGCCGCCAGCGACTTGGCGCCCACCGCGATACGCAGCGGGAAGCCGATCAGGTCAGCGTCCTTGAACTTCACGCCGGGGCGCTCATCGCGGTCGTCGAGGAGCACGTCCACGCCGGCGGCGAAGAGCTTCTCGTAGATGTCGGTCGCGGCGCTGACGACGCTCTCCTCTTTCCCGATGATGGTTACCACCACCTCGAACGGCGCGATCGGCATCGGCCAGATGATGCCGTCGTCGTCGTGGCTCTGCTCGATCGCCGCCGCCACCGTGCGTCCGATGCCAAGGCCGTAGCAGCCCATGATCATCGGCACGCGCTTGCCGCTCTCGTCGAGGAACTCGCAGTGCATCGACTCCGAGTACTTCGTACCGAGCTTGAAGATGTGCCCGACCTCGATGCCGCGATAGATCTCCAGCGCGGTGCCGCAGCGCACGCACAGATCGCCGGCGAGCGCCGTCGTGAAGTCGCCGTACTCGGGCTCGGGGAAGTCGCGTCCCGGGACGGCGTAGTCGAGGTGGTGATCCTTCTTGTTCGCGCCGACGATCCAGCGCCTGCGCCCGCGCAGAGAAAAGTCCGCGAGCACGCGCTTGCACTTCGTGCCGACCGGTCCGCAGTAGCCGACCACGCCGCCGGTCGCCTCTTCGAAGCGCGACTCGCCGATCAGCTCCATCCATTGCGTGTTGAGACGGTTTTTGATCTTGATCTCGTTG
This sequence comes from Thermoanaerobaculia bacterium, assembly GCA_035536275.1. GTDB lineage: Bacteria > Acidobacteriota > Thermoanaerobaculia > Gp7-AA8 > Gp7-AA8 > QHVT01. Next base: position 30,437 of record DATLOL010000177.1, read on the forward strand.
GCTTCGCGGTCGCCGCGCACGAGAACCATCACCGCGCCCTCGTCGGTGTCGAAAACGAGCGTCTTCACGAGCTGCGAAGTCGGTTTGCCGAGGAAGCGGCCGACGTCGTCGATGGTCTGCGTCCCCGGCGTATGCAATTCCGCGATCGCCTCGGACGGCGCGGGCTCCACCTCGTCGTCGAAGAACTTCGACGTCGCCTTCTCCACGTTCGCGCCGTAGCGGCAGTTCGGACAGGACACGACGGCGTCCTCGCCCGACTGCGCGAGCACCATGAACTCGTGCGAAGCCGAGCCGCCGATGTTGCCGGTATCAGCTTCGACGGGTACGTGGTCTAACGCACAGCGATGGAAGACTCGCGTGTACGCGTCACGCATGGCGTTGTAGGCCTCGTCGAGCGATTCGGCCGAGGCGTGGAAGGAGTACGCATCCTTCATGATGAACTCGCGGCCGCGCATCAGGCCGAAGCGCGGGCGGACTTCATCGCGGAACTTCGTCTGAATCTGGTAGAGATTCACGGGGAGCTGACGGTAGCTGTTGACGGAGTCGCGCACCGTCTCCGTGATCACTTCCTCGTGGGTCGGGCCGAAGACGAAGTCCCGCTCGTGACGGTCCTTGATCCGGAGCAACTCCTTCCCGTACTTCTGCCAGCGGCCGGATTCCATCCACAGCTCGGCCGGCTGGATGGCGGGCATGAGCAGCTCGGTCGAGCCGGCCCGGGTCATCTCCTGGCGGACGATGTTCTCGAGCTTCTGGATCGAGCGGAGTCCGAGGGGCAGGTACGTGTAGATGCCGGCCGCGACCTTGCGGATCATGCCGGCGCGCATCATCAGTTTCTGAGAGATGACGTCCGCATCCGAGGGAACTTCGCGCAGCGTGGAAATGAAGGTACGGGACCAGCGCATAGGGCCGCGGATTCTAACAGTTGTGACATGGCCGCCCGCCGTGCCTGTGTTATGAGGAGCGGAAATTGAGCGTGAAAGACGAGAACCTGCTGGTATTCGAGCGGCCTCCGGTTTCGCGGATCATCTCGACCGCGGCGGTGTTCGGCTCGGCGGCGATTTTCTTCATGTATCTGGCCGAGCATCCGACCGATTACCGCCTCCTCCCCATGTCCGGTCTGATCCTCCTCTTCCTCGGTACGGTCGTGGCGATGGTTCTCCAGTACGGGGATCACATCTACTTCAGCGAGGTCGGCGTGAAGTACGAGAACCGGCTGCTGACGCTCTTCGGCAAACGCGGCGACTGGATGCGATGGGAAGACATCGTGGAAGTGCGCGAGGTGAAGCGGAAGATCCTGATCCTGCTGTCGCGGGACGGACGGCGCATGCTGGTCGACGCGATTCTTGGCTATGCGATTGCACGCGCCGAGATCCTCAGGCGAGCTCCTCAGGCGATCAAGTCGGGGACTCTCGCCCGAGATGATTCTTGACCCGTAAGAAAACCTACCTCCTCGCCGGCACCGTCGTCGTTGCGCTCATTGCGATTCTCGCGGCCGTCCTGATCCGCCAGCGCGTGCGGCGGCATCGCGTGTTCCGTCCCTCCGCCGGCGAGGTGAAGCCGAGGCCCTTACAGGGCATCCCTCCGGTCGAGCAGTGGACGGCGACGTTCCAGCAACTGAACGGTGAAGAGCTCGCGGAGCTGCTGGCTTCCATCGAATCGAAGCATCCCGATCTCTACAAAAAGTATTCGCTGGCCTACCTGCACGCGCGCGCGCTCATCGAGGACAACGAGAAGAGCGAAGCCGCACGGCGGCTCGAGCCATTTCTCGCGAAGGATCATCCGTTCCGCGACCGCGCGCTGTATCACCGCGCGTCGATTGCCGAGGCCGCGGAGGCGAGCCGCTACCGCACGGCGCTGATCTTCGAGCATCGCGACTCGATGTATCGCGATGAGGCCATCGACGATGAGCTGGAGTACCTCACCGGGAAGCCACAGGAACTCCTCGCGTTCGCGGAGAAGATCGCGCCGTCCGCGGCGACGGAACGGCGCCGCGAGATCAACGCGCGCCTCGTCGAAGCCACGGGCTCTTTCGATCGCGGCCTGGCCGTGCTGAAAGGCGGTATCGCCGACGACGCGGCCGATCGCGTCACGCGCGCGCTCGACAAGCCCGCGATCACACAACGCCTGTCCACGGAGCAGCTCGAGCTGTTCGGTGAGACATTTCAGCGGCACCGTCATTACGACCGGGCCATTGCCTATCTGCAGCTCGCGATTCAGCGACTGACGCCGCGCGCGCCCGCACAGAAAGCGACGATGCTCGCCGCGAAACCGAAGAAGAAGAAAGCCGCGGCGAAGAAGAAGACGCCACCGGTGGCAGGAAAGAAACCGGCGGCCAAAGTGGCCGCCGCTCCACAGAATCCGCGCAAGAGGGTCGATGACCTGGAGTTCGCCCTCGGGCGCAGTTACTTCGGCGCGGAGCGGTACGCGGAGGCCCAGAACGTCTATCTCCGCGGCGCGCGGGCCACGCCCGACCCGGCCATGAAGTGCATGTTCCTCTGGCACGCGGCGCGTTCGGCGCAATTGCGCGGCGACGACAAGACGGCCGAGGCGCTGATGACACAGTCGATCGCCGTGCCGGGAAAGTTCCCGTCGATGACCGCCGCGCTGACGCAGCGCATCCGCACGCGACTGAAGCAGCGCCGCTTCAACGAGGCCGCCGGCGACTTGGTGCTGCTGCGCAAGCTGGCCGGAAACCAGCGCGCGGTTCTCGAAGGCTCGCTCGCATACGCGGTGGGGATGCTCGCCGCGGGAAATACGACCGCCGCCGTCTCCGCGCTGAACACCATTCCCGCGAATCTTCGCGACGACCACGACGACGCCGAGCTCGCGTACTGGCGCGCGCGTGCCCTCGAGCAACGCGATCCGCCGGCCGCGTTCCGCGCCTACCTCGAAGTGCTGCGCTCGAAGGCGCCGTCGCACTTTGCGTACTTTGCACGCACGCGCCTCGACTCGCCGGCCATGGCGCCGAAGCTCGCCAGCGAGCTGGCCCTGCGCGAGAGCCAGGTCGCGAAGCTTCTCGCCGCGAAGCAGTTCGAGCTGGCGAAACGCATTCAGACCGATCGCGTGCTGTTGTCGTCGCGCGACCGCGAGAAACAACTGCGCATCCTCGCGGACATCTATCGCCAGCTTCCTGCCTATCGCGACGTCCTCGAGCTGAAGCCGGCCGCGCTGCCCTCGTTTCCCGATGCCGAGGAACCGGAAGACCTGCTGATGGCGATGGGCCTGCAGGACGAGGCCGCGAGCTCCATCGAGCGTCGCTGGGGACTGCGACCCGCCCGCGCCGCCCTCACCCGCTCGTACGCGCTCCACCTCGGCGCCGCGTCGAAGTCATCGATCTACGCCATCGAGGTGATGATGAAGGCCGTTCCCGAGGACTTTCATCCCGAGCTGTTGCCGGAGGTCGTGCGGCGGCTCCTCTATCCGCGCTATTTCTACGGCTTCATCGCCGAGGACGCGAAACGCTACGAGGCCGATCCGACGCTGGTGCTGTCGATCATGCGCGAGGAATCGCGCTTCAATCCGCGC
>DATLOL010000178.1:0-4105 GCA_035536275.1 Thermoanaerobaculia bacterium
AGCCAGAACGCACGCCTGACCCACTGAACGCCGCTCTCGGCAGCCGCACGTGTTTCGATGAGCGCTGCCGGCCGTGCCGGCCCGCCGGAGGCCTCCCGGTCGGGTTTCTTTCGTGGGCGGACTGAGAATGCGGTCTGCTCAGTGCCGCACCGCGCGCGAGCGCGGGGGGAGGTCTCGGAGATAGACGCGACCGTCGCGGCTGTAGAAGAAGTACGTGCGGTCGTTGAAGACCTCGACGCCGGCGATGAATGGCGCGATGGTTCCGTCCTGCCAGCGCATCGAGCCGCGCGGCGTGCCGTCCGGGGCGACGAAGCCGATCTCGCGGATCGTGTAGAGCCGGAACGAGCCGTCCGGCATCGCTGCCACCTTCGACACCACGTCGTTCTCCGCGCGGGCCATGAGCGGTTTCGGCTCGGTCAGCGGACGGCCGTCGAAATCGATCAGAATCACGTCGACCGTCGCCGTGGTGTACAGCGGCACGAGACACGCGCTCGCCGAGCAGGCCATGAACGAGAACACCCCGCGAGGGAGCGTGTTCGCCATGCTGACGGGGATGCCGTTGTCGTCGAGACGGCGCGCGTTGACATGCGTGAGCTCCGACGCGGACCAGGTCACGAGCGCGCCGCCCGGAACCGCGGCCAGCGCAATGGTGTGGAACAGCGCCGCGCCGGAGGCGATCTCCTGCGGCGTTCCGGCCACGGCCTCGCGCGAGATCGGCGTCGCGTACACGCGATCCTCGTCGGTCCGCGCGACCAGCCAGCCGTCGTTCACGGCGACGACGCGGGCATGGTTGCCTCGTCCCAGCGCGAGGATCGGATGCAGCGGCTGCCCCTCGGCCGTCAGGCGCATGGCGAAGAACTCGGAATTGCTGCGCCACAGGATCATCGTCAGATCGCCGTTCGGCGCGAGTTGCAACTGCTCGCCGTACTGGCCGGGGATGAAGAACTCCTGCCGCCGCCGGCCGTCCACGGTGAAGCCGCCGAAGCGGATGCCGTCCTGCTGCCAGGCGAGCAGCAGTCCCGTGGCGTCGACGGCCGAGGCGAGCGCGTTGTAGAGGACGCGCATCGTCGAGGCGATGCCGGAGTCGCTGACGATCTGTTCGTCCGCGCCCTCCCACGCGAGGAACGTGCGTCCCGGAATCGCGCCGACGGCCGGCGACTTCGCCCCCGCGATCGTGCGGCATTGCGTGCGCACGTCCGCTGCGCTGGTGAAGTCGCTCGTGCAGACGCGACCCGCGGAGTCGAGTGTCGCGGTGTGCCAGCGGCTGCCGTCCCACGAGGTCGAGCGCGCGCCGGCGATGAGCACCCGTTCCACCTCCGCGCCGTTCGCGTCGAGGATGGCGATGTGATCGGCCTCGCCGTATTGATCGGCGACGGCGTAGCGACCGTTGCCTTCGGTGACGTGCATCGTCCTCGTTCCGCTGAGCAGCAGGAACGTGTTGCCCTTCGGGGCGACGGTCGTCGCGTTCACGTCGGCGGGCGTGTCGCTCACCAGCGCGCCCTGGCGGTCGAACAGCAGCAGACGCTTGTGATCGAGGATGACCAGCGCCGCGGCGTGGGTGCCGTTCCAGGCCGCGGACAACAGTTGACTGCCCGACGTGCCGGTGAAGTGACCGACTTCCGGAGCGGCGTCGGTCAGGTCTTGATGAAGGCGGCGCAGGCGCACGAGCGGTTGCGGCAGAGTGATTCCCCAGCGGCCGGCCGGGACGTCGTTGATGACCAGGTACTCCTCACCCGTCCACAGAATCCCGCGCGAGCCGAGGATGGTCTCTTCCGGCCGCAGCGGATTGCCGTCCGCGTCGTACGCGCGGCCGGCGGTGACCGGGTAGTACGCGCCGAAGAGCGCCTGCTCCCAGGTCACGAGAAAGCCGTCGCCATGCGTGAGCACGACCGGATCGCGGCGCGTGTACTGGACGCTCGAGGGGGCGTACGTCAGCGGCGTGATGGGGATCTCGCCTGCCGAGGCGGAGAGGGAAACGAGGAGAGCGAGAACGAGGGGCAACCGGGGCATGTGTCTTTCGATACGTGCGCGATCCACGCCGTGTCTAATCGGCACGGATGAGATTGCAGGTCAATCCCTTCGACTCGAAGATCTTGACGTTCGGCTCCTCGGAGATGGCGAGCAGGTCGTTGACGACGTCGCCGGTGACGAGGCCACGCCCGCCCCAGTGGTACGGCAGACCGACCTGATGCACGCGCTGGCCGTGGATATCGAGCGAGGGCATGCGCGTGGTCACGAGCGCACGCGCGCGAATGCTGCCCCGCGCGGTGGAGATCTCCACCATCTCGCCGTTGCGCACGCCGGCCTCGCTCGCCAGCTCCGGCGAGATCTCCGCGAACAGCTCCGGTTGCAGCTCGGCGAGATGCGACAGCGTCCGCGACATTGCGCCGGCGGTGTGATGCTCGGTCAGCCGATAAGTCGTGAGCACGTACGGGAAGCGCGCATCGGGCGACGACGCATACGGGTTGTCCGGACGCTCGAACTTTTGCGCCTCGGGATTGCTCTGCTGCGCGTACAGCGGATTGCGGACATTGGACTCGAGCGGCTCGTAGTGTGTCGGCAGCGGACCATCCTTCAGTCCCGACGGCACCCACAGCCAGCCCATGCCGTCGGGGTGCATGATGAACGGCGCGTCGCCGGGCAGGGCCTCATCGCCGCCTTGCTCCTCGCCCGGCCGGTAGTGCGGTGACTTGCCGCGCGTGAAGTCGGCGACGTCGTGGCCGACCCACTCTGCTTTCGCGTCGTCCCACCACACGAGAGCCTTACGATCGCTCCACGGCTTGCCATCCGGATCGGCGGAGGCGCGGTTGTAGAGGATGCGCCGGTCGAGCGGCCACGCGTAGCCCCAGCCGTGGGCGTAGCGGCCCTGGGGATCTCGCGCGTTGGCTTTGTTCGCGCCGTCGTAGACGCCGGAGTAGATCCAGCAACCGCAGGAGGTTGTGCCGTCGGCTTTGAGCTCGCCGAAGTGCTTGATGTTCTCGCGTGTCATGAGACGCCCATGGATCTCGCGCAGCACTTCATCCGCATCCTCATCCCGGTAATCCCACGTGAGCGCGCGGAGGCCGGCGTCGCGTGGCGCGTCGGTGGCGCGCGCTTTCAGCTTGCGTCCCAGCTCGACGAGGAACTGCAGCTCGCTGCGCGCTTCCCCGGGCGGCTCGACCGCTTTCTCACGCCACTGCAACAGGCGCTGCGTGTTCGTGAACGTCCCTTCCTTCTCCACGTGCGAAGCGGCGGGGAAGAAGAACACTTCCGTGTCGATCGTGTCCGGCGACTCTTCCCAGAAGTTCGACGTCTCGGTCTCGACGAGATCGCGGACGACGAGCCACTGCAGCTTTCCGAGCGCGGCCCGCTCGAGCTTCGCGTTCGGCGAGCCGACCGCCGGGTTCTGTCCCATCACGATCAGCCCTTCGAGCTTGCCGTCGGCCATGTCCAGCCAGTAGCCAAAGTACGAGTGGTCGCCGGTGAGCCGCGGCAACCAGGCGAATCCGAAGTCGTTCGCGCGCGTCGCGGCGTCGCCGTAGTACGCCTTCAACAGACTGACCATGTACTTGTCGACGTTGTGCCACCACCCCTTGTCGGCCTTGTGCTTCTCCAGATACGCGCCGAGGTCCAGCTCCTTCGACGTGGGCATCGGGAGATAGCCCGGCAGGATGTCGTACAGCGTCGGGATGTCGGTCGAGCCCTGAATGGATGCGTGCCCGCGCAGGGCCATGATGCCGCCGCCGGGACGGCCGATGTTGCCGAGAAGCAGTTGGAGGATGGCGGCGGCACGGATGGTCTGGACGCCCGACGAATGCTGCGTCCAGCCGACGGCATAGCAGATCGCGCCGGTCTTCTCGCGACCTGACGCGCTGGTGAAGACGTCCACGACGCGCAGGAACTCGTCACGCGGAATGCCGCAGCTCTGCTCCACGAGCTCCGGCGTGTAGCGCGCGAAGTGCTTGCGCATCATCTGGAACACGCAGCGGGGATGCTGCAGCGTCTCGTCGCGCGGCGGCGAAGGATTCGTCCGCGGAGTGCCCTGGCCTTCGCCACGGTGACCGAGATCGCGCGAGGATTCCCGTGGAGCGGCGGGCTTCAGCCCGCCGAACGGCTTCGGCGGGCT
>DATLOL010000179.1:0-17521 GCA_035536275.1 Thermoanaerobaculia bacterium
GAAGACGAAGCCGGCGGGCTGAAGCCCGCCGCTCCACTCGACGAGATAGATGCCTTCAACGCCGCCGTCGAAACCGTCGAGGACGCGCCGGTGCCCAGCACCTTCGCCGCGCACGCGGCGGCGTTCCACGAGTCGCCCATCACCCCCGAGCTCTCCGCGCTCGAGATCGTCCAGCTCGAAGGCATCCGCGACCGGAAGGTGAAAGAGATCGCGCTCGAGGTGCCGTACACGCGCATGAGCGACGACACGGTCAAGAAGATCCGCGAGATCGTCGAGGAGCATGCGGGGGAGATCCCGGTGACGGTCACGATCGTCGACCTGCCGTCCGAGCTCGCCGAATCGACGGGCGGGCCGACGCTGCGGCTGAAGGTGAATCACCACTTCCGCGTGCAGCCCGGCCCCGCGCTCAGCGATGCGTTGAATCGCGTGCACGCCAGTCCCCGTTACGTGTTCTGACGCCCCCGATTATGCCGCTGTGGCATACTTCGCGCGGTTCCGGCGTTCAGCTCAATCCAAGGGGGAGTGATGGGTGCGATTCGATCGGCGGCCGCGGCTCTATTCGTACTGATCGCCGCCGCGGCTGCAGCAGACTGTGTCACCGCTTTACGCACGCTCTCGACGCGTGCTTCCGTTCCGAACCTCGTGGCCGGCCCCTCCTCCTGGAGCGGGACGAGCCTGGCCGTCGCCAAGATGGAAGAGGGTGCGCCCTCGGCGTGGGTCTCGGTCTACGACGAGTCGATGAACGACCTCACCGGCGACCGGCGCGTCGCCACCGACGTGCGGTCCCTCGCGGCGCTGGTCTGGAACGGGACCGAGCACGGACTGTTCTACACGACCCTCGGCGATGCCGTCTTTCTGCAGCGCATCAGCGTCGCGGGTGAGCCGATCGGCGATCGCATCCCCATCACCCCGAACCGCATCGGCTACAACGGCGACGAGCTCGACGCCATCTGGAGTCCCGCCCTCAACGCCTACGTCGTCGGCCGGGCGATCTCCCAGGGCTCGGCGCGAGGGATCTGGCTGACGCTGCTCGAGCGCAGCGGTGCGCAACGGTCCGACCGGCCGGTGCCCGTCGCGACCGCGCTCAACCCGAACCTCGACCTGGCCGTGACGCCCACGGGCATCATCGGCGCGTTCTTCAACAACAACAACGGCTCGCTCGTGTTCGCGCGCGCCGAGGCGACCGGGCAGATCATCGTGCGCACCATGAGCGCGGGCTCGGACTTCATCGAGGCCGTGGCGCACGACGGCGCGTTCGTGGTCACGCGCTCGGCGCGGATCGAATCGGGAGCGAAGAGCGAGATCCGCTGGTTCATCGTCGACACCTCGCAGCAGATCGTGCGTCCCGATGCGCGACTGGTCGCGCCGAGCGGCGACGACGCCTGGCCGCTCGACCTGATCTCGAACGGGGAGGAGCTGGCGCTGTCGTACATCGACGCGCCGCGCCGCTCGCAGCTCCTCGATCAGACCTACCGGCTGCTGCGTTTCGAGAGCGACGGCACGATCCTCAGCGATACGCCGTTCGCCGGCTCGCAGATCGCGTTCGTGCGCGCGCAGTCGCCGTACCCGTTCGCGTGGACGGGCACGGCGTACCTCGCGGCGGCCGTGCACTCCGCGCCCGATCGTCTCAGCTCGTACCTTCTCCGCTACTGCCCACTGCGCGCGGAGATCGTCTCGCCGCTGCGCAACGTTCGCGTGAACACGCCCGTGACCTTCGACGTGGTGGTGTCGGGCGGCGTGCCGGAGTACCAGTACGCGTGGACGTTCCCGAACGAGATCGGCCCCAAGAAGGGCGCGACGCACATTCGCGAGTTCGATCGTCCCGGCACGTACACGATCACGCTCGAGGTGACCGATTACACCGGCACCGTCGTGCGCCGGACGATCGTCGTGAACGTGATCCGCGGCAAGCAGCGGAGCGTGCGGCACTAGGCCGGCTGCGCCGGCTGTTGTCGGTTGTCGGTTGTCTGAGGGGCATGGGGTTCCACCCAGATCGCGTTACGTGAACCTCTCCGCGACACACCACAGACAACTGACAACTGACAACCGACAACAGCAGCGTGCCGCTCAGCCGCGCTCGACGATCTCGATGAACTGCTGCGCGGCCACGGGCGGCGTGATCAGGTAGCCCTGCAACTGATCGCAGCCGTGGCGGCGGAGGAAGTTCGCCTGCTCGGTGAACTCCACGCCTTCCGCGATCACTTTCAGGCGCAGGCTGTGGGCCATGGCGATGATGGCCATCACGATCGCCGCCGCGTCGGGATCCGAGGTCGTGTCCTGCACGAACGACTGGTCGATCTTCAGCGTGTCGACCGGGAAGCGCTTGAGGTAGCTCAGCGACGAGTGTCCGGTGCCGAAGTCGTCGAGCGAGATGCGCAGGCCGAGCTTCTTCAGCTCGTACAGCACGCGGATGCTCGTCTCCGGGTTGTGCATCGCCCCGCTCTCGGTGACCTCCAGCTCGAGCAGGCGTGCCGGGAAGCCGGTCTCCTCGAGCACGCCCCGCACCGTGGCCACGAGGTCGGTCTGCTGCAGTTGGGTCACCGACAGATTGACCGCCAGCGAGAGCGAGCGATGTCCGGCATCGTGCCACTGCTTCGCCTGGATGCAGGCCTGGCGCAGCGCCCACGATCCGATCGTCGCCATGCCGCCGGTGCTCTCCGCGATGGGGATGAAGATCGCCGGCGGCACCGATCCCATCTGCGGATGGTTCCAGCGCAGCAGCGCCTCCATGCCCGTGATGCGATTGCTGCGCAGGTCGAAGATCGGCTGGTAGTGCACGTGCAGCTCGTCGTTGGCGAGCGCGCGGCGCAGGCCGTGCTCGAGGGCGATCCGCTGCAGCGCCTTCGCGTTCACGTTCGCGTTGAAGAGCTGATAGTTGTCGCGGCCCAGCTCCTTGGCCTGGTACATGGCCGTGTCGGCGTTCTTGATCAGCGTCTCCGCGTCGGAGCCGTCTTCCGGATAGACGCTGATGCCGATGCTGGTCGTGATGTAGAACTCGCGCCCCTCGATGTGGAACGGGTAGCGCACGGCCTCGATGATCTTGGACGCGATCGGCGCGGCGTCCTGCGAGTGGTGCAGGCGGGGGACCAGCACGGTGAACTCGTCGCCGCCCAGCCGGGCCACGGTGTCGCTCTCGCGCACGCACGCTGCCACGCGCATGGCCACGGCCTGCAGGAGCTGATCGCCGATGTTGTGGCCGAGGGAGTCGTTGATGACCTTGAAGCGATCGAGGTCGAGGAAGAGCACGGCCAGGCTGCTCTGCTCGCGGTGCGCGTGCGACAGCGCAACGCTCAGGCGGTCCTTGAACAGCAGCCGGTTCGGCAGGTTCGTCAGCGCATCGTGATACGCCAGATGCTTGATCTGCTCCTCGGCGTACGTCCGCTCGGTGATGTCCCGGACCACGCACACGGTGCTGTTGTCACCGGCGATCGCGCTCAGCGAGATCTCCTGCGGGAAGCTCGTCCCGTCGGCGCGCAGGCCCGTGGCCTCGCCGCGCCACCGCCCGCGCTGTTGCACCTGCGGCACGATCGCGGTGATCAGCCGGATCTGCTCGTGCGGCTCGTAGAGATCGCAGAGTGAGCGTCCGAGCATCGCCTGCGGAGTGGGGAAGCCGAACAGCTTGGCCAGCGAGTCGTTCGCGTAGGTGAACTCGAGGCGGTCGTTGATGATCCCGATGCCGTCCATCGACGCGGTCATGGCCGCGGAGTGCTTCGCGAGCTGCGCGTTGGCGGAGGTCACGCTGTCCTCGGCGAACTTGCGCTCGGAGACGTCGTAGACGAAGCCTTCGAAGTAGACCGTGCCGTGCGGCGAGTGGATCGCGTGGGCGTTGAGCTGGACCCAGATCGGCGAGCCGTCCTTGCGGCGCCACTGCAGCTCCACATTGTTCGCGTAGCCCATGGGCTCGAAGCGCGTGATCAGTTGCTCGCGCATGTCCGGCTCGTTGTAGACGTCGCGCTCGAGATTGCGGGTCAGCAGTTCCTCGACCGAGTCGTAGCCGAGCATCCGCGCGAGCGCGGCGTTCGCGGTGACGATCGTCCCGTCGCGCGACGACTGGTAGATGCCTACCGGCGCGTAGTCGAAGATGACCCGGTACTTCTCCTCCGATTGCTGGAGGGCCTGCTCCGCGCGGCGGCGCTCCGTGACGTCGTGGATGATCGAGTAGAGAAGCTTCCGGCCGTCGCCCGAATCGACGGGGCCGGAGTGCACCTCCACGTCGCGGATCTCGCCGCTGGCGAGCATGTGCCGGAAGTGGAAGAGGCTCGCCTCCTGCGACGCGGCACGCGTCAGGTCGCCGCGGACGGCGTCCTCGCCGCGCACGTTGATGTCCCAGATGCGCATGACCCGGATCTCGTCGCGGGTGTAGCCGTAGTAGTCGCACGCCGCGGCGTTCGCGTCGACGATCGAGCCGCTGACGGGATCGATCAGGAGCTGCACGGCCCGGGTGTTGTGGAACATCTGCCGGTAGCGGCGCTCGCTGTCGCGGAGGGCGTCTTCCTTGCGCTTCTGTTCGACGGCCGAGGCGACGTGCTGGGCGACGAAGACCAGCACTTCCTTGTCTTTTTCGGTGTAGCGGGTGTCTTCCGCGTACGACTGCGTGACGATGGCGCCCCAGGTGACATCGCCGGTCTTCAGCGGCGCGCCGAGCCAGTCGATGCTGGCCGCGCCGATGGGCTCGACTTCGCCCTCGGCGACGAGACGCTCGAACACCGCGGGCGTGGCCAGCAGCGGCTGGCCGGTGCGGATCACGTACGCGGTCAGCCCGCGGCCCTTGTGGACGGGCGGCGTCGGATCGAGCTCGTCGACGAAGTACGGGAACTCCAGTTCGTCGCTCGAGGGACGGCGCGCGGAGATATAGAAGTTCCGCGCGCTCATCATCTCGCGTACGACGTCGTGGACGCCGCGATAGAGCGCCTCGAGAGTCTCCGCGTCGCGGCTCAGTTGGGAGATGCGGAACAGCGCGGAGTGCAGGCGCTCGGCCTTCACGCTGTTCGTGACGTCGCGGAAGTACCAGGCCCGGCCTCGGATCTCTTTGCCGACCACGAGGGGCATCGACGCGCGCGACAGGATGCGCCCGTCCTTCAGCGGGACCGGGTCGTCCTTTCGCACCTCGGTCGGATGCTCGTAGAGATGGTTCACCAGCTCGATGAACGACTCCCAGTCCGCGACCGCCTCGGCCGCGTAGCCGAGGAGCGTGTTGTCGTCACCGCGGTCGGCGACGTGATCGGGGATGTTCCAGATCTCCAGGAAGCGCCGGTTGTACGAGAGGATGCGGCCGGCGTTGTCCACGACCAGGATGCCGTCGAGCGTGGCGTCCTGCTGCGCGCGCAGGATGGCCATGGCCGTGCGCGTCTCGACCACCGTCTGGCCGCCCCGGCGCATCAGCCGGGCCAGCAGCCGTCGCGCGCGCTGGACGCGCGAGTGCACGCCCGCGGGCGGCAGCGACTCATTCGTGGGGATGGTCATGCGAGAACCGGAACTGTGGAGAGAATTCTACGGTCAATCCCCGGGAACGCCATGGCGTTTGAAGTATTGCCACTGCCCGATGGCCATGTACACGAACCAGCCGACGTACAACGCCACGAAAAACGAGCGGCTGAGGAGAAACAGGATGGCGATGAGGCCGCCGCCCACGATGGCGATCCAGATCGAGACGATGAAGGCGCTCCGCTCCTTCAGAAAGATGCGGAAGAACTCCCGCACGGCGTGGCCGCCGTCGAGCGGCGGGACGGGGATGAGATTGAAGAAGCCCCAGGCCCGGTTGGCCCAGGCCATCCGCGGGAGCAGCGCGGCCAGCATGCGATCGGTCCGAGCGGCTGCCACACCGTCCATCACCCATAGACAGAGGAAGAAGAGCGCGAAGCTCGCCGCCGGCCCGGAGACGCTGATGATCAGGTCCTGCCACGGCTTGGCGCGCCGGGAGTTGATGGTGACGCCGCCCATGCCCGTGAGCACGATCCGGCTGGCCCCGAAGCCCAGGAGCGCGATCGCCGCGGCGTGCGCCAGCTCGTGCACGAGGACACTCACGAACACGATCGGAATCCACAGCAGCGCGTAGTGGATGCCGATGGCCTCGTCGTAGTTGAGGATCACGAACAACAGCACGAGGAAGATGAAATTGAAGTCGACGTGGATGGACGTACGACCGACGGAGCCGAGGCTGAACATCGGGCGGAACTTACCACGGCGCGCCGCGTCGCGCGTGACAGAACGGCAGCGGAGTGGCGGCCACGGCCGGCCGGACCTATGTTGATTGCGTCAGATCCCAGGAGACCCCAAAAAAAACCGGAGGTGCCGCCGTGCGCCATCGCTTTGCGCTTCTTTTTCTCGGGACGCTCGTTTTCAGTCTTTCCGCAGTCGCACAAGACCGCGATCCCGTCTCACCGGGCGCCGGCCGGGCCGTGCTGCTCGCAATCAACAGCATGCAGATCGACCAGGACACGGTGATCGTGTCCGGCGACCTCGTGGTCAACGACGTCGCCACGACGCCGATCCTCGGCGAATTGCAGCTGTCGCTCGATCGCCGGGTCCAAACGGCTGGGGGATGGAACGTGATCGCGGACCGCATCGACCTCGATCGCGACGTCTCGGTCGGCGGTGACGTCTTCTTCAATGTCCTCCGCAACGACGGGACCATCGCCGGAGCGATGCATACTCCGCTGGCGCTGCCGGTGTTCGCGGTGTTGCCGTCAGTGAATTCGTCCGCCCCGGGAACGGACTTCGTCGGCGTGCATGACGGCGAAACCGTGGACGTGCCCGAGGGGACATACTCGCTGCTGACGGTCGGCGTGGGCGGTGTGGCCCGGCTGACCGGGAGCGGCTACGCCTTCTCCTCGATCGCCGTGGCCGCGGGAGGGAGCGTCGTCTGCACCGGGGCGTGCACGATTTCGGTCGCGGAGACGATTCGCGTCGACGCGGCAGGCACGTTCGCCGGCGCGGACGCGGGAGCGATGCGCGTGCAGGCCGGAACGAACGTCACGTTCGGCCGCGACACGACCGTCGCGGCGAACGTTTACGCGCCGAACGGCACGATGACGTTCGGGCGCGACGCTGAAGCGGAAGGCGCGTTCCTGGCGCACGACATCCATGTGGGACGCGGGTCGCGGTTCACACTCGACAGCGCGTTCGACGCACCGCCGACCGCGGATGCACAGACCGTGTTCACCAACGGTACGGCTTCGGTGACGATCACGCTCACCGGATCCGATCCGGAGGGACACGCGCTGACATTCGCGATCGTCACGCAGCCGCAGTTCGGAACGCTGTCTCCGCTCGTGCAGAACGTCGTGACCTACACGCCGTCCGGCGATGGCAATGTCGAGGATGCGTTCACCTTCAGCGTGACCGATGCCGTCGGCTCCGTCGGCACGGCCGTCGTCTCGATCAATCCGCCGCGCGAGGAGCCTCCGCCTCCGCCGGCCGCCACCGTCGTTGCGGACGATCTCGCCGCCACGATCACGCAGGAGATGCCGGAGACGCTGGTCCTCACGGCAAAGGCGCCGGACGGTGTGGCGTTGTCATTCTCGATCGTGGCGAACAGCGGCCCGTTCCACGGAACGCTGGGCGCGCTCTCGGGCGCCGACGTCGTGTACACGCCGGACGACGGCTACAACGGCCCCGATTCGTTCCAGTTCGAGGCCTGCGGCGTCGTCAGCGGCGACACTGTCTGCGATACGGCGACCTTCGCGCTGACCGTGATTCCGCTGCGGATCGAGCTGCCGAATCTCGCGAACGACATCGAGACGACGACGTTCGCGGATCGTCCGCGCCTGATCTCGCTCGGCCTCACCTCCGTGGAAACACTGCGCACGACGCGCATCCGCACCAACGCGGCGTTCCTCGATTCCGTCGAAGTGGCCGGGACGGTCGCGGACTCGAACACCGACGGCGTGGGCGACAACCACATGGTGCTCCCCGCGAGCGTGCCCGTGTTCATGAGCGCCGGAGTGGGGATGGCCGGCGGGCCGGGATCGAACGGTACCGTGCGCATGCACTTCGAATGGGACATCAGCAATTTCGGGGGCTCGGCGGGCATGCTGCGCTCCGCGACGATGCGTCTCAACACGCACCGCGGCAGCATCGACTCGCTGCCGACGATCTTCTACTTCATCCCGGTGCAGGGCGATGGCGCGCTCACCGACGCGGACTTCGCGGGACCGGCGGAGCGCGTGCGCGGCGGCGTCATGGAGGTGCCGGAGGGCATGCCCGTCGGCAGCGACGGCACGTTCGAGATCAGCGTGCTGGGAGAGCTCAGTGCCGCGATCAACAACGGGCTTTCGTACTTCGTCGTTCAGGGCCGGGTCGTGGAGTCGACGCCCGGACCGGCGCGCGGTCTCGAAGTGCGCACGAGCTGCGAGCTGAATCGCAACGACCTGCTCGAGCCGATGCTCTCCATCACCACGCCCGGCGTCACGATTCCGCTGCAGTACACCGTGGACTCATTGCCGCTCAACGGCGCGCTCTTCGACGGACAGACCGCGATCGCGGCGGTGCCGTACGTGCTTTCGGGCTCGAACGTCACCTTCACGCCGGCGCAGGGCTTCCTCGGCCAGACGTCGTTCGGCTTCTCGGTGAGCGACGGCGTGGCCTTCGACTCGGCGCTCGTCACGATCCACGTGATCCTGTCGAACTGCGCGAACGATCCGAGCGCGTGTGACGATGGAAGATAGCCCACCGGTCCCCTCTCCCCGCCGCGCGGGGAGAGGGGACTGTCAGCACTTCAGCGGAACGTTTCCCAGGGGGCAGGGCGGGCCAGCAGGAACCCCTGTCCCTCGTCGATGCCGAGCTCGTGGCACACGGTGAGCTGTTCCTCGGTCTCGATGGACTCGGCGATCGTGCGCGCGCCGATGGTGTCGGCGCAGCGGGCCACCAGCTCGACGAGGCGGCGGCGGATCGGATCGCGGTGGACGTTGTGAAACAGCGAGTGTCCGACCTTCAGGTAGTCGGGCTGCAGCTCGGCGATCGCTTCCAGGGTCGCGTATCCCGAGCCGCAGTCGTCGATCGCGATCTTGAAGCCGATCTTCTTCAGGTCGTGCAGCGTGCGCCGGAACGTGGGGTAGTCGCGGATCGCGCTGCGCTCGGTCACCTCGATCACGATGTGCCGGTTGCAGGAGAAAAACGGCTCGAACACGTCCATGCCGCGAGACTGAATCTGCTGGATGAACTGCGCCTCGAGGTTGAAGAAGAGGTGTCCGCGCGCGCAGACCTCCTGCAGCCACGGCACGACGTTCTCGATGCAGAGCGCCTCGAGGTCCCACACCAGGTCGAAGTCGCGGGCCAGCTCGAACAGCACGTCGGGGTTCTCCAGCTCCGTGCCGACGGGGCCGCGCGACAACGCCTCGTAGCCGACGACCTCGCGGGTCTCGAGGTTCATGACGGGCTGGAAGACCGTAGTGATGAGCCGCTCCTGGACCGTGCGCACCAAACGCTCGCGCATGCCGGAGTAGTAGCGCGTCTCCCGGCGCTCGGCGATGTCCTTGGCCTCGCGCACGGCGTTGTAGAGCATGCGCGGCGCGAACAGCGGCTGCTGCTGCGTCGAGGCGCCGCCGGTGAAGATGACCACCTCGTCGCGGAGATTCGCTTCGTCGGGCAGCGCCTTCAACGCCATCAGCGCGGCGCGTTCGAGATCGCGCGCGACCGTGGTGATGTTCATCCCCTCCGTCTCGCGGGCGAAGCAGTAGAAGTCGTTTGCTCCCGAATGGCTGGTGCCGATGATCACTTCGTTGCCGAGAATCGGGCCGACCATGACCCGGAGTCCGCGGACGAACTCGCGGCGCAGCGCGTCGAAGGACTCCCACATCTGCCGCTCGCCGACGCCGAACAGCGGCTCGATCTCGATGCAGAAGACGGCCAGGGTTGCGCCCTCTTCGACCATCCGGCGCAGGTCGTCGACCACGACCGCCATGGTCGGCACCTCGGTCGTCGCATCGAAGAAGAGCTCGCGCAGGCGTCCGGCCTGGTCGCTGCGCAGGGTCATCGTCCACCACATGTCGTCGCGCACGGCGAGCATCTCGTCGGCCACGCGGCGCAGGGTGTCGGCGGTCACGGGCTTGAGCAGGAAGCGATCGGCGCCGTAGCGCAGGGAGCGTTCCCGATTGAGCGTGTCGGAGTTTCCGGTGAGCATCACCACCGGCATATTTGCGGTGCCCGGGCTGGCCCGGATCGCGCGCAGAAAATCCCAGCCCGTGCCGCCTGCCTGGAGGTCGATGTCGACGAACGCGAGATCGGGTGGCTCCGTGCCGGCGAATCGGACCGCGCCCTCGACGTCATGACACCACTCGACCCGGTACCGCGACGGCGACAACATGGCGCGCGCGAACGCGCCCACGGCGGGGTCGTCGTCTACAACCAGAACCAGTGCTTGTCTTGTCCGAACCATGCCTGCCGCGCGATCGGGCGACAGTGTATCGCGGCGTAGAATCGGAACGGCAGTGGTGATCGCCGACGCACTCTCGCGCCCGTCGTCATCCGCCGACGCTGATTCGATATGAGATTCGAGACGAAGGCCATTCACGCGGGCATGCACATCGACGAGGCGACGGGCGCGCTGGCGCCGCCGCTCCATCTCTCCACGACCTTCCAGAGATCCGAGGAGGGGGAGGCGTCGCGGGGGTACAGCTATGTGCGCGACGGCAATCCCACGCAGGACCTTCTGGAGGAGGCGCTCGCGGCGATCGACGGCGGGGCGGCGGCGCTGGCGTTCGGATCGGGCATGGCCGCCGGCGCGTCGCTGCTCCAGGCGTTGCCCCGCGGCGCGCACGTACTGATTCCGGACGACTGCTACTACGGCTATCGCGCGCTCGCCGACGAGCACTTCCTCGAGCGCTGGGGGCTCGCCTTCGACGTCGTGTCGATGGGGGATTTCGATCGCGTCCGCGCGGCGATGAGCGACGAGACGCGAGTGATCTGGGCCGAGACGCCGTCCAACCCTCTGATGAAGGTCGTCGATCTGCGCGCGCTCGCGGGGATCGCGAAGGAGCGCGGCGCGCTCCTCGTCGTGGACGGCACGTTCGCGACGCCCGCGCTGCAGCGCCCGATCGAGCTCGGCGCCGACGTCGTTCTGCACTCGACGACGAAGTACCTCGGCGGACACACCGACGTGCAGGGCGGCGCGCTCGTCTTTCGCGAGCGCGATGCCCTCTTCGAGACCACGCTGCACGTGCGCAAGCTGGTGGGCGGGGTGGCCTCGCCGTTCAACTCCTGGCTCGTGCTGCGCGGCATCCGCACGCTGGCGGCGCGCATGCGCGTGCACAGCGACAACGCTCTCGCCGTGGCGCGGTTCCTGGAGACGCATCCGCGCGTCGAGGCCGTGTTCTATCCCGGTCTCGAGTCGCACGCCGGACACACCATCGCGCGCGGACAGATGTCGGCGTTCGGCGGAATGCTGTCGTTCCTCGTGCGCGGCGGACGGGCGGAGGCGCTCGCGGTGACGGCGCGCACGCGGCTCTTCACCCGCGCAACGTCACTCGGCAGCGTGGAGAGCCTGATCGAGCATCGCAACTCCAGCGAAGGGCCGGGTAGCAGGACCGCCGAGAACCTGCTGCGCGTGAGCGTCGGACTCGAGCATCCCGAGGACCTGATCGAGGATCTGCGGCAGGCGCTGGAGTAGCTTGCGCGCGGGTGTCATCCTGAGCCGCCGGAGCGCAGCGGAGGACGGTCGAAGGATCCCCCGCCTGTAACGAGCAGGGGATCCCTCGACTTCGCTCGGGATGACACGCAGCCATACAATCGCCGTCATGAAGAACTTCGAGATCACGTGTCCGTGCTGCGAGGCCACGCTCGTCATCGATCGTCTCAGCGGCGAGGTTCTGCTGCACAAGGCGAAAGAGAATCGCGGGCCGCTGGGCTCTCTCGACGCGATGGTGGCCGGACTCGAATCGCAGAAGAGCGACGCGGCCCGGCGCTTCGAGAAGCAGCTCGAATCGCAGAAAGACCGCGCCCGCATTCTCGAGGAGAAGTTCAAGGCCGCGCTCGAGCAGGCCGAGAAATCGGACGAGAAATACGTGAATCCGATGGACATGGATTGATGACCGTGCGCCACTTCGATCCCGACGCCGCCGCGGTCGGCGACACCGGCATCTACGGACTCCCGTTCACTCCCGAGGAATCGCACGTGATCATCGTGCCCGTGCCGTTCGAGGCCACGACCTCGTACGGCGGCGGCACCTCGGAGGGCCCGGCCGCGGTGTTCGAGGCCTCGAAGCAGGTCGATCTCTTCGATCAGGAAACGGGCCGCCCGTACGAGCGCGGCATCGCCATGCTCGACATGCCGCGGGAGATCCTGGACTGGAACGCCGAGGGGAAACGGATCGCGGCGACGGTGATCGAGCAAGGGGGCGTGGTGGACGACGCCACGCGCGACGCCGCGGCGAAAGTGAACGCCCTCGGCGAGCGCGTGAACGAGTGGGTTTACGAGCAGACCCGCGCGCTGCTCGACGCCGGCAAGATGCCGGTCATCCTCGGCGGCGATCACTCGGTGCCGTTCGGTGCGATGCGCGCGTACGCGGAGAAGTATCCCGGCCTGGGCATCCTGCACCTCGACGCGCACGCGGACCTGCGCGACGCGTACGAGGGCTTCACCTGGTCGCACGCGTCGATCTTCAACAACGTGATGCGCAAGATCGACGGCATCGGGAAGCTCGTGCAGGCCGGCCTGCGCGACCTCGGGCAGGCCGAGCGCGCGATGATCGACGGCTCGAACGGACGCATCGTCGCCTTCTACGACGCCGAGATCGCCGCGCAAAAGGAAGAGGGCGTGCCGTTCGCGCGCATCGCGGACGAGATCATCGCGGCGCTGCCGGACGAGATCTATCTCTCCTGGGACATCGACGGACTCGATCCCACTCTATGTCCCGGAACAGGCACGCCCGTTCCGGGCGGGCTGTCGTGGAACGAGGCTATCGGCCTGCTGCGCGCGATCCGGCGGGCGGGCAAGCGCATCGTCGGCTTCGACCTCTGCGAGGTGTCGCCGGGCGAAACGGAGTGGGACGCGAACGTCGGCGCGCGACTGCTCTACAAGATGATCGGCTACGCGCTGCTCACGTAACGCTCAATTCGTGCGCGGCCGGTGCGCCGCGAGGATCGCCTTCAGCGCTTCGGCGCGCGTCGATCTGCCGTCGATCACCGGCTTCCAGTGCTGATCGATGGGCTCGATGAAGTGCGGCCATGCGCGGCCCAGCACCTCGTCCGAGTTCGGCTCGTAGACCACGCCGCGGTTGGACAGCGCGCGGCGCGTGATCTCGCCAGCGGTGTAGAAGAGCAACGCGTGCGAGAGATTGCGCGGCGTCTTCGCCCCCGGTCCACCGGCCGCCATTTCGATCTCCTGGTAGAAGTCGAAATGGTGCATGGGCTCGTGGAACATCATCTCCAGCGCGTGAAACTCCTGGTACCCGGGGTCTCTCGACGAGACCACGGTCAGATACTTGCCTTTGTGGACTTCGGGGGTCGCTGCACCGTGCTCGTCGCAGTACGGTGCCACCTCGACGTCGATGCGCTTCATCCAGGTCACGCCGTATACGCGCGCGATCCCCGCTGCCACCTCGGGACCGGCCTCGCGCAGCAGGGTCACGGCCACGCTGGTCCAGAAGCGGTTCGCCGCGTCGTCCTGCTTCCACAGTTTGGCGCGATACGCCGGTGCGGCGATCCGCAGGGCCTCGGCGATGCGCGGCGGAATGCCCTTCGGCGTCGCGCCATCCGGCGTCTCGGAAAGCGTGTGCCACACCAGCGCCAGAGGGCGATCGAAGACAGGACTCTTGGTGCCGACGTCGGCGCGGTAGATCTCGAGCGCCTGCCGCCATGCCGACAGCTCCGCGCCTGTGAACGCGTGCTCCGCGGGCGTCTTCTGTACCGCCTCATGGCGCAACCGCTCGTGCAGATTCAGCCAGAAGCTCGAGTGAAAGACGTGTGCGCCGGCGCGGCCGATCTCGGTCGCGCGCAGCGGAACGGTGAGGAGCAGGAGCAGGAGTGTGATTTTCATTTGCGTAGCCAGAAGTGGTAGGTGGCCAGACTGCGCCACGGAGCGAAACGATGCATGAGCGTGCGAGTTTCGTGCGCGTCGGGGCGATGGTCGAGCTCGAACCACGTCTGAAGCGACGCGCTGAGCGCGCTGTCGCCGGCGGGGACGCAGTCCGGGAAGGCGCAGCCGCGCATCATCACGTAGTTGGCGGTCCATAAGCCGACGCCGCGGATCTTCATCAGCAACTCTTCGACTTCGGACGGATTGCGCGACGGAAACGTTTCCAGCGGAACCTCGCCAACGGCGATGAGACGCGCGGTGTCGATCACATATCGCGCCTTGCTCTGCGAGAACTGTCTCGAGGTGAGGTCCGCGTAGTTGAGTTGCCCGACGCGCGCTACCGTCGGATGACGGCGCAGGCCGTTCGGCGCGACCTCGCCGCACAGCTCGACGAGCACGCGCCGCAGTTTGTAGGCGAAGGTGAGGTTGATCTGCTGGCCGACGATCGCCCACATCAGGCTCTCCCACACGGTCGCGGTCTGGGGGAGATGCGCGCCCTCGTGACCGCGCACGAGATCGGGATGGGCGCGCTCGAAGGGAGCGGGATCGAGGTTCAGGCCGAGGAGCTTGCGGGCCGTGGGGAGGGGACGGGCTGAAGCCCGTCCTACGTTCAGCGTGATTTTCGTGTCGGCCGTTTCGATTACGTTGCCGGTCACGCGCTCGCAGAGAGAGTCGGAGTCGCGGCCGAGGTAGCGGAGGGTGAGGTCGGTGCGATAGCCGGGCGGGAGCTCAAGCTCGGGCATGGCGTTTCGCAATCGCGGCCACGATGCGCGGCACGTGGACGTGGCAGTCTTCGACGATGATGCTCACGCGCTCCGCCGGCGAGCCCGCGATGGCCGTGCCGGCGACGAACACACCCGGCACGTTCGTCTCCATCGTCGACTCGTCGAGCAGCGGCTTGCGATCCGCGCCCTGCAGATCGAAGCCGAGCATCTCGAAGAGCGTCGTGTCCTGGCGGTAGCCCGTCAGAGCGAGCACGAAGTCGGCGGGGAGCGTCTCCCCGGTGTTCAGCAGCACGCTGCCTTCGCGAATCCCGGTGGGCCACGTGCGCGGCAGAAACCGAACGAGCCCGTCGCGGATCATGGCCCGGATCTCCGGCAGCAGCCAGAACTTCACGCTCTTCGGATCGAAGTCGTCCTGCCGGTAGGCGACGGTCACGTGCGCCCCTGCGCGCTGGCATCGCACCGCCGCCTCGACCGCGGAGTTGCGTCCGCCGACGACCAGCAGATCGGTGTTGAAGTACGTGTGCGGATCGCGAAAGTAGTGGCTGACGTGCGGCAGCTCTTCGCCGGGGATGTTCAGCAGCTTCGGCACATGCATCGCGCCGATGGCGAGCACGATCTCGCTGACGTCGTACGAGCCCTTCGTCGTCTGTAGCGTGAACCCTCCGGTGTCATCCCGAGCGTGAGTCGAGGGACCTGGGTGGGCGGGGCGCGAGGCGCATTCCTCATGCCCCACCCGCCCAGGTCCCTCGACTACGCTCGGGATGACAGTTGGTTGGCGCCTCGAGTACCCCGGGGTGTCAACCTTGACGACCCGTTCGTACGTGCGGATCTGCAGTCCGAACTGCATCACGACCGCGCGCAGGTAGGCGAGGAACTCTTCGCGCTTGATCTTCTGCTGATCGGGCACCTGGATCGGCACGCCCGCGATGGCGAGGCGCTCCGCGCCGGAGTGGAAGACCATCTCCAGCGGGTACCACTGCATGGTCGCGCCGATCTGGGCGGCGTCGAAGTGGATGGAGTCGATGCCGGCGCGCTGAAACGCCACCGCGAGCTCGATGCCGATCGGACCGGCGCCGATGATCGCGGCGCGCTTCACTTCCCGAGCTCGCGCAGCACCGCGCTCTTGGCGTCGATCATCACGTGATGCTCGAGCCCGAGGAGGTCGGCGAGCTTGCGCACCAGATAGCCCTCCATGTCGGTGAGCGTGTCGTCGTGGTAGACGAGGCGCCACATGGCCTTCACCATCTCGATGCGGTCCGCGAGCGGCGAGTTCTTACGGATGTAGTGCGTCAGCGCGAAGTGATCGACGCTGTTCTTGCGGATCTCGTCCGCGGCCTCGACGAGCTCGTGGGTGTCGTCCGGCGAGAGCTTGAACTGCTGGGAGAGAAAGCTCACCACGTTGGTCCCCTCGGTCGGCGAGAAGTTGCCGTCGGCGTAGGCGATGTCGAGCATGACGGCGGCGGTGGCGAGAGGGAGCGGGTCGTGCTGCTGGCGGGACTGCACTTCGGAAGTGCGGCCGGTCATCATGTCCAGGATCTTTGCGATGCTCACCGGCGCAGTCTAATAAACTACGCCGGCCATGCGCGTGAACATCGATCAGCTCAGCAACGACGCCCACATCTGGATCTTCGGCATCTCGCCGGCCCTCGACACCCGGCAGAGCGAGACCCTGCTCGGCCGGGTCGATGCCTTTCTCGACAACTGGGCCGCGCACGGCGTGCCGATTCACGGCGGACGCGAGTTGCTCGAAGGGAGCTTTCTGGTGATCGCCGCGGACGAGAACCGCGAGCGCAGCGGGTGCAGCATCGACCGCATGTTCGGCACGCTGAAGGAGCTCGAGCGCGAGCTGAGCGTGCAGATCCTCGACTCGAATCGGATCTTCCTGCGCGAGGGCGCGTCGGTGCGTGCGGTGCCGCGTCCCGCTTTCCGCAGTGCAGCCAATTCCGACACGCGCGTGTTCGACGTGACGGCTGAACGACTTGGAGACGTGCGCAGCGGTGCGTGGGAGCGCCGCGCGGCCGATTCGTGGCATGCGCGCCTGCTTGGAGGCGCATAATGACGCATGCGAATCGAGATTCGTCGCGCGGTCTCAACCGACTCTGAACGCGCGACCGAGCTCGCGCGAATCGCCAAGGCCCACTGGGGCTATCCCGCCGAATGGCTCGCCGCCTGGGATGCCGATCTCGAGATCTCCGGCGACGACATCGAGCGCCACCGCACCTACGTCGCCTCGGTCGAGGACCAGGTGGTCGGTGTCTGCCAGTTGCAGGAGTCGGACGCGCACGCGTTCCTCGAGCATGTGTGGGTCGATCCGAGCGTGCATCGCCGCGGCGTGGGACGCGCGCTCGTGCAGCACGCGCGGGCGAGTGCACCCGGCGTCCTGACGGTGGTCGCCGATCCGCATGCCGAGGAGTTCTATCTCCGGCTCGGGGCGCGGAGGGTGGGTGAGGTGGCGGCACCGATGCCCGGCGCGCCGGAGCGGAAACTCCCCCTCCTCGAGCTCGACGAGTAACGCGGGCTCGCGTGTCATGCCGAGCGTAGTCGAGGCATCCCCTGCCTCGTGCGCTGGATCAACCAACTGTCATCCCGAGCGTAGTCGAGGGACCTGGGCGGGTGGGGCACCAGGAATGAGCCTCGTGCCCCACCGCCCAGAGACGATGAGTAGGCCAGCCTCCTAAGCGGCGTCACGGAGTAACGTGCGCCAATCTAAGTCGGGCTCGAAGCCCAAAGAAGGAGGCCAGCCGTGAACCATGTTGCCATTGATCTCCATGATCAGTACAGCCAG
>DATLOL010000180.1:0-9069 GCA_035536275.1 Thermoanaerobaculia bacterium
GGGCTGAAGCCCGCCGCTCCACTTACGCCCGGAATCTTCTGAAAATGCACGCGTTGAGGTAGCCCGTGAACCGTCAGACGCGCGAGATCCGCATCGGCCGCATCACGATCGGCGGCAGCAACCCGATCGCCGTCCAGTCCATGACTGCCACGCGCACGCAGGACATCGATGCGACGATCCGCCAGGTCGAGCTCCTCGAGGCCGCCGGTGCGGACGTGATCCGCATCGCCGTCGACAATCCGAAGGACGTCGCCGCGCTCGCCGAGATCCGCGCCGCACGTCCGAACGCGAACCTCTCCATCGATCTGCAGGAGAACTACCGGCTCGCGGAGAAGGTCGCGCCGTTGGTGCAGAAGCTCCGCTACAACCCCGGTCACCTGTACCACATCGAGCGGGACAAGAGCATTCGCGAGAAGGTCGCGTATCTGGTCGACGTGGCCCGCGCCCACGACTGCGCGATGCGCATCGGCGTCAACGCCGGCTCGGTGGATCCGGACAAGGTCTCGAAATACGACAAGCACGACTCGATCACGCCGATGCTGGAGTCCGCCCTCGAGCACTGCGCGATGCTCGACGACCTCGGCTTCGATCGCTATTGCGTGTCGCTCAAGGACTCCGATCCCAACAAGGTGATCGACGGCAACGTGCGCTTCGCCGAGGCCCGTCCGGACGTGCCGCTGCACCTGGGGGTGACCGAGGCGGGCATGCCGCCGGACGGGATCATCAAGACCCGCATCGCCTTCGAGCAGCTCATCACCCGCGGCATCGGCGACACGATCCGCGTCTCGCTCACCCTCCCTTTCGAGCGCAAGGGCGAAGAGGTCACCGTGGGGCGGCAGATTCTCGACGACATCGTCCAGGGCCGCTTCCGCTCCGTGCCCCGTTTCGAGCACAAGGGACTGAACATCATCAGTTGTCCATCGTGCTCGCGCGTGGAGAACGAGGCCTTCATCGAGCTGGCTCAGAACGTGCGAGAAATGGCCCAGTACGCGAAGGAGCACGACATCACCATCGCGGTCATGGGCTGCCGCGTGAACGGCCCGGGCGAGACCGATGACGCCGACCTCGGGATGTGGTGCGCGCCCAGCTACGTCAATCTGAAGCGCGGTCCGGAATCGATCGGCCAGTTCACGTACGATGAGATCCTCGGCAAAGTCCGCACAGAGCTCGACCGACTGATCGAAGAGAAGCAACTCGCAGGAGCCACCCGTTGAAGCGCGTCCACTACCTGATCCTCTCCGCCGTCATCATCCTCCTCGACATCTGGACGAAGCATCTCGTGCTGAAGAGCATCCAGTTGCACGAGGCGGTCTCGGTGATTCCGAACTTCTTCCAGATCGTGCACGTGCGCAACGACGGCGCGGCCTTCGGCCTCGGCGCGAACGCGTCCAACGCGATCGTGCCCGTCCTGCTCAACGTCGGCGCGATCGCCGTGTTCTGCGTGGTGGTCGTGTACGCGTTCCGGACCGCGGTGACGGACCGCCTCCTCCAGACCGGCCTGCACCTGATCCTGGGCGGCGCGATCGGCAATCTGCTCGACCGCTTCCGCTTCGGCTACGTGGTGGACTTCCTCGACGTGTACGTCGGGACGCATCACTGGCCGGCGTTCAACGTCGCCGACTCAGCGATCTGCATCGGCATCGCGCTGCTGTTCTTCGACATGCGGAAGAAGCCGGAGACGGAAACGGCGCCGGCGTAACGTGTCATCCCGAGCGAAGTCGAGGGACCTGGGTGGGAGGGGCGCGAAGCTCATTCCTGGTGCACCACCCGCCCAGGTCCCTCGACTACGCTCGGGATGACAGTTGGTTGACTCGGCCGCTGCACTCTCCGGAGCCACACGCCCCCCACCACCACCCACACCACGATCGGCGCGACCGACCATGGGTTTCCGGCGCCGAGGGCGAATTCGCCGAGGTTGAGGCTCGCCCACTCGGATTCGCGTGAGCCCTCAGCGTAGAGCTGGTGCGGGATCAGCTCGTCGACCGTCTGCTCGTTGATGGAGACCGCGCGTTTGGCCAGGTAGAAATCGCGGATGGGGCGCTGGATGCCGCCCGGAGGCGACGCATCGATGGCCGTCGCTAGGAGGTTGATTGCAAATGAAACGACGGCAGGAAGCAGCAGCCATCGCGCGCGCACGAACGCGAGCGGGAGCACGAGGAACGGGATGGCCGGCAGGATGTGCCGAGGCCCGAAAGACGATCCGCCTTCCCATCCGTTGAAGCTCGCCACCATCAGCAGAAAGACCGCGAAGATGCTGACGATGATCGCCGCGTCGCGGCGCTTCATCCGAAACAGGCCGAAGATCGCCAGCAGCAGCACGGGCGACACGACGAACAGGCCGCGATACTCGGAGAACGTGAGACCCCACAGCGCGAGCTTCGTCGGATAGGTGCGGAACAGCCCGAGGAGCAGGCCGCGCTCGGTGAAGTTCTGGGCCGTCTCCAGCGACGTGCGCCAGGGCGCGCCGAAACAGACCGTGTGATACCACGCCAGCAGCGCGCCGAACGGCAGTCCGCCGAGGATGAACTTCCACGCCTTGCGCCGCGCCGCGATCGCCAGCACCGCTGCCGCGGGGATGCAGATGTAGAAGCAGAGTCCCGCGATCCCCGCCGCCGCGCCGGCCAGCACCGGCCGGCGCTCGAGCAGCACGTACGCGAGCAGCAGAAAGAACGCCGCGGGCACGGGCGAGAAGAAGAGCTGCGAGTACGGCAGGATGATCGTGCCGAACGCCGCGATGAGCGCGATCAGCACCGCGTGCGGCGTGTGCGGCCGCGCCCAACGGAAGACGAGCACCGCGATGCCCGCGCCGCACGTCGCCACCACCAGCAGCGTCAGCGCGTACACGTTGATCGTCATCCACAGCCACGAGTCGACCGGCACGTGCAGCGCGCGCTCGAGGTGATAGATCGCAAAGTACGGAATCGCGGCCAGGAACGGCAGTCCGGGCGGTTTGTTCGAGTACGCGTGCCACTGCCCGGAGACATTGCTCCAGGCGATGTCGCCCGAGTTCACGCGGTAGCCGTCGATGTGGAACGTCTGCCGCTCCACGAGCGCGCGGGTGAGATCGAAGTGCGCGTTCTGATTCCAGCCGCCGCCACCGAAGAACCAGGCGTACGTGACGAACGTGAGAATGAAAAGTCCGACCGCGATGCGGCGGTCGGAGGCGATCACACCGCGATCTCCTTGAGATCATCGCCGACGATCAGCCACGGCTCGGTCATCGACTGCACCTGCTCCGCCGTCACCCCCGGCGCCAACTCGATCAGCCGCAGCCCCTCGGGCGTCACATCGATCACGCAGTAGTCGGTGATGATGCGGTTCACGCAGCCGACGCCGGTCAGCGGCAGGTTGCAGCGGTCGAGGATCTTCTTCTCGCCCTTCTTGGTGATGTGCTCCATGGTCACGATCAGGCGCTTGGCTCCGGCCACGAGATCCATCGCGCCCCCCATGCCCTTCACCATCGAGCCGGGGACCATCCAGTTGGCGATGTCGCCCTTCTTCGAGACCTGCATCGCGCCGAGGATCGACAGATCGACCTTGCCGCCGCGGATCATCGAGAACGAGTCCGAGCTGGAGAAGAACGACGCGCCCGGAAGCACGGTCACGGTCTGCTTGCCGGCGTTGATCAGGTCCGCGTCGACGTCCTCCTCGCGCGGGAACGGTCCCAGCCCGAGGATGCCGTTCTCGCTCTGAAGGATCACTTCCATCCCCACGGGGATGTTGTTCGCGACGAGGGTCGGCATGCCGATGCCGAGGTTCACGTAGTAGCCGTCGCGCAGCTCCTGGGCGGCGCGGCGGACGATCTGTTCGCGCGTCAGTGGCATGTCCTACCCCTTCCTCACCGTGCGCTGCTCGATGCGCTTCACGCGCGGCGCGACGACCACGCGATGAACGAAGATGCCCGGCGTGTGGATGCAGTCCGGATCGAGCTCGCCCAGCTCGACCAGCTCTTCAACCTCGGCGATGCAGACCCGGCCCGCGGTCGCGGCCATCGGATTGAAGTTGCGCGCCGTCTTCCGGTACACGAGGTTCCCGAGCCGGTCACCTTTCCACGCCGCCACGAGCGAGAAGTCGCCGACGATGCCGCGCTCCATGACGTACATGCGGCCGTCGAAATCGCGCGTTTCTTTTCCGTCGGCGACGATCGTGCCGAAGCCGGCCGGCGTGTAGAACGCGGGGATGCCGGCGCCGCCGGCGCGCATGCGCTCGGCGAGCGTGCCCTGCGGGACGAACTCCACTTCGAGCTCGCCGGCGAGGTACTGCCGTTCGAACTCGGCGTTCTCGCCGACGTAGGAGGAGACCATCTTGCGGATCTGCTTCGTCTGCAGGAGCAGGCCGAGGCCCCAGTCGTCGACGCCGGCGTTGTTGGAGACGCAGGTCAGGCCGGTGACCTTCTTCTCGACCAGAGCGTTGATCAGGTTCTCGGGAATGCCGCAGAGACCGAAACCGCCGACGACGAGCGTGGTGTTGTCCGCGACGTCGCGAATGGCCTCGGCCGCGGACGCGATGACTTTGTTGATCATGGCGGGCGGGAAGATATCAAATGCGAGCATGAGTGACGCCGCGATCCGAGCGCAGATCTACGAATCGTTCCTCCGCACCGGCATCGCGCCGGCGTCGATCGAGCTCGGCGACGACGAGGCACTGCGGCGGCTCGCGGCCGGTCGCGTGATCGTGCTCGACGACGCCGGCGAGATCCTGATGGCACCGCCCTTCTCGGCCGTCCCGACGCCGTTCCTGGTCTACGCCGGGAAAGTGCGAGCGTTCGGGAACTGCATCTGGGACGCGATGGGTATCGCGGCGATGATGAAGACCGACGCGGTGATCGCCGCGAGCTGCGGCGATTGTGGCGCGTCGATGCACGTCGACCTCCTCGGCGGCGCGGTCGACGGCGCGGGCCTGATCC
This sequence comes from Thermoanaerobaculia bacterium, assembly GCA_035536275.1. GTDB lineage: Bacteria > Acidobacteriota > Thermoanaerobaculia > Gp7-AA8 > Gp7-AA8 > QHVT01. Next base: position 4,907 of record DATLOL010000180.1, read on the forward strand.
ACTTCGCCGTCCCCGCGCGAATGTGGTGGCAGAACGTCGTCTTCACGTGAAAGACGATGCTGCTCTTCCGGGACGAAGAGCACGTCGATCGCTGGTGCGAGCAGTGGCACATGTCCCGCGGGGCGGTGCTGTCACTGGAGACCGGCTGGCGCCTCGCCCAGGCGTGGCACGGTGCGGACCGGCGCGATCCGGAATGGCGGCGACGCACGGTCGAGGAGACCGAGGCGCTGTTCGCGTCACTCGGCCTGGCTGGCGACTTCTGGCGCTTGCGGTGACGTGGACCGCCGGCCGCTGGCCGGCTCAGAGGCGCCGTGCGCATCATCCGCCTCCGATGAGGACGTGCGCGCCGGGAGGAAATCCCTACCCGCGAATACGGCGAGCAGCGCGACGAGCGGCATCAGCTGGCGGATGACGCGCTCCCACGACCAGCGCACGTGCCACTCGATGTCTTTGGGCGTCACGAAGTACGCAGCGACCAGGAACGCGAACTGGACGGCGATGGTGACGGTGAGAAAACGCTCGGCACCGAGAATCCGGCGGTGGCAGAGCAGCAGGACGACCACCGTTCCCCCCCAGAACCAGATGTTGCCGGCGGGATGCCGCGACATGGCCTCGAGGATCGGTGACGGGTCGGCGATCTTCGCCAGGAACCGTTGAAGAATCCCCGACTCCATGAGATCGGTGGGCATGTCGTGCACGGCGCGCAGAATGAGCCAGGGGAGCGGGATCAGAAACGCCAGCGCCAGTTTCGGCAGCTCGCGCCAGCGTCGCACCGCGGCCAGAGCCAGACCGGCGGCGACGATCAACGCCAACCCCTCGTTCTTCGTGAACGCCCCCAGTCCCAGAAAGAGCGCCGCCCGTCCGGTGTTCCCGCGGCGCAGATACAGCAGCCCCGTCAACGAATAGGCGATCAGCGCCGCCTCGGCCATCCCCATGTACGGCGAGAACACGAGCGGCATGATGGCCGCACAGGTCACGACCGCCCACGGCTGCCCGAGCTCCTCGACGAGCACATCGCGCACGATGAGCAGCGCGGCCACGCCGAAGGCTACGTTCACCGCTCCAAGCCATCGGTCGTCCCACGCACCGGACAGCAGCGCGTGCACGTCGAACACGAAGGGAACGAGCTGCGGATAGTCGGGGTGCGATCCGATGTTGACGGGATTCTCGAGATAGCTCCAGTCGACGCCGCGGGCATGGAAGAACTTCTTCGCCTTGACCCCCCACATGAAGATGTAGTCGACCTCGATGGGCATGCTGAACAGGGCCAGTCGCGAATAGCCCGCCACAAGGGCGAGCGTGAACAGGTCGACGGCGTTCCATCGCGTGGGCGGCGGAACGGTGATCGATCGGCGCGCGCCGATGAGCGAGGCCGCGGCCACGACGGCCACGGCACCGAGCAGGGCGCCGCGAGACCACGGAACGCCGGCCATCGAGAATGCGAGGAGCACGAGGGACGCAACGCCGGCGCCGAGGAGGTACGCCTCCCCGAGCACCGTGGCGATGCGGCGCTGCCCGCCGCGCAACGCCAGCCCCAGTCCGGCCACCACGAGAAACACCGTTGCGATCACGGCGTCCGCCTCGCGAGACTTCCTTCCCGCGATTCCCACACCAGCGCGAACCCGGGCGGCGGCGCGCAGCGATTCCAGCAGAGCACGTAGTCGATGCGTCCCGGCGAGCGCTGGGACCGCGGAACGAGCTCCTTGCCCGCCAGCAGATAGTGCGCGCGCCCGAAGGCGTAGTCGTATCCCTCGACGGACACGTCGGGAGGCATGGCGAAGAGCACGCGCGCGCCCGCCGGGATCCGGCGGTCCGCCTCCACGCACAAGCTCCGCAGTCCCGGCACCTTGCGAAACGGCAGCTCCGTGAGCATGGCCTCGACGGTGCTCCAGTCCTGCCTCCAGCCCGTCAGATAGAAAGGCTGGAATGCTCCGACCGCCATCGCGATCAGCGCCAGCAGCACGAGAGCGCGGCCAAGACCTCTCACGACGTCAATGAGTATGCGCGTGGTCGTGATCGTGGTGATGGTCGTGATCGTGATCGTCGGTGTGTCCGGCCGCCCCCGACTGGACCTGATCCACGACTTGCCGGGCCAGCTCGCGGAAGGCCGCCGACGCCGGCGACTGCGGGTCGCTCACCACGATCGGCTCGCCCGTGTCGCCGCCGACGACGACCTTCGGATCGATCGGAACCTCGCCGAGGAAGGGAACGCCGAGCATCTCCGCGGTCTTCTGTCCGCCGCCGTGGCCGAAGATTTCCTCGCGCTCGCCGCAGTGACGGCAGATGAAGTAGCTCATGTTCTCGATGATGCCGAGGACGGGGACGTTGACCTTACGGAACATGGCCAGCCCTTTTCGCGCGTCGATGAGGGCGACGTCCTGCGGCGTCGTGACCACCACTGCGCCGGTGAGGCCTGCCTTCTGCGTCAGCGTGAGCTGCGCGTCGCCGGTGCCGGGCGGCAGGTCGATGATCATGAAGTCGAGCGTGCCCCACTTCACGTCGGTGAGGAACTGGTCGATGGCCTTCATCACCATCGGACCGCGCCAGATGACCGGCGTGTCGGCGTCGGTGATCAGGCCGAGGGACATCGTCTTGATGCCGTGGCGCTCCATGGGGATGATCTTCTCGTCGCCCTCGTCGATCTGCGGGCGCCCCTCGATGCCGAGCATCATCTGCTGCGACGGGCCGTAGATGTCGGCGTCGAGCAGGCCGACGCTGAAGCCGAGCGCGCGCAGGGAGAGGGCCAGGTTCGTCGACACGGTCGACTTTCCGACGCCGCCCTTGCCCGAGGCCACGGCGATGCGGTACTTCACGCCGGCGAGCGTGCTCGGTCCGCCGGCCGCCGGCGCCGAGGCACCCGCGCTCTGGCGCGCTCCGATCTCGAGGTTGAGGTGCACCTCCGTGACGCCCTCGAGGGCGCGCACCGCCGCCTCGGCGTCGCGCGCGATCTGCTGGCCGACGGTCGGGTTCTCCGTCTGGAAGTGAATGGTGAACGAGACGTTGCCGCCTTCGACGCGCACGTCGCGAACGAAGCCGAAGGACACGATGTCGCGGGAGAGGCCCGGAAAGCGGACCTTCTTCAGCGCATCAAGTACCTGTTCCTGTGTTGGCATGAGCTCTCTCCTGTTGAAGCCATCGGTCGTACGACTCGCGGATGATCGGAATGGCTTCGTCGGAGGAGCCGACGACCTTGATCACGTCGAAGTCGGGAGGGCTGACGAGGCCGCGCTCGACCATCGTCGCGCGCATCCACTCGATCAACCCGGGCCACATTGTACCGACCAGGATCAGCGGATGCTGTTTCATGTGCTTGACCTGCAAGAGCTGCCAGACCATGAAGAGCTCGAGAGCCGTGCCGATGCCTCCGGGCATGACGATGAACGCCGAGGAGAGCCGGATGAAGTGATGGAGCCGGGAGAAGAAGGTGCGGTGGCGGAAGACTTTGTCCACGAACGGATTGGCCGCCTCTTCGCTGGGCAGGTGAATGGCCAGCCCGAACGAGCGGGCCTTCCCTCCGGCCTGTCCCTCGCGGGCGCCGGAGTTCGCCGCCTCCATCAGTCCGGGGCCGCCGCCGGTGACGATGTCGATCCCGAGACGGGCCAGCTCGCTGGACAACTTCTTGACTTCTTCGTAGATCGGGTCGCCGCGGCGGATGCGCGAGCTGCCGAAGATCGAGACCCGGTAATGCTCGACCCGCTCGGGCTGGATCTGGTCGAGATCGTTGATGGTCTCCCAGAGCTGATAGATGGCCCGGTCGAGGACGTGGGTCGGATCGATCGCCGACGGTTGTTTCTTCGCCTGCGCGCTGCGCAGCTCCTCGAGCTGCGGCGTGGTGGTCCGGCGGTCCTTCTGGTTCCTGCGGTCTCGCTGCTCAGACATAGCTGAATACGCCAGCGAGGAGAATGCCACCTACTTCGTGGTAATCCAAACTTCTTTCGAAAACTCGCGCAGCTTCGGCTCCGCCGCGCGCGCGGCCTCGTCGGAGTCGAACTTCACGCGGACGCGGTAGAGCGGCCCCTTCTCCGTCGAGCCGCGCTCGACGTACGCCGCCGTGAACCCGCGGTCGATGAGCTTCGCCGCCAGCCCCTCAGCCGTCTTCTGATCGCCGGTCGAGAGCAGCTGAGCGTAGGTGGTAACGCGGACTTGTGGAGCGGCGGCCTTCA
>DATLOL010000181.1:0-6318 GCA_035536275.1 Thermoanaerobaculia bacterium
AACGCGGACTTGTGGCGCGGCGGCCTTCCGGCCGCCGTCTTCCGGCGGGCTGACGCCCGCCGCTCCACTGGTGGTCTCTTCGATCACCGTGGCGGTAGCGGCAGCCGTCTCGGTCACGGGAGCGGCTGGCTCCGTGGCCGCCGTCTCGGTCTCTTCTGCCGCAAAATCCGAGCTCTCCACGGGAAGCTCGACGATCTCGCCCGCGCTCTTCTTCTTCGCGCTCGGCGCCACAGACGCCTCGGTCACGACCGGCGTCTCCTTCTGCACGACCAGACGGTCGTCGGCCTGACCTTTTCCGATCATGAGCCCGAACGCGAAGGAAGCCGCGAGGGACAGCATCAGGAGCACGAAGGCCACGAAGGCCTGGCCCGCGGTCAGAGAGATCTCGTAGTGAGACTGATCGTCAGCAGCAATGTGAAGTTCTTCGCTCATTCGCCCTTCCTCCCCGGAACATCACCTGGCTGGCGGTGCCGCCGCGTTCCAGTTTGTGTGATAGACGACCCCGTTGTCAAAGTAGATCGCCGAAGCGCCGCCGTCGGCCTTGGGAAAGATCCACACCGAGTACACCCGTTTGTTCTGCACGACCTGCTTGATCCAGTCCTCGCGCGGGACCCCCACGATGCGCCGCACGTCTTCTTCCTTCATCCCCTGCTTCACGGTGGCGAAGCCGGACATCGAGACGTAGCGCCGCTGCTCGACCAGGGCGATGCGCGACTGTGCGTCGGCGTTGCCCGGATCGAGCTCGAGAGCCTCCCGGTAGAGAGCGATCGCCTTGTCGTAACGGGCCAGGACGCCCATGTATTCGTCGCCGAGGATGATCTTCTCCCGGGCCAGGAGGGCGCCGGCGCGGGTGTCGCCGGTGCGCTCGAAGTACTCGCGGGTCTTGTCGATGAAGGCGACGTAGGTCGGCTCGAGCTTCTTGTAGTTCTCGAGATGGGTCTCGATCTGCTCCTTGCGCGCCGCGGACGCGGCCGGCTTCTTCTGCGCGTCCCGCAGGGTCTGGATCCACTGATAGTCCTTCGTGATCCCCGACCACTCGGGATCGTTCGGCGTGGTGACCGGCCCTGCCGGAGCACAGGCGAGAGCGAGAAAGAGAGAGAGGAAGAGGAGTTTCCGCATGGGGGTCCGGGAGGGATTCTAGGGCATCAGGAACCGCGCCGGCGGCGCGCGTGTCATCCTGAGCCGCCGGAGCGCAGCGGAGGACGGTCGAAGGATCCCCCTCCTGACAACGAACAGGGGGTCCCTCGACTTCGCTCGGGATGACACTAACGGCCGTTACCGCCGCAGCGTCCCCGCCGCCTGGAGCGCTTCGCTCTCCATCGCCCCGCCGAACTCGCGTTTCACCTCGAACAGCCAGCCCGAGAGCAGCTCGTCCATCACCGTCTGCACGACCGCGCCGTGGTCGCGCGAGCCGGACGCGTAGAGGTTGTTCAGGAGCTGGTCGAAGTCGATGCGCCCTTCGTTCACGAAGGTGATGCCGGACAGGTAGGGCAGCGTGCCGGGCGAGAGGTGCAGGGCCACGCGATCGGCGAAGTCGAACACGTGATCGCCCACCTTCTGGAAGACGATGCCGAAGATGCGCTGGAAGACGCCGTTGTACTTTTCGACCAGCGCCTCGATCTCGTACTCCGTCTCGACCGCAGCGCGCTTCTCGTCGACGGCCGCGACTTCAGCACCCTGGATCAGGTTGACGGCCAGCAGGCCCCAGATCGTCCGGAACGTCTGAAAGTTCGACAGATAGCTGCGCGCGCAGAGCTGCTCGACGGTCTGGGGGTCGGAGAGCAGGTTCATGACATGGCTCTCGTCCTCGCTCAGCTCGAGCTGGAACGTGCGCGTGTCGGCGTTCGCGACCGGCTCCAGCGTGCGGTCCAGACGGCCCACCCCGCGGGTGATCAGCGACCAGTACTCGATGCGGCGCACGCCGTCGAGGATCAGTCGCTCCGTCAACAGCGGCAGCGAGATCACGCCGTCCGGGATGTGGTCCATGAACTCGATCGTATAGCTGCCGGTGCGGTAGGCCATGGCATTGAGCACGATCGCGTTGCCCTGGCGCTCGATCGCGCGCTGGAGATCCTCGGGCTTGAGGTATCCGAGCTCGCACAGCAGACCGCCGATGCGGCGCTGCACGACCAGCCGTTCCATGGTGTGGTCGTACTGCTGGATGTTCAGCTCACCGCCGCGCAGGAGCGTCTCGGCCAGGCCGAGGTCGGGATCGGTGCTGTCGGCGGAAACGATGCGTCCTTCGCTGAAGTAGATCGTGTCGCTGCGGCCGATGGCATCGAGCGACAGCACGGCCGTCTCGCTGCTCCGCACGATGGAGCGGAAGAGGTCGGGCACCGTCGTCTCCGCGAGCGCGCCCTGGATGGAAAGGTTGTCGTCTTCCATGAGGCGCATTCTAGTGGCTGTGTTGCTGGTTGCTGGTTCCGTGCGGTTCTCGGCTGCCCGGTACTCGCGACGCCAGAGCCTCACACGAGAAACCGCAAGCAACCAGCAACCAGCAACACAGCAACTATTCGATCGAAACCAGCTCCAGCTCGAAGGTGAGGGCCTTCCCCGCCAGGGGATGGTTGGCGTCGAGCGTGACCGACTGGTCGTCGATCGCGGCGACCTGCACCGCCGCGTTGCTGCCGTCGGGGAAGCCGACCCGGAGCATGTCCCCGACTTCCACGTCGGCGCCCTCGGGCATCTGATCGCGGGAGACGGTGAACACGAGCTCCTCGCGATGCGCGCCGTACGCGTTGTCGACGGCGATGTGCTCGGTCTTCTTCTCTCCGGTCTGCATCCCCTCGATCGCATCCTCGAACCCCGGGATGACCTGTCCGGCGCCGATGGTGAACACGATCGGCTCGTTGCCAACCGACGTGTCGAACTGCGTGCCGTCATCCAGCGTGCCGGTGTAATGGACGTGAACGGTGTCGCCGCGTTTGGCGTGTGTCATGCGCGGGGGGCGTTTCAAGGTTTGGGCCGGGGCGAAAGCGTGTCATCCGGCAGGTGACGAACCGCCAACCGTCAACCGCCAACCGGCTTCGTCGCATCCTCCACCACCGCCACCCCCACCGCGTTCTTGGTCGTGCTCTTGACGCGATACATCGCCGCGTCGGCCTGGCGGATGAGGGCGTCCTTGGTGATCGCGTGCGCGGGGTACGTGGCGATTCCGAACGATGCGGTGATGGTCACCTCGAGGTTGGCGTCGATGTGCAGCGGCGACGATCCGATCGCGCGGGAGACGCGGTTCGCGACCGCCACGGCCTGCTCCTGGTCGGTCTGCGGCAACACCACGCAGAACTCGTCGCCGCCGAAGCGGATCACCTTGTCGATGCCGCGCACGGCGCCGAGGATGCGCTTGGCCACTTCCTGCAGCGTGCGCGAGCCGCTCAGGTGGCCGTAGAAGTTGTTGACCATGCGCAGGTCGTCGAGATCGAGGAAGATGATGCTGAACACCGACCCATAGCGGCGCGCGCGCTCGATCTCCTCGTCGAGGTAGGCCTCGAAGAAGCGGCGGTTGTAGGCCTTGGTCAGGTCGTCGCGCATGGCCAGGTCACGGCTGCGCGTGAGCTGGTAGATGTTGCTCAGCACCTGCGCGACCGCACCCAGATAGCGCGTCGTGTTCGCGGCCTGCGTGTCATCGAGGACGTGCGACGCGGCCACCGGCACCTTGATGACGCCGAGGAGGTCGTCATGCACCTGCAGCGGCATGACCATCATGCCCCGGTCGACGGCGAAGAGACTCGGCGACGCCAGCGCCTTCTGCAGGATGTCCGAAGGCACGCCGGGCAGGAACTCGTTCGTGTCCTCGTAACCCGGATCATTGCTGTAGCTGACGACGTAGCGCTCGTGCCGCGGATCGTGGAGGAATAGCGTGCCGTACGGGAGGCCGAGGAGCTCGAGGATGGACGTGGTGATGCGCTCGGAGACTTCCTCCGCGTCGCTCATCGTCATCAGCTCGTGAATCTGGCGGAGGTTCCTGGCCTCCTGCTCCAGTTGCGCGGCGTGCAGGACCGCGCCGGCCATGTCGGCCGCGAACTCGAGATAGCGCTCCGGATCGCGCAGGAACTCGTCGCGCCTTAGACAAAGCTCACCGGAGCGGCGCTCGCGGGCGGGATCGAAGACCACCCGCGCCACACTTTTGCTCTCGCCGGTGTCTTCGTCATCGACCACCGCGACACGGCTGCGCAGGCGCTCGTCTCCTGCCTCGTGGAACGTCCAGTCCGGACACGCCTCGCGGAGGCGCGCCGCGAGGTCGCCGCGGGAGCTGTAGATTCCGGCGTGGTGCGGCATGCGTTAAGTTGATGATTCTACGTGATGCGCATCGCACAGATCATCCTGCCTGACGCCTCGCAGTACGAGCGGAAGTCGGCGCGCGCCGACCTCGCCGCGCTCGAAGGGCGTTACGAATTCGTCGACGACCCGCGAAAAAGCGACCTCGCGCACGTCTATGGAGGGGGGGAGCTCCCTTCAAGTCTGCGTATCTCAGTTCCCTACGTCTCGTCGACCTCAATGACACGGTCTCGATGGCCATGGCGACGAGCGGCTGGGCCGGCGCGAGTGGTTACCTGGCGGGAGCTCCCCGAAGTGGTCGAAGACGTTTTTTTCACGCGCGAGCCACGCGAGGAGCGGACCGGACCGAAGATGATCGGCTCGTTTCACCGGAGGGGCACGCAGAACATGGTCGAGCAGACGCTCTCACGCATCCATCGCTTTCGCGACGACGTCGCCTGGAGCGTGATCGACCACGTCCCCACCCCTGCCGATCTACGCAAAGTAGACGTTTGGGCCGATCCCGCCGTCGAAGAAGAAGACCTCGACGGCTTCACCGCCGAGGCGCTGGTGAGCGGCGTTCCGGTCGTTGCCACTAGAACGGAGATCAACATTGCAAGAAGCGAAAGAGGACGTACGGCGTTTCTCGTTCCGGGCAACGATCCCAACGAGATGACTCATGCGATACTAGCCGCGCTGTTCAAGTCCGAGGCAGCGCAGGCAAAAATTCAGGCGGCAGGTCAGACCGCTTCCAAATTCCGGAGCCGGCAGCGCCTGCGTGTCCTCACCCATTTGTACGAAACGTTGACCCAATGACCGTTCTCGACGGATTACAGAACCGCCAGCGCCGCGCCATCGACCTCGTCCGGGAGGTCGCGCTGGAGAAGGACTGCCAGCCCTTCCTCGTCGGCGGTCCGGTCCGCGATCTCCTCCTCGGACGCCACTCCATCGACATCGACCTGACCGTCGAGCACGAGGCGTCCACGCTCGCCCGCACGCTGGCCAAGCGCACCGACGGGCGGGTGCGCTCGTTTCCGCAGTTCCTCACCTACAAGGTGACGGCGCCGGAGTACCCGGAGATCGACATCACCACGGCGCGCAAGGAGCGCTACCGCAAGCCGGGTGCGTTGCCGGCCGTGACCGCGGGGCGGCTCAGGGACGATCTGATCCGTCGCGACTTCTCGATCAACGCCATCGCCCTCGACCTGGTCGACGGGAAGATGCACGACCCCACGGGTGGCGCGGCGGACATCGAGTCGCGCGTCGTGCGCGTGCTGCACGCCAAGAGCTTCATCGACGATCCGACGCGCATTTTTCGCGCCGCGCGTCTCGCCACGCGCCTCGGCTTCCAGCTCGAGGAGCACACGGCGGAGCTGATGCACGACGCCATCGAGTCCGGCGCGCTGGCCACGGTCTCGAAGGAGCGCATCTGGCGCGAGCTGTTCCTGGCGATGGACGAAGAGGAAGCGCCGTCGATCCTCACCGAGCTCTCGCATCGCGGCGCACTGCACGAGGTGTTCGGGCGCAAAGGCAACGGGACGCTGGAGGCGCGCCTCGCGGCGATCCGCGGCGAGCTCGCATCGAATCCCGACGCCGACCGCTACGTCCTCTACACCGGCGCGCTGCTGCAGGGCGACGCATCCCCGATCGACTTCGAAGGCTCGGGCTTTTCGCAGAAGCGCGCGCGCGCCGTGGTCGAGATCGCAAACGAGCTGCCGCGCGTGCTGGAGTCCCTCGCGAACGCTCGGGACGATCGGGAACGGTTCAGCGTCTATCGAGGCGTGTCGCAGGAGATGCTGCTCCTGGTCGCCGCGGAGCGTCCGGACGAACGCCAGCACATCCAGCGCTTCGCCGAGTTCGAGAACTTCCGCCTGCCACTGCGCGGCAACGACCTCGAAGTGCCGGGCGGCCCGCACGTGGCCAAGGCACTGGAGCGCACGCGCGAGGCGGTCTTCAGCGGCGAGATCCCGGCCGAGCAGGCGCGCTCGTACGCGCGCGAAGTCGCGCGGCGGCTGCTGGAAGAAGCGCGGGGGTAGTTGTCGGTTGTCGGGTGTCAGTTGT
>DATLOL010000182.1:0-75642 GCA_035536275.1 Thermoanaerobaculia bacterium
CCCGCGCCGCTCCACTATGATGTGGCCATGTGGCGCACGCTCCGCCTGGTGGTGGTCGCGATCCCGGTGACGCTGGTTCTGGCGGGGGCGACGATGATCGTGGCGGCGCTCCGGTCGACGTCTCCTCTCATCGATAAGCTCTCGCGCACCTGGGCGAAGCTGCTGGTCGCGGCGGCCGGGGTCAGCCTGCGCGTGGAAGGCGTGGAGCGCCTCGATCCGGCCAGGCGCTACATCATCGTCGCCAACCACTACAGCTATCTCGACATCCCCTGCCTGCTGGCCGGCATCCCCCAGCCGATCCGCTTCATGGCCAAGGCCAGCCTGTTCAGGATTCCGATCTTCGGCTGGGCCCTCGCGCGCGCGGGCTTCATCCCCATCGATCGCCAGAACCGGCGCACGGCGGTGAAGTCGTTCGACCTGGCCGCGGACCGCATCCGCAAGGGCAACACGATCGTGATCTTTCCGGAGGAAGGGCGCTCCCGCGAGCGGGAGATGCGCCCGTTTCAGCGCGGCGCGTTTCTGCTGGCGATCAAGTCGCAGAAGACGATCATGCCGATCGCGATCGACAGCACGTACGACATCTGGCCGGTGGGCGCGTTCTGGAAACTGCGCCCGGGGACAGTGACGCTCCGCGTGGGGACGCCGATCGAAACGGCGAAGCTCACGGTGCGGGAGAAGGATCGGCTTCTCAGTGAATCGCGCGAGCAGGTGCAGGGGATGTTGTTTGGGGCGAAGTAGGACGTATGGGACCTATGGGACGTATGGGACCTATGGGGCCGATCGCAAAGCAGCCGCGACCTGGGTCAGGTCGCTCTCCTGCAGCGTGCGGACGTCGATCGTGAAGCGATCGTTGTGCACGCGGCCGACGATGGGCGGATCGTTGGCGAGGAAGCGCGACTGCAGCTCCGCGGCGTTGCCCGGCACCTCGACGGCGATCGAGGCGATGGTCTCGGTCGGGGTGGTGCCGCCGCCGAGGGCGCAGCGGGAATCGACGATGCGGGAGCGGGTGGCGCGGATGAGGAGCTCCGCGCGCGTGCGCAGCAGCTCGAGCGGCGTGACCAGCATGCGATAGACGGGCACGGTCTCCTCGTACCGGCGGGTCGCGAACGCGCGCAGCGTCGCGGCGACGACCGCGTAGGTTTCCTTGCCCACGCGCAGTGCGCGCATCAGCGGATGCTTTCTGCATCGCTCGACGAGGTCCGCGCCTCCGAGGATCAGACCGCCCTGGGTGGCGCCGATCAGCTTGTCGGTCGAACAGGTGATGACGTCCACGCCCGCGGCGATGAGGTGCGCCAGCGTGTCGCCGGGAGCGAAACCGTACCCGTGCAGCTCCACCACGCGTCCACTGCCTTCGTCGTAGAGCAGCGGCACCTTCTTCTGCCGGGCGACGGCCACCAGCTCCGCGATCTCGGGTGTCTCGGTGAAGCCGACGATGTCGAAGTTCGAGCGGTGCACGCGCAGGATGGCGGCGGTCTTCCTCGAGCACGCGTCGGCGTAGTCGCGGGCGCGGGTGCGGTTGGTCGTCCCCACCTCCCGCAGTTTCGCGCCACCCTGCTGGATCACCTCGGGCACGCGAAACGCGCCGCCGATCTCCACCAGCTCGCCGCGCGAAACGATCACTTCCTTCCCCGCCGCCAGCGCCGCCAGCACGAGCATGGTGCCGGAGGCGTTGTTGTTCGCGAGGATGGCCGCCTCGCAGCCGAAGAGGGTGCGGCAGATCGCGGTCAGATGCTCGTCGCGCGCGCCGCGCTCTCCCCTCTCGAGGTCGAACTCGAGGTTGGAGTAGCCGTGCACGATCTCCGCGGCCTCGCTCCAGATCGACGGGTGGATCGGGGAGCGGCCGAGGTTCGTGTGGATGATGACGCCGCTGCCGTTGATGACGTGGCGGAGGGTGGACCGTGTGGCTGTCGCGATTTCGGCTGCAACGGCGTGGACCGTCTCGGCCTCGTCGTACGCGCCGCGCGTCGCGCGAAGGGTCGTCAGATGGTCGACCACCGCGTCCTTCACCCGCTCGCGTCCGTACTCGCCCACCAGCGGCGCGAAGGCCGCGGCGGAGAGGATTCGCTCGACGGAGGGGATGGCGCGGAGCGCGGAATGGACTACCGGAGCGGGCGCTTTCACCATATCGTTGTTCCAGTGTAAGCGTGATCAAACAGGACGATGAGCTGGACAAGCTCGAGGAAGACATCCGGAGACTGAAGAACAAGTACGACCAGTTCTTCACCGGGATCGTCAAGGTGCCGCCGTCGTTCGACCGGCATCAGGTCGAGAATTACATCCACGAGCTGAACAAGCTGAAGATCCGCGACAACGCCCGCCGCTTCCGCCTGAGCACGCTCCTTTCACGCTACAACCAGTACCGCGAGATGTGGGGGCGGAGGATGCGCGAGCGCGAGGAAGGTCCGCTCGACTTCCGGCGCCGGCAGACGGCGATGGAAGGCCCGGCGTCGAAGCCGACGGAGGGTCCGCGCGTAACGTCGGCCCCGCCCGATCCGTATGTAAGGATGGCGCCGGGTACGAACGGCGAACAGATCCGCAGGCTGTACGAAGACATCGAGCGGGCGCACGGCGCAATGGGCAAGGCGTCCAACCTCTCGCTCGAACAGGTGGCGGCGATGGTGCAGAAGCAGACGGACCTCGTGCGCGCCAAATATCACGTGAAGACCGTGGCCTTCCGGGTCGAGACCGTCGACGGGAAGGTCAAGCTCAAAGCAAAACCACTTCAGGACTGATCTCGACCATGAAACGTACGCTCCTCCTCCTCGCGACGCTGGCCGCCTTCGGCTGTGCGGAGTTCCGCAAGCAGACGGCCTCGGACTACGAGTCGCCGTTCTACGCGAAGTACCTCAACACCGGCAGCGCGCTGGACGCGCAGATCAACCGCACGATGGCCGGCCTGCAGGTCGACCCCAACAACGCCCAGCTCCACAACGACCTCGGCGCCCTGCTCGTGCAGAAGGGCTTCCCGAAGGACGCGGAGCGGGAGTTCGAGCGCGCCGTCAACGCCGACAGGAAGCACTACCAGGCCTGGTACAACCTCGGCCTGGTGCGGGCCGCGCGCGGCGACGAGGGCGGCGCCCGCCGCGCCTACCGGGCCACGATCGACAACAAGCCCGGACATCCCCAGGCGCTGTTCCAGCTCGGACTGATCGAGGAGAAGCTCCGGCACACCGATAAGGCGATCGATCTCTACGCGAAGGCGTTGAAGATCAACCCGCGCATGATCGAGCCGGGCGTGAATCCGCGGGTCATGGACTCGAAGCTGATGCACCTCGTGCTGATCCGGCTCTACCCGACGGCGCACGACCGGCACTCGATGCAGTTCCAGGGCGTGGCAGGAGCGGGAACGCGTCGCGTGACCGCGCCCGAGGCGCCGGCGCCACAGCGGCCGCCGGGGTAGGTCCTATAGGACGTATAGGACCTATACGACCTATGGGACTGGCGGAACGCAGCGCTCTCCTTGGCTTTTCCGACATCGTCAAGATTCGTAATCGCGTGATGGACATGCGCGCGCGGGGGCAGCGCGTGCTCCAGCTCGAAGGGGGCGAGCCGTTCATCGGCACGCCGGACTTCGTCAAAAAGGCCATGAAGGCGGCGCTGGACGCGAATCACACGCGGTACGCGCCGTCGTCGGGTATCCCCGCACTGCTCGACGCGCTGCGGGAAAAGCTCGCGCGGAAGAACCGCATCACCGTCTCGACGAACGACATCATCATCACCTCCGGCGGCGCGCACGGGCTGTTCTGCGCGTTCCAGGCGAGCGTGAATCCGGGCGACGAGGTGATGTTCTTCGCGCCGTACTGGACGCCGATCCAGGACCAGGTCCGCTACTCCGGCGGCGTCGCCGTGCGCGTGCCGTGGGACGACGTCCGTTCCGGCGATATGCGCGAGGCGCTGGAGTCGCGGGTCACTTCGCGCACGCGAGTCATCTACGTCAACACGCCTGCGAATCCGACCGGCGACGTGTTGAATCGCGATCAGCTCACGGCAATTGCCGACTTCGCGAAGGCGCACGACCTCACGGTCATCTCCGACGAGGCCTACGAGGACCTGCTGTACGACGGCGAGCACGTGTCGATGGCCTCGCTGCCGGACATGCTGGCGCGCACGATCTCGGTCTTCACTTTCTCGAAGAGCTTCTCCATGACCGGCTGGCGCATCGGCTACGTCGTCGCGCCGGAGACGTTCATGGGCTTCCTTCGCAAGCTGGTGCTGAACAGCGTCAACGGCGTCTCCACGCCGACGCAGCACGCCGCGCTGGCCGCGATCACCCACGATCCGCACTTCTTCGACGCGATCCGCGAGGACTACCGCCGCCGCCGCGACCTCCTCGTCGGCGGCTTCCGCCGCGCGGACTTCGACTGCCTCACCCCTCCCGGCGCGTTCTACGCCTTCCCCGACGTGCGCCGCCGCCTCGGCGGCGACTCGTGGAAGGCGATGGAGACGCTGCTCGAGCGCACGTCCATCGCCTCCGTGCCCGGCGCCGTGTTCGGTCCCGAGGGGGAAGGACATCTGCGGATGTCGTACTCGACGAGCATGGAAGTGCTGGAGGAGGCGGTGGAGGCGTTAAGCTCGCTGTAGTGCCCATCGAGTCCCAGATCGCCCGACGCTACCTGCTGGCCGCGCGCAAGCGGCGGCACACGGCGTTCATGTCGATCATCAGCATCCTCGCCCTGGCCATCGGGGTCGCGGCGCTGCTCATCTCCATCGCCCTTCTTTCCGGTCTGCAGGGACAGATCACGGGACGACTCATTGAATCGAGCCCGCAGCTCCTGGTCGAGCCGGCAGGGCGCAACACGATCGAGAAGGCCGACGCGATCGTTCTCGCCGCGTCGCGACTGGGCATGCGCGACGTGCGCCCGTACATCAGCGGCATCGCCTGGGGTGCGAACTCCGCCGCGCAGATCGGACGGCCCATGCGCCTCCGCTCGTACCCGCCGGGACGCGAGCCGGAGACGGATCGCATGCGCACCGGCACGCCGGCGATCGCCGAGGGCGAGGCGCAGATCTTCGTGACCCGGGGCTATGCGGCGTCGCTCTCGCTGGACGCCGGCGACTACCTCACCGTCGTCGCGCCGCGCACGCGCCTGACGCCGTTCGGGCCGATGCCGGTGATGAAGCGCTATCGCATCGCGCGCATCGTCCTGCCGAGCGCCGAGGAGAATGCGCCTGACGCATGGCTCGACCTCGCCGAGGCGACTGGCCTCTTCGGCACGGGCGGACTCCCGACGGCGATCGAGATGTACGGGAACGCGGATCGCGCCGAAGAGATCGCGGCGGCGCTGGCGGCGCAGTTCAGCGGGGCGCAGTTCAAGACCTGGCGCGAAGTGAACCGCCCGCTCGTGCTCGCGCTGCGGCTGGAGAAGATCGTCATGTTCGCGACGATCTCGCTGATCATCTTCGTCGCGGCGCTGAACCTGGTCTCGTCGATGTCGATGCTCATCCTGGAGAAGCGTCCGTCGGTCGGCGTGCTGCGCACCCTCGGCGCGACGGAGAAGAACATCCTCTCGCTGTTCATGCAGCTCGGCCTCTTCATCGGCCTCACCGGCACGGTCCTCGGCAACATCCTCGGCCTGGGCTTCTCCTGGGCCGCGAACCGCTATCACCTCGTGCCGCTGCCGCCGGACATGTATTTCATCAGTTACCTTCCCTTCACGCTCGACGTCTCAGACGTCGTGGGCGTGAACGTCGTGGCGGTGATCCTGTCGGTGATCGCGACCTGGTACCCGGCGCGGCTGGCGTCGCGCCTCGACCCAATCGCCGCGATCAAGGAGGAATGAGTGCGCTCTCGCGCTCTGCTCGCGCTGCTCCTGCTGTTGTGCGCCGCATGCGGACGCATGCCGGTCAGGGACGAGATCACGCTTCAGCCGTCCGAGCATGACGACACGGTCACGGTGACGGTGTCGACGGACTTCTGGCTCTCGCCCCCGACGGACGAGATGCTGGCCCGCGTCGAGACCGCGCGCGCGGCGGCGCTGGCGAACACGGATCCGTGGTCGGTGCGCTTCGGTCGATTGAACCCGCCCCACGAAGAGCGGCACATCGTCGACAAGGTCAAAGGGAAGGTGCGCGGCGTGACCCGCTCCGCGCGCATGCCGTCGGACGATCTGCAGCATCTCTTCTCCGACGCGAACGTCACCGTGGACGTGGTCCGCGGCGAAGGATGGCGCGAGCTGCGCCTGTATCCCGGCTCGGACGGACGGGCCACGCGCGAGCAGCGCCAGAAGTTCGAGGAGACGCTGCAGGTGTGGAGCCGCTCGGTGACGCGCTACTTCACGGCCATGCATCAGCTCTATGCGTATCTCGACCGCAATCCGCATCGCGCCGAGGCGGTGTTCGCGGCGATGTTCGAGGAGGAGAATGCGGCGGCGATCGACGAGGAGACGGAACTGCCGCTCATCCAGGCCGTCGGCCGCTCGATGACGGAGATCAACGACCGCATGGAGACGACCGAGCAGCAGAGCGAGGTCTTCGAGCTCGCGGAGCTGGTGTTCAACCCGTTTCCGGGCCGGGTGGTCGTGCGCCCGCCGCGCGACATCCTGTCGGTGGAGGGATTCGAGCAGAAAGGCAATGAAGTCCTCATCGACGAGGTGGACCTCTTCGCGTCGCTGAAGGGACTGGAAGGACGCTGGATCTCGCCCGACCCCTTCGCCGCCTCGCTCCGCGAACACGAGATGACGGCGAAGGAGATGGCCGAGGCGGAACGGCGGTCGACGGCAACGGTGGATGGGAACGAGGTGACGCGCGCGATCCGGGAGCAGTTGACGAAGCCGAAGGCGTATGTGGTTCGCTGGCGCGATTGATATGTTTTTTTTGTTTAGCCCCGAGCGAAGTCGAGGGGCCAACAGCGTCACCAATAGCGTGCATCGCAGACCGAGTTGGCCCCCTCGACTTCGCTCGGGGCTATATGAGGGAGAGGGAACGAACCATCACCACCGCCGCCTCCCCATCCGGGTAGTAGCGCGGGCGCAGATAGGACGACTCGAAGTCGAGGTGGCGATAGAACTCCTGCGCGCCGACGTTGGAGAGGCGCACCTCGAGGGCGATCGTGCGCACGTCGTGTTCGCGGGCGAACTCGAAGCAGCGGGCCATGAGCCGGTCGGCGATGCCCTGACGGCGGAGGCGCTCGTCGACGGCGATCTTGTTCACGTGCATCTCGTCGAGGATCCACATCGCGAAGAGGTAGCCGACGGTCTCGCCGCGCAGGCGGGCGACGATGGCGAAGCGGCCGTCGGCCGCGATCTCGGCGCGGAAGAACTCGCGGCGCCACGGCGCGGGAAAGGAGGCCTCCTCGATGCGCTGGATGGCGTCGAGATCCGCACGCGCCGCGGCTTCGATCACGACCTCGTCACGCATTCTGTTTCTGCCGCAGCTTCACCTCGGCCTCGGCCAGCCGCACGTAGATGGGCGTGACGTCGCGATAGGCGTCGCGGTCTTCGATGGCCAGGGCGCGCCGCGCGCAACGGGCGGCGACGTTGAACGACTGCATGACGTCCGCGACGCGCAGGACCCGCGCCTCGTCGACGGTCGACGCGAGATGCGGCGCGACGACTTCGCGCCCGTCTTCGAACACGCTCACGTACAACTCGCCGCGGCCGGCGTCATCGGCGACGGCGACGCGTCCCGCCTCACCGAAGGCGATGGCCTCGTGGGTCGACATCGCGCAGACGGGCTTCCGGAGCGCCATGGCCAGCCCCTGCATCGTGGCCAGCCCGATGCGCACGCCGGTGAACGATCCCGGGCCGCGGGTGACGGCAAAGAGATCGATGGCCGCGCGATCGGTCCCGCTCTCGGCCAGCAGCCAGTCGATCGCCGGCAGCAGCTTCTCGTTGCGCGACCCCTTCCCCTCCAGCGCCACCGCGCCGGCCAGTTCCCCGTCGCGCAGCAGAGCGACGGAGAGGAGAGGGAGGGAGGTGTCGGCGGCGAGAATGATCATGACGAGTGCTGAGTGCTGAGTCCTGAGTGCTGAGTCACACCCACCCAGGGCTCAGGACTTGGCGGGGATACCAAGATCCACCAAATCGATTCCGATCTTCGCAGCAGTTTCTCTGGACCTCTCGTCCCGATAGAACTCGCCGTAGTAGATGGTGCGGATGCCGGCGTTTGCGATCAGCTTGAAGCAGTTCCAGCAGGGGGAGGCGGTGGTGTAGAGCTCACCGCCGTCCAGCGAGACGCCGTTCTTGGCCGCCTGCAGGATCGCGTTGGCCTCGGCGTGGACGGTGGTGACGCAGTGGCCGTCCTCCATGACGCAGCCGACGTCCTCGCAATGCGGGAGGCCGCGGATGGAGCCGTTGTAGCCGGTGGAGAGGACCGTCCGGTCACGGACGATGACCGCGCCGACGTGCTTGCGGAGGCAGGTCGCGCGGGTCGCGGCCTGGTGGGCGATGCCCATGAAGTAGGTGTGCCAGTCAGCTCGCATGGTTTGGAACCGGCGGCGGATTCTAGCACCGGCGTGACGGCCATCACGGCGGCGGAGTGAGCAGGATCGTGCGCTCGGCCGCGCGGCAGTGGAAGTTATTCTGCTTTATGCACGAAAGGATGGGAGCTGCGCGTACCTAATATGCTGTTTCGTCATATTTTGAGGCTGCAAGTGCCGCATTTACTAGGGGTTACCCTTTATGAGATACATTCCGTAACAGGTGGGTTTACGGGTTGACTCACCTGCCCTGAATCCAGACAATACGCCCTCACGAACGGCCCAGGTTTACCAATCTTTCACGGGGAGCATGCATGCATAAGCGCTATTCAACGATCATCTTTGTCCCGCACGCGCGGGCCAAATTCCGAAAGTTGAAGGTGTCACACCGGCTGCTCTTCTCGATTCTGTCCGTGGTTTCGACGTCTCTCTGCCTGTCGACGTTCTTCTCGGTTCAGTACTTCACGTCTCTCTCCCAGACCCACGAGCTCTCGAAGCTGCGCCGCGAGAACCGCGAGCTGCAGACGGCGAACGAGCAGTTCGGCAAGTCGGTCGAGTCGCTGCGCACGCAGCTCCGCACGGTCGAAGACCGCACCCGCAAGCTGGCCATCATCGCCGGGATCACCACCCTCGATGAAGCAGCCCAGGGCGGCTCGGGCGGTCTCCGCAACGAGGAGCTGCAGGCCAGCCCGTACCGCGACGACGTCGACAAGATGTCGTTCCGCTCCGATCGTCTCAGCAAAGACCTCAACCAGCTCGAGGAGAGGTTCGTCGCGCAGTCGCTGATGCTCTCCTCGACGCCGTCCATCGCTCCGGTCCGCGGCATCCTCACGGACGGCTTCGGCGGCCGCAGCGATCCATTCACCCGCGAGCCCGGACAGCACAACGCAGTCGACATCTCCTCGGCCATCGGGCAGCCGATCCGAGCACCGGCCGACGGCATCGTGGTCAAGGCCGAATGGGCCAGCGGCTACGGCAACGTGATCTACATCTCCCACGGCTACGGCTACTCGACGCGCTACGGACACCTGTCCAGCTTCGCAACCCGCCCCGGCCAGCGCGTGAAGCGCGGCGAAGTGATCGGCCACGTCGGATCGACCGGCCGCTCCACCGGCCCGCACCTGCACTACGAGGTGCGCGTGAACAACAATCCGGTGAATCCGCTGGAGTACATTCTCAACGCCTTCTAGTTCGCGCCTTGCGCGATGTTGCTCAAACGGCCGCGCATCAGCGCGGCCGTTTTGTTGCTGGTTGCTGGTTCCTGGGGTGGTGCACGAGAAATGGCGAGCAACCAGCAACTAGCAACCAGTAACGCGCGCCGCGCTCAGTCCACCCGCGCCTCTTCCCCCGCCGCCAGGCCCCAGCGCTCGGTGATGCGCTCGTGGGTCAGCCAGCGTTCGCAGTCGAGGGCGGCCTGGCAGCCGCTGCCCGCGGCGGTGATGGCCTGGCGGTAGATGTGGTCGACGACGTCGCCGCAGGCGAAGACGCCCTGGATGTTCGTCACCGTCGAGTGGTGGTGGGGCAGGCAGATGTAGCCGGCCTGGTCGAGCTCGAGCTGGTCGACGTACGGCTGGGTGTTCGGGGTGTGGCCGATGGCCACGAACAGCCCCTGCGTCGCGAAGTCGGTCCTCTCGTTCGTCTGCAGGTTGCGCAGCTTGAGGCTGGTCACGCCGCCTTCCTTCGTCCCGATCACTTCGTCAACCGTCGTGTCGAAGATGAACTTGATCTTGGGGTTGTTCAGCGCGCGGTCCTGCATGATCTTCGACGCGCGCAGCTCGCTGCGGCGATGCACGACCGTCACCTTCGACGCGAACTTGGTGAGGAACGTCGCCTCCTCCATCGCCGAGTCGCCGCCGCCCACGACCACGATCTCCTTCTGCTTGAAGAAGAATCCGTCGCAGGTCGCGCAGTACGACACCCCGAAGCCCTGCAGCTCCTTCTCGCTGGGCAGTCCGATCTGCTTGGCTGAGGCACCCGAGGCCACGATGACGGCCGGGGAGATGAAGGTGGCCGACTCGGTCTTCACTTCGAACGGATGAGAGCGGAAGTTCACGCTCTCGACCGGCTCCAGCGCCTTGAACACCGCGCCGAACCGCTCCGCCTGCTCGCGCATCAGGTCCATGAGCTTCGGCCCCAGGATGCCCTCGGGGAAGCCGGGGTAATTCTCGACGTCGGTGGTGATGGTGAGCTGCCCGCCGGGCTGGAGACCCTCCAGCACGACGCACTTGATGTTGGCGCGGGACAGATAGAGAGCGGCGGTGCATCCGGCAGGACCGGATCCGATGATGACGACCTGGTATTCGGTGACGCGTTCCATGCGGGCGCGATTGTATCGCGCCGCCTAGAACAGCTTCCGCTCCGGCTCCAGCGCCGCGAGGAGGTCCGCGCCCATGACCTTCTTCTGCCATTCGCGCATGGCCGCCACGTCCAGCGTGCCGCGTTCGGCGACGGCGGCGAGGATGTGCCGCGCCGCGAGGATCGACCCGTCGATCTTCAGCTCGCGCGCGTGCTTGTCGCGGACGGCCTTGAGCCGGTTGATGCGCGCCTCGAGGGCCTTGTCGCGGATCCACGGCTTGGGGTCGTTGCGCTCCGGCAACTCGTCCTCGGGGATCTCCATGGCCCGGCGCACCGCCGCCGCGAGCTCGCGGCCGTAGCGGTCGGCGTGGTACTTCGAGACCGCCTTGATCTGGGTGAGCTCGCGCAGGGACGCCGGCTTGGTCTTGGCGATCTCGAGGATCGTGTCGCCGCCGAGGATCTTGAAGGGCGGGCGGTCGGCCTTGCGGGCGAGGGCGTCGCGCCAGCCGTGCAGCTCGCGGACGATGGCCAGACTGCGGCGATCGAGCGCGCCGATGTTCTTCGTCTTCCGCCACACCTCCCCTTCGTCCTCGACCTCGCGGTAGCGCACGTTCTCGAGCCGCGCGAACTCCTCCAGCGCCCACTCCCACCGCCCCAGCGCGATCAGCTCCTCGCGCAGCTTCGCCGCGAGCGTGATCAGGTAGTGCGTGTCCATAGCCGCGTACTCGAGCATGTCCTGCGGGAGCGGGCGGATCGACCAGTCGGCGCGCTGATGAACCTTGTTCAGCTTCACGCCGAAGTGGCGCTCGAGCAGCGCCGCCAGTCCGAGTCCCTCGTAGCCGAGGAGCTGGGCGCAGATGGAGGTGTCGATGAGGTTGCGGACGGTGAAGTCGAAGTCGCGATGAAGGATGCGCAGGTCGTAGTCACCGCCGTGGAAGACTTTGGTCACCTCGGGATCGGCCAGGATGAGGCCGAATTTCGTGAGGTCGATGCGCACGAGCGGATCGACGACGAGGTCTTCATCCGGTAGCGAGATCTGGATCAGGCAGACCTTGTCGAAATACGAATGCAGCGAGTCCGCCTCGGTGTCGACGGCGATCTGATCGACTCCGCCGACCCGCGCGAGCGCGGCGTCGAGGACGTCCTGGCGATCGATCCACTTCATGCGAGGCCCGCCCATTCGCCCAGGCCGATGGAGACCAGGCGTTCCTGAAACGCGGCGCGATCGAACTCCGGCAGCGTCGCCAGCCGTCGCACCGTCACCTCATCCTCGGCGAACAACAGCAGGAGCGCGAGGTCCTCCGCGCGCGGCACTTTCACGTCGCGCTCGTCGATGGCGGCGGTCTGCCCCGCCGCGACCATGCGCCCGTAAAGCGCGTTCGTGGCGAGGAGCACGTGCACGCGCACCTCGCCGTCGTCATCGACGAAGTTCAGCGGGACGAGGTCCAGCTCCTCGGTCTGCTCGAGCTCCTCACGGTCTACGCGGAAGCCGCGGTTGGAGGCCATCATGGCGAGCTGGTTCTTCTGCGGCGCGTTCATGAGCGCGAGGACGTCGACCGCGCCGCCGGCCACGTCGCCGCCCAGCCACGCGGAGCGGGCCACGCCGCCGACGAACATCGCGTCGACGCGCAGTTTTTCGAGGAGCTCGGCCGTCGCGTGGATGGCCCGGTTGTATCGCGCATCGGCGCGAATGGCCTGCATCGGTTCCCGATCAAATCACAGATGCGATAATCGGTTCCAGTGATCGCGTCCCTCCTCGACCTCATCAACAAACACTGGGGTTACTCCTCCCTCCGGCCGCTGCAGCAGGAGGCGATGCTGGCCGCGCTCGCCTCGCGCGACTCGCTGGTGGTGATGCCGACGGGCGGCGGCAAGTCGCTCTGCTACCAGGCCCCGGCGCTGATGACGGACGGCGTCACGATCGTCGTCTCGCCGCTGATCTCGCTGATGAAGGACCAGGTCGACGGCCTCCGCGAATGCGGAGTCGCCGCGGCGCAGATGAACAGCTCGCAGTCGATGGACGAGAAGCGCTACGTGGAGCGGGCCCTGTTTGCCGGCGAGTTGAAACTGCTGTTCGTGTCGCCCGAGCGCCTCGCGCTGGGCGGATTCCGGGACATGCTCCGCCGCGCCGGCGTGAAGACGTTCGCCATCGACGAGGCCCACTGCATCAGCCACTGGGGCCACGACTTCCGTCCGGAGTACCGGCAGCTCCGCGCGATCCGCGAGGAGTTCCCCGAGGCGTCGATGCAGGCGTACACGGCGACGGCGACGCCGGAGGTGCGGCGCGACATCGCCCTGCAACTCGGCCTGCGCGATCCGCTCCTGCTGGTCGGCGACTTCGATCGCCCCAACCTCACCTATCGCGTCCTGCCGCGCCAGGACGAGGCGAAGCAGGTGATCGACGTGCTCGAGCGCCACCGCGGCGAGGCCGGCATCATCTACTGCACGCGGCGCAAGGACGTCGACTCGCTCGCGGAGAAGCTGCGTCGCCGCGGCCACCAGGCGGTGGCGTATCACGCGGGACTGTCGACCGAGGAGCGGCGGGAGGCGCAGGAGCAGTTCGCGAGCGAAAAGTGCGACCTCGTCGTCGCGACGGTCGCATTCGGCATGGGCATCGATCGCTCGAACGTGCGCTTCGTGCTGCACACAGCGATGCCGAAGTCGATCGAGCACTACCAGCAGGAGTCGGGTCGCGCGGGCCGCGACGGACTGGAGGCGGAGTGTGTGCTGCTCTACTCCGGCGCGGACCTGATGCTTTGGCGGTCGATGCTCCTCAGCGAGACCACCGACGCCGCGCACGCGGATGCGATGCTGAAGCATCTCAACGACATGGACCGCTACTGCTCCGGCGCGAAATGCCGTCATCGCGCGCTGGTGGAGTACTTCGGCCAGCCTTTCGCGTCCGAGGATTGCCGGGCGTGCGACATCTGCCTGGGCGAGACGGAGGAAGTGGCGGACGCGCTGATCGTGGCGCAGAAGATCGTGTCGTGCGTGGTGCGGCTGCGCGAGTCGTGGGGCGTGTCGCACGTCGTCGGCGTGCTGCGCGGCGAGGACACGGAGCGCATCCGCGAGCGCCAGCACGGTCAGCTCTCGACCTACGGGCTGCTCAAGGGACACTCGCGACACGACGTGCGGGAGTGGGTGTACCAGCTCGTGGCCCAGGGATACCTCGTGCAGACCGATTCCGAGTATCCGGTGCTGCGGTGCGGGCCGCGTGCGCGGGAGGTGTTGCGCGGATACGCGGAGGTAAAGCTGCGCCGGCCGGCGGTGCAGAAGCGGGATGCCGGCGCGCCGCGCTCGCGCGACCGCGCGCCGGCCGTGTTCGACGGTCCGTACGATCGCGCGCTCTTCGAGGCGCTGCGCGCATGGCGCCGGGAGGAGGCGCAGGAGCGTGGGGTGCCGCCGTACGTCATCTTCAGCGACAAGACGCTGCGCGAGCTGGCGCGGGTGCGGCCTTCGTCGCGCTATGAGCTGCGCGGGATTTACGGGATTGGGGACGCGAAGCTGGAGGCTTTTGGGGATGCGGTGTTGCGGGTGATGGCTAGCGCTTCTTAGGACCTATGGGACGGATGGGACGGATGGGACCTATAGGAAGGCGAGAATCTGATTCACGTGGCGCCACTCGGTGGCGCCGTTGCCGATGGCTACGCGGATCGCGTATTCGCCGCGGAGTTTGGTGTGGGACACGAAGAGGTCGCCGCTCGCGTTCATGCGCTCCAGCGCGGCCATCGTTTCTTCGTCGCTGCGCAGTTTGAATACCACCACGCTGAAGGACTGGGAGAGCACCGTCACACCTTCGCGCTCGCGCAGCTCGCTGGCGAGGCGCTCGGCGAAGCCGACGTGGTCGCGGATCACGTTGCGCAGGCGCTCGAGGCCGTAGTGCTCCAGGACGAGCCAGAGCTTGAGCGCGCGGAAGCGGCGTCCGAGCTGGATGCCGTAGTTCATGTAGTCGATCTCGGCCGAGTCGGTGGTCTTCAGGTACTCGGGCACGAGCGAGAACGTCTCGCGGAGCACGTCGGGGCGGCGCGTGTACAGGACGCTGCAGTCGATCGGCGTGAAGAGCCACTTGTGCGGATTGGTGACGATGGAGTCCGCGTACTCGGCTACGCCATCCCAGATCCAGCGGTACTCCGGCGCGATCGTGGCCGAGCCGGCGTACGCGGCGTCGACGTGCAGCCAGCAGTTCTCCCGCCGCGCGATCGCGCCGATGGCGCGTACCGGATCGACGGCCGCCGTCGACGTGGTTCCGGTGGTGGCGACGATCGCGCACGGGAGCAATCCGTTCGCGCGATCTTCCGCAACCGCCGCGGATAACGCGTCGGGCTGCATGCGGAACTGCTCGTCGCTGGCGATCTTGACGATGTTCTTCGCGCCGAATCCCAGCGCGAGCGCACCCTTGTCCACGGAGGAGTGGGCGTGCTCGGAACAGTAGACGCGGAGCGCGGGCAAATCGCGTCCGGACAGACCCTCGCCGCGAATGTTCAAGCCGGTGGCCTCGCGCGCTGCGGCGAGCGCGAGGAACGTGTTGATCGACGCCGTGTCGTTGATGATGCCGAAGAGGTTCGACGGCAACCCGAGCGCGTCGCGGAGCCACTGCAGCGCGAGCGTCTCCAGTTCCGTCAGCGCCGGAGAGGTCTTCCAGAGCATCCCGTTGACGTTCAGCGCGGCCATCAGGAGCTCGCCGAGGATGCCGGCCTGCGATCCGGTGATGCTGAAGTAGGCGAAGAACGAGGGGTGGTTCCAATGGGTAATGCCGGGCAGGATCTTGTCGCGGAACTCCGCCAGCAGCGCCTCGTACGGCTTCCCCTCCTCGGATGCCGCCCCCGCGAACTGCCGCGCAATGTCGCCCGGCCGCACGCGCGAGAGCACGGGATGCGAGTCGATGTTCTCGAGGTAATCGGCCACCCAGTCGACGGCGGTGTGGGCGGCGGTGCGGAAAGCGTCAGCGGAGGGGTCCAGCTTCATGGGGCGCGATTATGACGCGCCCTTGCCGGACAGCACCGCGGGGATGGTTCGCAGGAGGATCTTCAGATCCAGGCTCGGCGACCAGTTGTCGATGTACTGGAGGTCCAGCTTCATCCAGTGGTCGAAGTCCTGGATCTGGTTGCGGCCGCTGATCTGCCAAAGGCAGGTCAGGCCGGGCTTCATCGACAGACGGCGGCGGTGCCAGCGGTGATACGACGCCACCTCCTCGGGGATCGGCGGGCGCGGGCCGACGAGGCTCATGTCGCCCTTGAGCACATTCCAGAGCTGCGGCAGCTCGTCGAGCGAGAAGCGGCGCAGCCAGCGTCCGACCGGCGTGACCCGCGGGTCGTCCTTGGCCTTGAAGACCGGGCCGTTCATCTCGTTGAGATGGGCGACCTCTTCGCGGCGCGCGTGCGCGTCCTCGATCATCGTGCGGAACTTGTAGAGCGTGAAGATGCGGCCGTTCAGGCCGATGCGGCGCTGCTTGAAGACGACCGAGCCGGGCGAGGAGAGCTTGATGGCCAGCGCGGCGAACGCCAGGACCGGCATGGCCAGGCCGAGGATCATCAGCGAGATGGCGACGTCGAGAGCGCGCTTGAAAGCAAGGTGAGCCTCGTTCGACGGCGTGGTCGTGAATGTGAGGAACGGAACGCCTTCCAGCTCCTCGATCTCCAGGCGGGCGACGCGGTTCTGGAAGAAGTTCATCGCCACTCGCGTGCGGATGCCCAGCTCCTCGCAGAGGAGGAAGATCTGCTTCATCTCGTCGAGCTTCTTGCGGGTGACCGCGAAGACGATCTCGTCGATCGGCTCGGTGATCTCGTTCGCCTCGAGGATGCGCCGCAGATCCGGGACGTCGCCGAAGACGCGGTACCTCGCCCAGCCGTTGGAAAGGCGGTGGCCGTCGTTGACGAACCCGAGGATCTTGTAGCCCCAGTATTTGTGGCTGGCGACCATGCGGGCGATGTCGGTGGCCCGGCGGCCGGTGCCGACGATCAGCAGGGTGCGGTAATTCAGTCCCTTCGAGCGCACCCAGCGCGCGATGACGCGCACGAGGATCTTCTCCGCGAGCAGCAGCACCGCCGCAAGTGCGGCGAAAAGCATGAACCAGGTGCGCGAGAGCTGCCGCAGGGGAAGCAGGAAGGCCAGGGTGGCCAGGATGGCCGTGCCCACCCCGACGACACGCAGGACGGTCAGCCCCTCGCGGGTCAGGGGAATGGTGCGATGGGAGTGGTAGCTGTCGTAGGTGAAGAGCAGGACCGACCAGATGATCAGGACCAGCGGGAAGATCTTGAGGTAGTCCGTGAGGGGAAAGAGGCCGGTCGGGAAGCGCTCGGGGGCGAGGACGGGCAGGAGGAGGTCGCGAATGAAGAATGCCGCGAAGAATGCAACCGACGTCAGGGCGAGGTCGACACCGTAAACGATTCTCGCGATGACTCGCGCTTTCTGCTTCAGCATCTGAACGTTCTTTTACCGCAACGATATACGGAGCGAAAGTACCGTCCGTCTAGAGCGTCCGGAAAAGTCGCTCGTATTCGTCCGTGACCCGCTCCCAGGAGTACAGCTCCGACGCCCGGTGGCGAGCCCGCGCGCGCATTTCCTCTCGAAGAGAGGAGTTGGAGAGCCATTCGCGAAGCGTGCCGGAAAGGGTCTCCCGCGGCTCGAGTCGGAAGTAACCGACGGCGTCGCCGCCGACTTCCCGATTCTCGGGCGTGTCGAGCGCGACCACGACCCCGCCCGACCCCATCGCCTCGATCAACGCCGGGTGCGTCCCGCCCACTTCCGTGGCCTGGATGTAGACCTTCGCGTTGCGCTGCAGGGTCCGGTAGTCGCGCCCGTAGAGCGCGCCGGGCAGGACGACGTTCGCGTCCTTGCGTGCGTGCAGCGCATCGACGAGCTCTTTCGCGTACAAGCCTTTGCCGACCATCACCAGCGGGACTGGCAGATCGCTCGCCGCCTCCAGCACCTCGAGCGGGTTGTTCTCCGGCTCGAAACGGCTGACGTAGAGCACGTAGTCTTTGATGTTCAGCCGTTCGAGGACATCCGAGTCTTCCTCGGCCGGGAACTCCGAGCCGTACGGGATGACCGTTGGATCGAACGCGTAGTGCTCGCGGTAGTAGCTCGCGATCACCTCCGCGTCGGCGACCACGCGGTTCGCGAACGCGACCGAGAACGTCTCGCCGATCGCGTACACCGCGCGGCCGAACACGTTCCACTTGCGGCGCTTGCGCTCGATGCCGTCGACGTTGATCGCGCACGGGATTCGCGCCGCCCGCAGCAACGGCAGGACGAAGGCGTTGGCCGCGTTGCAGACCAGTACCGCGTCGAAGTCGCGGCGAAGTGCGTCGAGGGCGGAGAGGAAGGCGTGGGAGACGGTCTCGAAGTATTTGTGGAGGATGGCGGGGATGAGGATGCGGTGAACGCCGCTCCACCGGGACGGCAGTAGACGAACACCTCGTGCCCGCGCGCCACCAGGCGCGTCGACAGCTCTCCCGCGAACGTTTCGAAGCCGCCGTAGTTCGGGGGGACGCCGCGGATGCCGAGGATGGCGATCTTCATCGGAACCACTGCGCGAGGTCGCGGTCGCTCACCTTCCGCCGCCGCTGGATATCGCGCCGCTTCGCCAGCACGCGCGCGCGATTGCGCCAGAGCCAGGCGAACGCCGCCAGTGACGTGCGCTCCACGGTCAGCGCCGCGGCGAGGACCAACAGGTCGCGCGCGAATTCGAACGGGAAGTTCCGCAGCGCCAGATACGCGCCCTCGTTTTTGATGCGCAAGAGGAAGCGGTTCTTGACCGAGTGCATGTTCACGTCCGCCGGCAGCTCGCGTCGCGCCTCGGGCTTCACGCGCCGCACGTGATACGCGACCGCGGCCGGCTCGCACACCGAGCGCCATCCGAAGAGCCGCCCGCGCCAGGCCAGGTCGGCGTCCTCACGATAGGCGAAAAAGTCTTCGTCGAGGGCCTCGCCGTGAACGCTCACATCGCGCAGAAACGACGCGCGGAACATCGCCGCCGCGCCGCTCACCCCGAAGACCTCCGTACGCGATGCGGGACGGACCGTGATGTCGAGATGTCGGCCGTTCCGGGTCATGCGCATGCCCGCGGAGTCGATCGCGTCGGTCGGCTCGATGTCGAAACCCTTCGCGCGAACGAGCAGGCCCGTCGCGGAACCAACAGTCGGATCGTCGAACACGCTCGCCAGTTGCGCCGCGTACTCGGGCAGGAGATGACAGTCGGGATTCACGACGAGAATCAGCTCGCCCGAAGCGACCTGTAAAGCCTGGTTCACCGCCGCGCTGAATCCGCGGTTCGTGTCGTTGCGAATGACGCGCGCGTGCGGGGGGAGCATCGACAGCGATTCATCGGCCGAGGCGTTGTCGACGACGATGAGCTCCCCGTCGGGATGCGTCTGATGGGCGATTCCGTCGAGGCAGCGGCGCAGGTAGCGCGCGCTGTTCCAGGTCACGAGGACGATCGAGAGCTGTGCCATCGATCGAATGCGCTCTTCAGCACTCCCGAGTACGCGCGCAACGCCTCGGCGCGCGTCACGCCGTGCGGGCGCAGTCCCACGAAGCCCGCGGCACACCGGAGCAGCATCCCCACGATGATCGCCCAGCGCAGCGCCTCCACCTGGCCGCGCCCGAACCACTTGTTCGCATAGCGCCACATGTTGCCGTACCAGATGCCCACGAAGCGCGAGAAGGGCATGTGCTCGAGCGACGCGCCGCCGAAGTGACGCACCTCCGCGCTCGGCACCGCCCACAGCTCCTTCTTCGCCTCGGCCAGGCGGCGGCAGTAGTCGACGTCCTCGAACCACGCCGGCGCGAACTGCTCGTCGAGCAGGCCGATCTCCTCCATCACCGTGCGCCGCAGCAGCAGCGCCGCGGCCGCGGGCTGCTCGATGCGGGTCGGATGCGTGAGATCGAGGTCGTGATAGCGATAGTGCGCGGTGGCGCGGTTGGTCGGGAAGAGCTTGTCGAGGAGGAGCACCTCCGCGGCGAGCGTGGCCAGGGTCGGCAGCCGGCGGATCTGAAACTCGCGCTGCGAGTCGCCGCTCTCGTCGATCAGCAGCGGCACGGCCGCGGAGATCTTCGGATGCGACTCCATGAACTCGAGCAGGTTCGTGAGCGCGCGCGGGGCGAGCTCGCAGTCGGGATTCAGGAGAAAGACGTAGCGGCCGCACGACGCGGCGAAGGCGCGGTTCATCCCGCCTGCGAATCCTGCGTTGACCGTCGAGCGGATCACGTTCGCGTCGCGCAGATGGCGCACCGTGCCGTCGGCCGAGGCGTTGTCGTGCACGATGACCTCGTATTCGAGGCCTTCGCAGGCGGCGGGAATGGACCCGAGGCAGCGATCGATCCAGCGCTCGCTGTTCCAGGTGACGATGAGAACGGAGAGGTCGAGCACGCGCGTGCCCGAGCGCGGCGGCGCTTCTTCTCCGATGTCGAACATCACGTTTGCCATTGCTATGTTCGCATTTCCGCGACCGCGCGTACGAGCGGGCGTGTCACCAGCTCCCACGCAAACCGCGGCCGGATGCGCTCGAGACCTTTTACGCAACTGAAATAGAGTTCGTCGTCCGTCAGGAGCCGGCGGATGGCCACGGCCACTCCCGCGGCATCGCCTGGCGAGACGACAATGCCGAGGCCTTCCTGCTCGACCAGCTCGGCGGCGAAGCCGCCGGCGCTGGCGATGACGGGGATTCCGGCGGCGATCGCGTCGAACAAACGCGTGCGGATCGAGTATTCGGCCTCCGCCGTACGACGGTGGAGCATGATAGCGATTTTGCCGGAGCGCAGCCACGCCAGACGCTCGCGATACGGCACCCAGGCGTCATTCGCCGACACGAACGGGCCGCCACGCTCGAGGAGCGTGTCGAAGCGGCTCTCACGGCGCCGGTCGATGAGCTGCATGCTGTTCGGCCGCGCCCGCCCGAGGAACAGCAGCTTCACGCGCGTCCCCTCGGCGTTGAGCCGCACGACCGCCTCCACCGCCGTGGCCGGATCGAGCCACTCCCACACCCCGCCCCCCCAGACGACGATGTCGTCCTGCGGCTTCGCGCAGGCCTTCACATCGCCGAGGTCGATGCCGAAGGGGACCTCGATCCACGGCGCGCTCCCGCTCTGAAGCTTCTCGTAGAAGGCGCGCTGTTTCCGCGCGGCGCACATCATGAGATCGCCGCGCATCAGCGCGTCGGACAGGCGCCACCACTCCGCGCCGAGGTGCACGCGCTGCCGGAGCGAGGGCATGCTGCCGTACAACTCGCGGAGCTCGAGGACCAGCGGATCGAAGAGGTCGTAGACGATGCGCTGGCCGGCGCGGCGTTTCCGGAACCCGCGCGCGGGCTGGCCGATGAGCACCGAGGCGTCGCGCATGGCGGCGCGGGCAGCGTCGGTATTGTGCTCGATCACGGGAACGCCTTCCGCCTCGCTCCCCTCACATTTCGCGATGAGCGTGGTCGGGAAATGCTTCGCCAGCTCGCGCGAGAGATGCCACGCGCGGATGCCGGGACCGGCCATGCGGTCGCCGACGATGTCGGGGGTGTGCACTACAACCTGGAACATAGGCCGTCGATGAGGCCGCGCAGCGAAGTGCGGCCGCGCAGCGCGAGCCGCGCATCTTCCCACAGGAGCGAACGGACGCGCCCCACGCCCGGATGCATGCGCGCGACGAGATAGCGGTTGCGCGTGCGCAGCCGCCGTGCGCGCGGGAGCACGTGCGCGGTCGCGGAGCCGCGATGTGTGGCCTTGATCACCGGCAGGACGCCGATGCGCCAGCCGGCCTTGCGCAGCCGCGCGCACAGCTCGACGTCCTCGTAGTACGCGAACAGAGGCTCGTCGAAGATGCGCGCGCCGAGGGCCGCTCGCCGGTACAGGGTGGCCGTGGCGCTCACGCCCCAGGCGACCGCCAGCGGCTCGCCGACCTCCTGCCCGTGGCCGATCTGGCGGAACGTGCCGTCGCTGATGTCGATGCCGGCGCCGTCGATGCGGCCGTTGGGCGTGCGGATGATGGTCTGCACCGCGGCGAGCTGCTCGTCGCGGTCGAGAGCGTCGCCGACGTGCTCGAGCCAGTCGCGATCGAGGACGACGTCGTTGTTGACGATGGCCACGTATTCGGCCGTGCAGAGCTTGAACGCGGCGTTGGCGCCGCCGGCGAAACCGAGGTTCACGTCACTGCGCGCCGTGGCCTGTCGCGTGGGCGAGGTCGAGCCGTTGTCAAAGAGGATCACCCGGTGCGGCCGGGTCTGCCGCTGCAGCGAGAGCAGACACTCTTCGAGCATCTCGCCGCCGTCGAGATCGAGCACGATTACGTCGATCATCGCCGCTCCATGCGATCGAGATTGATGCCGCCGGTGAGGCAGCGCAGCGTGAGCCGTCCGTCGCTCGGAATGGTGACCGCAATGCGCTGATAGCGGACGTCGGGACGCACGGTGTACGTGCGCCCGGCGAGCTCGAATGCGCCGCCGAGACCGGTGATGAAGTCGAGATCGTGCGTGCCGGCCTTCGCGAGGAACGAGATCTCTTGGCCGGCGTCGAGCACCCAGCCCTGCCGATAGGTTGCACGCATGAGAGTGTACGGGTTGGGGTAGATCCGCCCAGAGATGCGGCGTACGTGCGTGTCCTCGAACTCGACGACGCGCGCGGGGCGGGTGCCGGCGTTGAACGCGAGGGCAAGCGCGAGTGCGAATACTGCGATAGGACCTATGGGACCTATAGGACCTATACGACCTATGACCGCCGCTCCACAGGCGACGACGACGATGGCGCCCACTCCCCACCAGGCCGCCTCATTGAGCCGGATGAAGCTGGGAAAGAGCCGCGAGAAGTCGCTCTCGTACGTTTGCGAGAGCCATTCGCCGATCGCGTTCTCGCCCGTGAACTCGTGGAACAGCCGCCACGGATACGTGAGGCCGTAGATCACGAGCCCCGCGCTCCACGCCGCCACGAGCGCGATCGCCCCTCGCGAAATCTCTTTCCACACGGAGGCGATGCCCAGCGCCAGGACCGGCATCAGGAACACGATGTAGCGCAGCGGCGGCGCCCATCCGCCGAACCACTCGCCGCGCGGGACGAGATAGAAGAGGTAGAGCAGCGACGCCAGCAACCCCGCACGGAATCCGTGCGGCGTCTTTTTCCGGCGCAGAATCGCGTACAGGGCGAACAGGTAGAACGGAGCCTGGAAGGCGATGCCACTCATGCCGTCCGCGAGCAGGCCACCGAGGCCAACGAGATAGCGCATTGGATTCATCGGAATCAGCTCGCGCCAGGTGTGCACGTTGTCCGC
Organism: Thermoanaerobaculia bacterium; assembly: GCA_035536275.1. Lineage (GTDB taxonomy): Bacteria > Acidobacteriota > Thermoanaerobaculia > Gp7-AA8 > Gp7-AA8 > QHVT01. The sequence goes on from DATLOL010000182.1 coordinate 22,959, forward strand.
GTCGCCGGTGATGAACCAGATCACCAGCAGCGGGAGGATGAGAATCGGAATGGCGATCTTGCGCCGGACCACGACGCCGGCGGCCACGAGCACGAAGCGCAGCTTCAGCAGCACCAGGCCGAGGAGGGCGGGAAGCCAGCGCTTCGAGCGGCGCTCACGCATGCCGCGCAAGGCCTCGACGAAGAAGAATGCCGCCGGGACTTCCGGCCAGATGCGGGTCGCGTAGAAGAGCACCGGCGGCGCGAACGCAAAAAACGCGAACACGCCGCGCGCGGCCTCCTCGCTCACGCCTTCGTCTTCCATCCAGCGCAAGGTGGAGCGCACGAGCAGCACGCCGAACAGGGCGACGGTGGCCACCGCTCCATGGATGCCGAACAACGCGTAGCCGGGGACCATGAGCACGGCCAGGAACGGTTCGTGACGCGAGTACAACTCGCCGTGCTCGCCGCGCGGATCGCCGACCTGAGGCTCGGTGATGTTGTCACGACCCCATTTGGCGGCAGTGCGATTCGCGTACTGGTTCGCGAGATCGAGATCGAAATCCGCGGTGAGGGACGCGGTCTGGAGCAGATAGAACGGCTCGTCGCCGTCGATCGGCGCGTCGAGCATCCGTGGGATTGCCAGCGCGTACACGACCGCCGCGATCAGCGCGGCGCGATTCACCGACCAGCGCACGTGCTCTCCCGCCGCGATGAAGAGCGCCAGCGCGGCGAAGCTGATCACCGTCACTGCGACGAACGTCCACTCGAACAGCGGAACGCGCTGCCACACGATCGTGGCGAAAAGCCAGATCGCCGCGATCGTGCCGTAGTACGCGGCGAGGGTCCGTCGCCGCAGGATGACCAGCGGCAGGAGCAGCAGCGCGAGAACGGTCGCGACGGTCACTCGAGCTCGAACCCTTCGACCTGCAGCGAGGCGTCGCGCGGCAGTTTCGCGTCCGCGGTCACGCGGATGACGCGCGCGCCGCGAGGCAGCTCCACCCGTCCGGCACCGTCCACCCAGGCCGCGTAGCCGTAGTCGCGAATCTTCCCGGCCGAGACGCCGGGCAGCGGATTACGCGCGTGATGAAACGCGTCGCGGCGCAGGTAGCCCCAGTCCGCGGCGTCGTCGATGCGCACAACGATCCCGCCCGGCTCGATCGTTCCCAGTCGCATGCCCCGTCGAAAGTGCGCCACGTTGGCGCCGGAGAGGATGAGCGCCTTCGCGTTGTGCGGCACCTCGTAGACGCGCGACTCGCTTGCCGGCAGCGCGTGACCGACATGCCAGCGCTCTTTCTGAGGATGCGGCGCACGCAGAAAGTACGGAAACGCGCGCGCGACGATGCCGCTCCAGGCAAAGAACAGCATCACGAATGCGAGCCCGACCGCGCTCGGCCACGTCAATCGCAGTTTCGGCAGCCCGAACGTGCGCGCGACCGCGGCCACGATCAGTACGGCCAGTGGGATCCAGAGCGTGCGCATCGGGATGGCCGGTGTGATCAGCGCCGTGAAAACGCCGATGAGCACCGCAAAGGGTGTGCGCCCGAGGACGAAGACGATCGCGGCGGTGAGGGCGAGGAGGACGAGCTCACGGCCCCAGAGGACGTGATCAAGAGGGATCCAGCGGAGGAGGATGACGGCGATGATGGCGATGAATGGGTTGGCGGTTGGCGGTTGGCGGTTGGCGGTGGCTCCAATCGCAATGCTCGCCGCGAGGATCACTCCGAACGCGATCAACCGCGTCGTCTCGTCCCCGATCGTGATCTCCGCGAGGATCAGCAGCGGCACGCCCAGCATCAGCGCGGGATACGTGAGCCAGGCCAGAACCGTCACGGCCAGGCCGAGGAGCGGCAGCGCGGCGTCGATCGGCGTCGTCTGGTGGACGGCGAGATGGCACGCGTACGCCGACAGCGCCGCGGCGGCAATCCAGCGAAGATGTTCCAATCAGGCGACCGTGACGCTCGCCGCGGGGTCGCGGACGAACTCGGGGTCGAACCCCTCGAGCGTCTCGGGGGTGATGGTAGCGCGATAAATCAGCCGCGCGTCACCGCGCAGCCTCACATCATCGACATACCCCTCGCGCATCGCGAACTCCACCTGCAGCGTGATCCCGCTCCGCGTCAGCACCGACACGGGCGACTGCACCTTCCCGAACAGCGCGCTGATCACCGCCGACGATACGATGCCGGAGCCGCAGGCCAGGGTCTCGTTCTCGACCCCGCGCTCGTACGTGCGCACCTCGATGGCGTGCGGATCGCGCACGGTCACGAAGTTCACGTTCGCGCCGCCGTCGGGTTTCAGATCGGGATGCATACGGATGGCGCGGCCGAGGGGCACGATGTTCTGCGACCAGAGGCCGTCGCCGATGAACACGACGTAGTGCGGCACGCCCACGCGGATCGACGACCCGCGGATGGTCCTGTCTTCGATCGCCAGCGGACGCTGCGCGCGGAACGAGTGCGGCGGCGGCAGGGTGATGGTGACGATGCCGCCCTCGCCGATCTCGGCGGAGACGATGCCCGAATCGGTCTCGATGGACATCCGCCGTCCGGCGATGACGTTGAGGAAAGCGAAGCGGGCCGCGCAGCGCGTGCCGTTGCCGCAGAACTCGCCGAGGGAGCCGTCGGAGTTCCAGTAGCGCATCCGGAAGGTGGCCCGCACCGACGGCTCGATGAGGATCAGTCCGTCCGCACCGACGGAGAGAGCGCGGGTGCAGATCCGCCGGGTCAGCGACTCCGGATCGGTCACGCGGCCGTTCCGATTGTCGATGACCACGAAGTCGTTCCCGCCTCCGGCCATCTTGGAGAACGTGAGCGGATCTTGTTTGAGCGCTTGCACTTATCGTCTCCGGAAGTTTTCCTCGGGGTCCCCGGTTTCCTTCCGTCGGTCCTGTATTCTCGCACGAGGCGCGCCACGCTTTTTTTGCGCGTAACGTGCGCGGGCCCGATCCGTCGAAAGTCCCGGAGGCCTTTGTTGAAACGTACTCTCGCCGTCCTCGTCGTCGCCGCGCTCGCGGTCCCCGTTCTCGCCCAGCGCAAACCCGCCGAGCCCGAGCAGCCGCGCCTGGTCGAGAACATCGACGTCCGCATCATCAACGTCGACGTCGTGGTCACGGACAGGAAGGGCAACTTCGTCCCGAACCTCAAGCCCGAGGACTTCACCATCCTCGAGAACGGCGTGGCCAAGCCGATCAGCAACTTCTATGAAGTGCAGGGATCGGTCGCCAAGAACGTCGTTGGCGAGGCGCCCGTCGCGCCGCCGCCCACCGCCTCCCCCGCCCTCGCCGCGAAGACCGTTCCCGAGAACATGAAGCGGCGCATCATCTTCTACGTCGACAACCTCTCCCTCTCCCCCTTCAACCGCAATCGCGTGTTCACGGAGATGAAGGACTTCGTCAAGACCGTCATGCGCCCCGGCGACGAGGCCATGATCGCCACGTACAACCGCAGCATGAAGGTGCGCGTGCCGTTCACGCCGGACACGAACGCGCTTCTCACCATGATCGACGGTCTGGCCCGCGAGTCCGGGCTGGGCGTCGCGCACAAGAGCGAGCGCCGCCAGACCGAGGAGCGCATCCGCGAGTCGTCGTCGTACACGGACGCCATTTCCGTGGCCCGCTCCTACGCCTCCTCGGTCGAGCACGACCTGCGGCAGAGCACCTCCTCGATCAACGCGCTGATGTCCACGCTGGCCGGCGTCGAGGGCAAGAAGATTCTCGTGCTCACCAGCGAAGGCTTCCCCATGCAGCCGGGCCGGGAGATGTTCTACTTCATCGACGAGATGGCCCGCGAGAAGGGCTGGCAGGCCACTGGCTCGACGATGCTCGAGGGCATGACCTACGACGGCTCGAACCTGATCCAGTCCATCGCCAAGACGGCGAACGCGAACAACATCACTCTGTACACCGTGCACGCGGCCGGCCTCACCGGCGGCACGGAGATGTCGGCCGAGCACGCCCGTCCCATTTCGTCGAGCGTGTCCCAGGCCGCGTCGAGCAACACCACCGAGTCGATGATGCTCATGGCCGAAATGACCGGCGGCGTGGCCTCGGTGCAGACCAACAACTTCAACGCCGCCTTCGACCGCATCCAGTCCGACCTCGAGTCGTACTACTCGCTCGGCTATCGCGCCGGCACGGAGCGCGTCGATCGCCAGCGCTACCTCCAGGTCAAGGTCAAGAACCGCGAGTACCGCGTCCGCAACCGCCGGACCTTCGTCGAGAAGTCGATGTACGCGGAGATGAACGACCGCGTCGTCGCCAACCTCCTCTATCGGGTGAAAGACAACGACCTGGGGATCCTGGCGCGCGTCGGAACGCCGGTGCCGACTGAGGACGGGTACTTCCACGTGCCGGTCGACGTGCAGATCCCGATGCAGGCGTTGACACTCCTGCCCCAGGGCGAGTCGGATTACGTGGGCGGCTTCGACGTCTACGTCGTCGTGGCGAACAAGGACAACGACATGTCCGACGTCGCCCGCAAGTCGCACCAGGTACGCGTGCCGACGGCGCAGATCAAGAACATCAGCGGCAAATTCTATACGTACACGCTGGAACTGCTGATGGAGCGCGGCCTGAACCGGATCTCGGTCGGCGTGGTCGACCAGATCTCGAACACGGCCGGGTTTGCGCGCGAACAGATTATTGCTTCGGACATGCGCTGACCGTCTCTCCGTTCAACCCTGAGCGAAGTCGAAGGGTCAGCGGAGCCTTCGCCGTGGGCTCCATTGACCCCTCGACTTCGCTCGGGGTGAACTAGAAACCCATGCGCCTCCTCTTCACCATCCAGTACCTCGGCACACGCTACGGCGGCTGGCAGTTTCAGAACAACGCGCCCAGCATTCAAGCCACCCTTGAAGAAGCGCTGGCCAAGGTGTTCCAGCAGGAGGTCCGCCTCCACGGCGCCGGCCGCACCGACGCGGGCGTGCACGCCGTCGCGCAGCGCGCGCACGCGGACGTCCCTTTCGAGATCCCCCCGCGCGGCATCATCCTCGGCCTGAACCAGCTCCTTCCGCCGGACATCCGCGTCACCGACGTCGAGCAGGTGGCGGACGACTTTCACGCGCGCTTCTCCGCGAAGTCGAAGACGTATGAGTACCGCATCTGGAACGCGGAGGTCGCCGACGTCTTTGCCGCCGAGACTCACGCGCACGTCCCGAAGCCGCTGGATCAGGCGGCCATGCATCGCGCGGCACAGCAGCTCGCAGGAACGCACGACTTCGCGGCGTTCACCGTAGCCGATCCCGAAGTGTCGACGACGACCCGAACGATCACCTCGATCGACGTAGTCCGCGAGGGGAGCGTCGTGCGGGTCACCGTCACCGCGGACGGCTTCCTCCGCTACATGGTCCGGCGCATCGCCGGATCGCTGATCGAAGTCGGCCGTGGCAAGCTTTCCGCCGAGATGCTCTTCGGCGAGGCGCGCTGGACGGCGCCCGCGAGGGGGCTGGTGTTGCGGGAGATCCGGTACTAACATCCGCCCCCTGAGATGATCGACGTTCGCAAGCTCTGCGAGCCTGGGTCGATCGAGGAGTCGCTCCTCGACAAAATCGACCTGAGGCGTCTGCCGCGGCACATCGCCGTGATCATGGATGGCAACGGTCGCTGGGCGCGCGCGCGCAGCCTCCCCCGCGTCGAAGGCCACCGCTCCGGCATCGCTTCGGTTCGCGAGATCGTCGAGACCGCGGCCCGTCTCGAGCTCGGCGTCATCACCCTCTACGCGTTCTCGGTCGAGAACTGGAAGCGCCCCCGCTACGAGGTGGCGACGCTGATGATGCTCCTCAAGGAGTACCTCCGGAAGGAGCTGCAGACGCTGATGGAGAACAACATCCGCTTCGTGCCCATCGGGCGCGTCGACGGACTGGATCCCAGCGTGCAGCGCGAGCTCCGGTACGCGCAGGAGAAGACCGCGCAGAACACGGGACTGCTCTTCCAGATCGCGCTCAACTCCGGCGGGCGGGCGGAGATCGTCGACACCTGCAACCGCATCATGGCCACGCTCCGGGAGAAGGAGATGACCGACGCGGTCATCGACGAGGACTTCTTCGCCGATCATCTCTACACGGCCAACGTCGACGATCCGGACCTGCTGATCCGCACCAGCGGCGAGCTGCGCGTGTCGAACTTCCTGCTCTGGCAGATCGCGTACGCGGAGATCCACGTGACCAAGGTGCTCTGGCCCGATTTCCGAAAGCGCCACCTGTTCGAGGCCATCGTCGACTTCCAGTCGCGCGAGCGCCGCTACGGCGGCGTGGAGCCGCCGGACTCGGAGATGTTCATCGAGGCCGACGACTCGGCCGCCTCCTGACATGCGTTTCTCGCGCGAAATCACGGCAGCGATCGCCGCGCCGCTGGTCATCTGGCTGATCGGCTGGAGCCACGAGTACGTCTTCGACGGCGTGATCCTCATCGTGGCCATCCTGGCCCTGGTCGAGTTCATCAACCTCGGCAAGCACAAGGGCTACGACATCCCGGTCGCGCTCTGCATCGGGATCGTGATCATCATCGTGGCGGCGTTCATCGTCGAGGATCTGTCTGTCGAGCTGGGCGTGTTTGCGGCGCTGCTGTTCATCCCCGCCTCGTACGTGTTCTCGCGCAAACCGCTCGAGGACTCGCTGCCGTCGAGCGCCGTAGCCGTCCTGGCGACGACGTATGTGGGGATGCTCACCGGCTCGCTCATCCGCCTGCGCAACGACTTCCCCGACGGCTGGAAGCTGGTCTTCTTCCTCCTGCTGGTGGTGTGGCTCGGCGACTCCGGCGCGTACTACTTCGGCAAGTCGTTCGGGAAGCGCAAGCTCTCGCCGCGCATCAGCCCGAAGAAGACCGTGGAGGGACTGATCGGCGGGATCGTCACGTCGGTGATCGCGGCGATCGTCATCCACTTCACGTTTTTCAAGACCTTCCCGCTCGTACACGCGATCATCGCGGGAGTGATCCTCTCGATCGCCGGCGTCATCGGCGACCTTGCCGAGTCAATGTGGAAGCGCTCCGCCGACGTGAAGGACTCCGGCACGCTCCTGCCCGGTCACGGCGGCTTCCTCGACCGCTTCGACTCCATCCTGTTCACCGCGCCGATCCTCTACTGCTACTGGACACTGATCGTGCATGGCTTTCGTTCCCTCAACATCATGTCTGGATGACCATGCGCTCGATCTCGATTCTCGGCAGCACCGGTTCCGTCGGCCGCAGCACGCTGGCAGTGGTCGACTCCTTTCCTGAACAACTGCGCGTCGTTGGCCTCGCGGCCGGCGCCAACGTCGAGCTGCTCGCGGAGCAGATCGAGCGCTATCGTCCGTCGCTCGTTTCGGTGAAATCGGAGGCCGATGCGCTGCGGCTGCGCTCACGCTTTCCGGGGCTGGAAGTGATCCCCGGAATCGAGGGCGCGTGCGCCGTGGCGGCGATGCCCGAGACGGATGCGGTGATCGCGGCCATCGTCGGTGCGGCCGGCATTCCCGCGGTCTACGCTGCGCTCCGCGAAGGGAAGCGCGTCGGCATCGCTAACAAGGAAGTCCTCGTGGCCGCGGGCGACGTCATGACCCGCGCGGCGAAGGAGCACGGCGGCGAGATCCTTCCCGTCGACTCGGAGCACAACGCCGTGCATCAGGCCATCCGCTGCGGGACGCACGCCGAGGTACAGCGGGTCATCCTTACAGCGTCGGGCGGGCCGTTTCTGCAACGCGATCTGGCGACGTTCGACGACATCAGCATCGAGGCCGCGCTCGCCCATCCGACCTGGCGGATGGGCAACAAGATCTCGATCGACTCGGCCACGATGATGAACAAGGGGCTGGAGGTCATCGAGGCCCATCACCTCTTCGACTTCTCCGCCGACCAGATCGACATCGTCATCCACCCGCAGTCGATCGTGCACTCGATGGTCGAGTACGTCGACGGCTCGATCATCGCCCAGCTCTCGACGACGGACATGAAGTTTCCGATCCAGTACGCGCTCCTCTATCCCGAGCGCGTGCCCGCACCGTTCGCGCGCCTCGACCTGGCGAAGATGCGCTCGCTCGAGTTCCTCCCCATCGACGCGCGCCGCTTCCCCGCCGTGGAGCTCGCCTACGCGGCCCTCCGTGAAGGCGGCTCGATGCCGGCGGTGCTGAACGCGGCGAACGAGGTCGCCGTCGAGCGGTTCCTGGCCGGAGAACTTCCGTTCACCGGAATCGTAGACATGGTGTCGCGCGTGCTCGACAGGCACGCCGGGCAGGTCAGCGCGGTGCGGTCGGTCGACGACGCGCTGTACTGGGATGCCTGGGCCAGGAACGAGGCGCGACAGGCGCTTGTTGCGCCTGGTTACTAGTTGCTGGTTGCTGGTTGCTGGCTTGCTACGATGAGCCGCAAGGAACCAGCAACCAGGAACCAGCAACTCCTATGGCTCAGATCTTCGCTACCAATATCCTCGCCGTCGTCATCGTCCTCGGCTTCCTGATCTTCGTTCACGAGGCCGGGCACTTCATCTTCGCGAAGCTGTTTCGCGTCAAGGTGCTGGTCTTCTCGTTCGGCTTCGGCAAGCGCCTCTTCGGCTTCCGTAAAGGCGACACGGACTACCGCGTCTCGCTGGTCCCCCTCGGCGGCTACGTGCGCATGGCCGGAGACAACCCCGAGGAGAACCTGGCCGGGAATCCGGACGAGTTCCTGTCCAAGCCGAAGTGGCAGCGCTTTCTGATCCTCTTCGCCGGCCCGATGATGAACGTGCTGATCGCAGTGACGTTCATGGCCGCCATCGCCATGATCGGTTTCGAAGAGCGCATCACCAAGCCGGTCGTCGCGCAGGTCGAGAAGGGCACGCCCGCGGAGAAAGCGGGACTGCAGCCCGGCGATCGCCTCCTCCGCATCAAGGACGAGCCGATCCACGACTACCAGGACGCGCGTCTGCTCATCTCGATGAATGCCGGGACGCCGCTCCCGATCGTGTATGAGCGCGGCGGCGCGCAGCGGACGACGATGCTCACGCCCGCGCGCGAGGACGGTGACTTCGGTCCCATCGGCCGCGCCGGGATCATGTTCGGCAGCGATCCGATCGTCGGGCGCGTCGAACCGGATTCACCGGCTGCGAAGGCGGGACTGCGCGCGGGCGACACGATCGTGCGTGCGAATGGAAAGCCGATCGGTACTCTCGAAGAGTACGCGCTCCTCTCGAACGAGCAGAAGACGAAGGTCGTCGCGCTGGACATCGCGCGCGGACAGCAGATCGTGCGGATCACCATCCCTGCGACCACCGACGCCGACATGGCGGTGTCGCGCGGTGTCGTGCCGCAGACGAAGACCACCAAGCTCGGCCTCGTGCCGGCGTTTCGCTACAGCGTGGGCGAGAACTGGAAGATGCTCCGCCTGACCGGTGCCGCGGTACGCCGCCTCTTCCGGCCCGAAGGCAGCGTGAAGGAGCTGAGCGGCCCGATCAACATAGCCCGTCTGTCCGGCGAGACTCTGCGTGAGGGGGGCGTGCGCGGCATGCTCGGCCTCATGGCCATGATCTCGCTGCAGCTCGGCATCATGAACCTGCTGCCGATCCCCGTCCTGGACGGCGGCCACATCATGATCCTGCTGATCGAAGGCATCGCCCGGCGCGATCTGTCGCTGCGCGTGAAGGAGCGCATCCAGCAGTTCGGCTTCGCCGTGCTGGCCACGCTCATGATCGTCGTGCTCTACAACGACGTGATCTCGAACGTGCTACGCCTTCGCGGGTAGCAGCATCTGTGGAGCGGCGGCCGCTCCACAAGGTCGCCGTTACAGCAACTGCCGGCGCAGCAGATCCAGCGCCGCCTGCGTGGAGAACCACTTCACCATCGTGCGCGAGGCGGGCCAGAACAGCTTGCGATGCGTGTCGCCGTTCGCGCCCGAGACGGCGATGTGCACCGTGCCCACCGGCTTCTCGTCACTCCCGCCCGTCGGACCGGCAATGCCCGTGATCCCGACGCCCCACGTGCTCCCAAACCGCTCCCGCACCCCGCGCGCCAACGCCGTCGCCACCGCCTCGGACACTTCGCCGTTCGCGCGAATGAGCTCGGGATCGACGCCGGCCAGACTGGTCTTCGCAGCGGCCGTATAGCAGATCGCGCCGCCGAGGTAGTAGGCGGAGCTGCCCGCGACGTCGGTGATGCGCGAGCCGAGGAGTCCGCCCGTGCACGATTCGGCGGTCGACAGCGTTTCGCCGCGCTTCAGCAGGAGCGCACCGACGACGCTTTCCAGCGTGTCGTCGTCGAAGCCGAAGAGGCGATGCCCGAAAATGTTCGTGATCTCGGATTCGCGCGTCGCGATGTCATCGAGGGATTCACCGCCGAGGTGAACCTCGATCTGTCCGCCGCTGGCGAGGATGGTCACCAGCTCGCCGGGATGCCTCACGTAATACGGCTTCAGTTTCTCTTCCACGCCCGACTCGGTGACGCCGGCGATTTTCAGCACGCGGCGGTGGCGACGTCGCCCGCCGCTGACGCTCTCCAGCCACGGCGTAAAGTAGGTCGCGAGCATCCACTCGAGCTCGTGAGGCACGCCGGGAAAGACCCAGACCTGTTTGCCTGCGGCCTCGATGTGAAATCCCGGCGCCGTGCCGCGCTGGTTGCGCAATGTCGTCTGTCCGGGAAAGACGTTCGCCTGTTTGCGATTGACGTCCGGCATCCGCAGGCTGCGTTCCGCGAAACGCGCCGCAATCCATTGCGCGATCGACTCATCGATCTCCATCGTCAGCCCGAACGCCTCGCACAGCGCCTCGCGCGTGAGATCGTCCTCGGTCGGCCCGAGACCGCCCGTGATGATGAGGATCTCGGCGGTCGCGGAACGGATCTCGGCGACGAGATCCTCCAGCCGATCGCCGACGATGGACTTGCGCACCAGCGGAATTCCGAAGCTTTCCAGCGCGGCGGTGATCTTCAGCGAGTTCGTGTCGACGCGCGTCGGCCCGAGCATCTCCGAGCCGACGGCAATGATCGCGGCGTGCAGCGTCAAACGCGCCGACCTCGCCCGCGCCCCATCATCGCGTCGATCGACCACGGACCGGGTCCGGCGAATGCGAAGTAGAGGAACACGAAGCAGTACAGCACCGGCAGCTCGCCGCCGTTCAGGGTCGGCCAGAACCCGTCGCCCGCGTGCTGCTTGAAGTACGCGACGGCCATCTCGCCGGACGCGATGAACGCGGCGATGCTGGTCAGCAGGCCGACGGCGATGAGCGCGCCGCACACGATCTCGATCATGCCCGCCGCCTTGATGAGCGTCGGTGCGTGGGCCTGCAACTTCGCTCCCGGATCGGGAAAGCCGACCATCTTCTGCGTGCCGTGGAGCATGAACATCAGCCCCGCGACGATGCGCAGGACGCTGCGGATCTGAGGGGCCCAGGTGGCGGGAAATGCGAATGCCATGGCGCGCTCCTTATGCCGACCGGCCGATGATACCGGACGCTAGACCGCGGCGCTCTCGAGCTCCTCTTTCTCCCGCGCCAGCGATTCCCATTTGGCGTAGAGGAGATCGATCATCGACTTGAGGTCGTGCTGCTGCTGCTGGATTTTCTTGACGCGCTCGCCGTCGCGGAAGACTTCTTGAGAGCAGAGTAAGAGCTCGTTGCGCTCGCGCTCCCCTTCCACGCCGGCGATGCGGGCCTCGAGCGCGGCGATCTCCTCGTCGATGTTCTTGAGGCGCTTGGCGCGCTGTCGCTGTTCGGTGCGGTCGACGGTCCCTCGTGGAGCGGCGGCCGCTTCGGCCGCCGGAGTCGGTTTGGGTTTGTCGGCGGCCGGAGCGGCCGCCGCTCCACTGACCGCCTGCGCATTTCCCTCCGCGAACTTTGCCACCAGCTCGCTGTAGTTGCCGCGGTACACCTCGCCCGTGCCGTCCTCGACCACGATGATGTTCTCGGCCACGCGGTCGATGAAGTAGCGGTCGTGCGAGACGACGATCAGCGCGCCGGTGAAGTTCTCCAGCGCCTCTTCGAGGGCCTCGCGCGTGTAGACGTCGAGATGGTTCGTCGGCTCGTCGAGGAGCATGACGTTGCCGCCGACGTACATGATCTTCGCCAGCGCCAGGCGTCCCTTCTCGCCGCCGGAGAGATCGCGCGTCTTCTTGAACACGTCCTCGCCGAAAAACGAGAACTGCGCCAGATACGAGCGCACCTCCTCCTCGGTCTGCCGCGTGTCGATGTCCCACACCTCGTCGATGACCCGGCCGATCGGTTTCAGGTCGCCGAGGGTCTGGTCGTAATAGCCGACCTGGACGTTCTGGCCGTACGCCACCGTGCCGTCGAGCGGCGGGATGCGTGCAGCGATGGTCTTGAGCAGCGTCGATTTCCCGGAGCCGTTCGGACCCATGATCGCGTACCGCTCGCCGCGGCGGACCTGGAGCGAGAAGTCGTTCATGACGCGCTTGTTCGGATAGCCCACGGCGAGGTGATCGAGGGTCAAGGCCACCGCGCCGGAACGCGCGCCGCCGTCGAGGTTGAACTTCGCCAGCGTCTCGTCGGTCTCCGGCCGCTCGACCTCGTCGAGCTTGTCCAGCAGCTTGCGGCGCGACTTGGCCTGCTTGGTCTTCTGGCCGGCGAGGTTTCGGCGGATGAAGTCCTGAGTCTCGGCGATGTACTCCTGCTGGCGCTCGTAGTCCTTGGCCATCTTCTCCATCCGCTCGCCGCGGAGCTGGAGAAACTTCTCGTAGTTGCCCGGGTACTCGATGAGCTTTCCGTGCGCGAGCTCGACGATCTTGCCCACCGTGCGATTGAGAAAAGTGCGGTCGTGCGAGATCAGCAGGTAGCTGCCCTTGAACTCCTGCAGGAACTCCTCGAGGAACTCGATGCCTTTGAGGTCGAGGTGGTTCGTCGGCTCGTCGAGGAGGAGCAGATCGACCTTGGTCAGCAGCACGCGCGCGAGCATGGCCCGGTTCTGCTGGCCGCCGCTGAACGCGTGGATGGGACGCTCCCACTCCGCCTTCTCCGCGAATCCCACGCCGGTCAGCACGCGCTCGACCAGCGCGTGCAGACGGTAGCCGTCGGCGTGCTCGTAGTCGTGCTGCAGCTCCGAGTACTTCTCCAGCAGGCGGTCGTGTTCGGGGCGGTCGACATCGGCGAGGTCGTGCTCGATCGCGCGCATCTTCCGATCGATGGCCAGCACGTCGGCAAAGGCGGTCTCGACGAAGTCGAACAGCGACATCCCCGGCTCGGCCTGGAGATGCTGGCCGACGTGGCTGATGGTCATGCCCGAGGAGCGGATGATCTGGCCGCGATCGGTTTCTTCCTGCTTGAGGAGGAGGCGGAAGAGCGTGGTCTTGCCGGCGCCGTTCCGGCCAACCAGGCCGACGTGCTCGCCGGGGTTGTGCTGCCAGCTGACGCCCTTGAGGACGTCGTGGGGACCATAGCTTTTCTCGACGTTTTCGAAGCGGTAGAGCATGGTGACGAACGGGCAACAGCGGATGAAGGCCGCGCACTCCCGCAACATGTTGCTGGTTGCTATGTTGCTGGTTGCTCGCGACTCATGGCCCGAAGCCCATGCTTCGCGGGCAACCAGGAACCGGCAAAACGTTTCACTTCCCAAACGTCCCCTTCGGAATCCCCCTCACATCCATCGCCACATCCGACTCCATCCACACCGGAAACGCCGCCAGCGCCGCGGCGACAGTGCGATAGAGATCGCGTGACCAGAGGGGCGAATCATCGTGCAGGATCGGACCGCGGACGCGGAGATCGTTCGGGGCGATGATCACTCGCACGTTCCCGTGTCCCGTCTGCGCGACCATCGTGAAGAGCTCCTCGATGGCGGGATCGCCGAGGGCGACGCAGCCGATGGAGACGTCCTTGCCGTGGATGAAGATGTCGCCGCCGAGGCGCGTGCGGCCGTCCCGTTGGGCCATGCGCCGGTCGAAGGCGTTCGGATAATCGACCTTCATCGACAGGTGATAGCTGCTGTTCGGATTGAGGTGGGCGATGCGATACACGCCCTCCGGCACCTGCCGGTCGCCCTCGCGCAGTTTCGGTCCGGCGTGTCCGCTGGCGGCGAGGATCGGATAGTTCCGCAGGAAGCGCCACTTGTTTCCGCCGCGCACCCAGATCGCGACGCGGCGCTCCTGCTTGAGCACGAGGACGGCGATCTCCCGGGGCGGGTAGTTGACGCCGGCGCGCTTGAAGTGCGGCGCGAGTCGCGCACGCGCGGCCGGGCCGTACCTCGCGACCACGTCGCCGACCGTGCGCGGGCGGACGGGGGCGGGCGGACGGACGATGCGCAGCAGCAGCGGCGCCGCGAGATACGCGCCTCCCGCGACGAGCGCGAGGACCACCGCTATGACAGCGTATCTATGACGCGGTTTCACACTGCTACCCTGCCTCCATGAGATTAGCAGTGAACATCGATCACATCGCCACGATCCGCGAGGCGCGTAAGACCGACGAGCCGGATCCGGTCGCCGCCGCCGTCCTGTGCGAGCTGGCCGGGGCCCAGGGCATCACCGTGCACCTGCGCGGCGACCGCCGTCACATCCAGGATCGCGATGTCGAGCTCCTGCGCCGCACCGTGACGACGCATCTCAACATCGAGATGGCCTCGACCACCGAGATGGTCCGTATCGCCCAGACCATCAAGCCGCATCAGGTCACGCTCGTGCCGGAGCGCCGCGACGAGGTTACGACCGAGGGCGGCCTGGACGTGGTGCTGCACGCGGGGAATGTGGAGAAGAGCATCGCCCAACTGCTCGACGCGCGCATCGACGTGTCGGTCTTCGTCGACCCCGACCTCGAACAGATCCGCCAGTGCCACAAACTGCGCGCGCCGAAGATCGAGATCAACACCGGCAAATACGCGGATGCGTGGAAGGACGGCAACGGCGCCTGGCCCGCGGAGCTGGACAAGCTGGCCGTCGCCGCGCGCGCCGCGAAGAAGCTCGGCCTGATCGTGCTGGCCGGCCACGGCCTCACCTATCGCAACGTCGACGGCATCGCCACGATCCCGGAGATCGAGGAGCTGAACATCGGGCACTCGATCATCTCCCGCGCTTCCCTCGTGGGGCTCGAGGCGGCGGTGCGGGAGATGGTGGCGCTCATGCGAAACCCGCGGCGGTTGCCCACGGTGAAGTAACGCGTCAGGTCGCCTGTGGAGCGGTGGCCGCTCTCGGCCACCGGCGGCCGAAGCGGCCGCCCTCCACAGGTATCGAGCCTTACGTGCGCAGCTCGGCGAGCTTGCGTTTGATCGCCCGCGCGCGGGCGCGATCCGGCCGGCCGCCGAAGGTCTCCTGCTCGTACATCGCGATCAGCGGCTCCAGTTCCTCCGCCGCCTCGGGGTGCTCCTCGCGCAGCGCGCGCAGCGCCTCCTCCATCGTCATCGCCGGACCGACGCTGATCCCCTGCGCCGCCAGATACGCGGCCAGCACGTCGAACAGACGCCGCCGCCGACGCTGCAGCAGGATCAGCACAACCCCGGCCGCGACGACGAGCACGAGAAACTTCCCGAAGCCTCCGGCGCCGACGGTCCGCACGTCGGCGCGCAGGCGCTCGCTCATCGACTCCATCGCCGTCGAGGCGAGCATGGCCAGATCCTCGAAGAGCGAGATTTGGTCGCCGAGGCCGAAGGTGAGGACGTAGCGGTCCCAGAAGAACGTCAGCGAGTCGCCGACCGCGGCGAGGTAAAAGCGAACGGCATTCTCCGGCGCCGCGCCGGGCCGCAGCGACGGCGGCGTCGAGTCGAAGGTCATCCAGCGCGCGCCCGTCCAGACCTCCGTCCACGCGTGCGCGTCCTCGCGTCGCACGGCGTAGTAGCCGGTGAGCGGATTCAGCTGGCCGCCGTAGAAGCCGCCCGCGATGCGCGCCGGCACGCCGACGGCGTTCAGCAGCGCCACCATCCCGGCCGCGAAATACTCGCAGTGGCCGCCGCGCTCGACGAGCAGGAACCGCTCGAGCGACATCGCCGGCGCAGCCTGATCGTTCGGGACGTAGCGGAAGTTCGTGACGAGGTAGCGCTCGATCAGCTCCGCCTTCTTCTCCGGCCGCTGCTCGGTGCCGACGATGGTGCGGGCCAGCGTCTCGACGGCCGGCGAGATCGGATAGCCGCTCATCTTCGCGCGTGCGAGCCGCGTCGGCTCGGTGTCGGACGACATCCGTACTGCGATCGTCAGCGGCCCGTCGTCGTAGGTGTAGTAGGTCTCGCGCGCCGGACCTTCGTACAGCGTCGAAAGACCGGAGATGGCGAACGTCGCGGACGGCAGATAGACCTTGCCGCGCTGGGCACGCATCTCCACGATGGCCGGACTCCCGACGCCGGTCGCGCGGCCGACGACGAACGTCGTGCCGTCCTGGTTCACCGCGCGCAGTCCGCGGAAGGTCTGACGCCATTCGCCGCCCTCGTAGGTGTCGTAGATCATCCCCCGCAGCCGCAAAGGGGTGAAGGTGTCGCGCGTCTCGCGGTCCATCCACACGCGCGCGACGACCGTGGCGTCGCCGACGGTCGCCCGTCCCTCATTGAAATTGATGGTCTCGCGGAGCGACGTCGACGATCCGGCCAGCGGCCCCATGAACCCGCGGATGACCGGATTACGCAGACGCGGAAGCAGCGGAAAGAGCAGTGCGCCGATGACCGTCGCGCCGGCGAGGTAGAACACCGCCGCGCGCCCCACGGGGGCCTCGCCGTATCCGTGTCCGATCGAGCGGACCGTCTCCTCGTGACTCACGTGCATGAGCTGACGGAAGACAAAGAACGCGAACACGAGCACGAACAGCACGATGGTGATGTGCGTCGACGTGGCGATGCTGGCGATGAAGATCAGGGCCGTGGTGAGCAGGCGCTGGGCATGGTTCTGCCGGTGCACCGACTCGATCGGCTGGTAGACGGCGATGAAGAGCAC
Organism: Thermoanaerobaculia bacterium; assembly: GCA_035536275.1. Classification (GTDB taxonomy): domain Bacteria; phylum Acidobacteriota; class Thermoanaerobaculia; order Gp7-AA8; family Gp7-AA8; genus QHVT01. The sequence continues at coordinate 39,732 of DATLOL010000182.1, forward strand.
GAGATGCGTCGACGCCGCGATGGCGCTGCGGGAGAGCACCGCCGCGTCGACGACGTAGAACAGCACGTAGAACATCGCCACCCAGCGCATCAGCCGCGCCGGCACGAGCTCCGGCGTCCGCCCGAACGCGACGCGCAAGACGATCAGGGACAGGACGACGTGGAAGAGGATCAGCGCGCCAGTCGAGATCGCGAACGTGAAGTACAGCGGCACGGCCGCGAACATCGCCAGCAGGAGCATCTCCAGCTCACGCGCTCTTCGCGTCACGGCGGCCTCCCATCGTGAAGAGCGCGGTGTTGCGCTCGACCACCTGATGCACCGGCTCGAAGGCCGGCTCGATCAGCGCCAGCGCGCGGAAGAGCGGCGAGGCCGCCTCGCCCTCGCGGGTCCGGTACGTCGCGCGCGGCAGCGACATCGTCACGTCGAAGCCGTCCCTCGCCGCGTGATACACGAACGTGGTCGCCTCGGACACCATCTCGTCGAACGACTCTTCGCTCGCACCCTTGGGCAGATACGGGTCGACGACCACATGCACCGACTTCGCCGACTCGGCGTCGGTCTGCTTCATGATCCAGCGGCCGAGGCTCGCGGACTTTTTCCAGTGCACGTGGCGCAGCGAGTCGCCGCGCGAGTACTCGCGGAAGGAGTGGATCTCGCTGCTGATGCCCGGCCGGTTCGCGGTGGTCTGCTCGCCGTGCGTGGCGCGGAAGCGATCGGTAGTGGCGTCGGCGAGGAGACGCGGGTAGACCACGACCTCGCCGGTGAGGCGGAGGCGGCGCTTCTTCAGGAAAAAGCCGAACGGATAGCGCGTGTACGAGTCGATCGCGTTGACATGGGCGAGCCCGCGCTTGCGGAAGAGGAACGTCGCCTCGATCGTGATCGACTGCCGCCGCGGCACCACCGGGATCAGCACCGGCTCGGCCAAGGCCTCGGACGTGAGGACCACGTCGCGTACGTTCCAGAGGCGCGAGTCGTTGCGCAGGGTGAGCGTCGCGCGCACAGGCCGTCCCGCCCAGACGTCGTCCAGTGCACCGACCCCGGCGTGCAGATGTTTGAGCCCGCCCTTCGACGCCAGACCGCTCAGCAGCAGCGATCCGAGCATCAGCGACACGCCGATGTAGAGCGCGTTGTTGCCCGTGTTGATCGCGGAGATCGCGAGGATCAGCGTGGTGATCAGGTAGATCGTGCCGATCCGGGTGAAGCGAACGACGCCTTTGAATTCGAAGTCAGACATGGTCTTGATGTGTCATTCCGCGCCTTCGGCGCGGAATCCCCTGCTGGAACCCCAGTGCCCGCTCCGTCGGTGGGGGATCCCGCGCCAAGGCGCGGGATGACACTAGTCAGCACTCACTCATCTTGGTACCGCAATCTCATTCACGATCCGCTGGATGAAGCGCGCCTCCGCCGTATGGTCGCCGCGCTCGATGCGGCGGTCCTTCATCACGATGCGATGGGACAGCACCGGCGCGGCCAGACGCTTCACGTCCTCCGGCACCACGAAGTCGCGGCCGCTGACCATCGCCAGCGCCTGACAGACTTTGAAGTACGTCAGCGCGCCGCGGGTGGAAACGCCGAGGGCCACCTCGGCGTGCGAGCGCGTGGTGTGGACGATGCTCATCAGATACTCGACCAGGGCCTCGCTGACGTGCACCGCGCCGACGCGCCGCTGCAGCTCGCGCAGCTCGTCGGCATCGAGCACCGGCTGCAGGTGCTCGAGCGCGTCCTGCGCTCCGCCGGCGCGGAGGAGCTGCTTCTCGTCGTTCGCGCTCGGGTAGCCGATGGTCAGCTTCATGAGGAAGCGATCGAGCTGCGACTCCGGCAGCGGATACGTGCCGACGTGCTCGATCGGGTTCTGCGTGGCGATCACCAGGAACGGATCGGGCAACGCCATGCGGCGCTTCTCGATCGTGATCGTTCCCTCGCTCATGGCCTCGAGCAGCGCCGACTGCGACTTCGGCGTGGCGCGATTGATCTCGTCAGCGAGCAGGACGTTCGTGAAGACCGGTCCCGAGACGAACTCGAACTCCTGCAGGTCCTGGTTGTAGATCGTCACTCCGACGATGTCCGCCGGCAGCAGGTCGCTGGTGAACTGGATGCGCTGGAACTCGAGCGAGAGGGAACGGGCCAGCGCGTGGGCGAGGGTGGTCTTGCCGACGCCGGGAACGTCCTCGAGCAGGATGTGCCCCTTCGCCAGCAGCGCCGCAATGCAGAACTGCACCACCTCGGACTTGCCGCGGATGACGCGCTCGACGTTCGTCTGCAGCGCCGCAATCCTGTCGAGTGCGCGCGGGACTGGAACCGGGTCGGTGGCCATGAAGGTAGCCGGTGCAACATCAGTGCGGTGCGCTTGCATTCTCATCAACAAATGAGACGCGCGCGCGCCCGCGGCGTCACACTACAGCTTCTTGTAGTCCGGACCGCCCCCGCCCTCCGGCGGCACCCAGGTGATCACCTGATACGGATCCATGATGTCGCAGGTCTTGCAGTGAAAGCAGTTCGTGAAGTTGAGGAACGGCACGCGCCCCCGCCCGTCCGGCGTCGGCTGCGGCTCGTACACCTGCGCCGGGCAGAAGTGAAAGCACGGGTTCCCGTACTCCTCCGTGCAGCGGCTGATGCACACCTCGGTGTCCATGATCAGCAGATGCGCCGGCTGGTTCTCCTCGTGGATGACGCCACCGTTGTACACGTTCGTCACTTTGTCGAACGTGTAGTTGTTGTCGTACTTCACCTTCGCCGGCGGATGCGGGTCGTCCGATCCGAAGTAGCGCTTGAGGCGCACCATCCGCTCGTGACCGGAGTGCCCTTCCAGTCGGCCGGCGACGCCGAATCCGCGGCCTCCTGTGACCATCCCCAGACCCGCGTTGAGCATGCCCGCGATCTGGCCCTGATTGAAGGCTTGGTGGAAGTTGCGCTGCGTCCAGAGCTCGTCCTTCGCCCACGACGCCTCGAACAGCTCGTCGTACTGCTTCGTCGTCGCGGACGTCACGTCGCCGTTCAGCAGCGCGGCGAACGCCGTCTCCGCGGCGAGGATGCCGGACTTGAAGGCGAGGTGAATCCCTTTGAGGCGCGCGCCGTTGAGGTACCCGGCCGAATCGCCGAGGATCATGAAGCCGTCGCCGTAGAGCCGGGGCATCGAGTAATAGCCGCCCTCGGGGATCGCCTTCGCGCCCGCCGCGATCATCTTGCCGCCCTGCAGGATCGCCTTGATCGAGGGATGGAGCTTCAGACGCTGTAATTCATTGTGCGGATCGAGCGTGGGGTTCTTGTAGTCGAGACCGACCACGAGGCCGATGTCTACGATGCGGTCCTTCATGCCGTAGATGAAGGCGCCACCGAACGTGTCCATGTCCAGGGGGAAGCCGAGCGTGTGGATCACGCTGCCCGCGGGATAGCGATCGTCGGGGAGCTGCCACAGCTCCTTCACGCCCACCGAGTAGACCTGCGGATTCTTGCCCGCGTAAAGATCGAACATGCCCGCGAGCTGCTTGGCCAGCGTGCCGCGCGGTCCTTCCGCGATGATGGTGAGCTTCGCCCGCACGTCCACGCCCGGCTCGTAGTTCGCCTTCGGCTGGCCGTTCTTGTCGATGCCTTTGTCGCCGGTGCGCACTCCGACGACGCGGCCGTCTTCGACCAGCACGCGCGTGGCCGCGAACTCCGGGAACAGATCGACACCCATCTCGCCGACGATCGGCGCGAGCCAGCGAACGACTTCGCCGAGGGAGACGACGTAGTTGCCGTGGTTCTGGAGGGGCGGCGGCATGATCGGCGCCGCGATCTTCTTCGTCTCGGTGAGATACCAGAACGCGTCGGTGGTGACGGGCGACTCGACCGGACAGCCGCGATCGAGCCAGTCCGGCATCAGCTCGGAGATGCCCCGCGGGTCCATGACCGCACCGGAGATCCCGTGCGAGCCGATCTCTTTGCCTTTCTCGAGGACCGCGATGGAGATGCCTTCGAGCTTCTGCTCCGCGTCTGATTCGTTGTGCAGGCGAATCAGCTGGGCGAGCTTGTACGCGGCGGCGAGACCAGCCGGCCCGGCGCCGACGATGACGACGTCGACGTCCAGTGTCTCGCGCTCGATTCCGGGAAGTTCGGCCATGCGATCCGCTCCTCAGCGTGAAAGTCGCGCGCATGATACCCGTTGCTGGTTGCTGGTTGCTGGTTCAGGGCGCTGCATCGCAAGCAACCAGCAACACAGCAACCAGCAACCTCTCTTGATATCCTCCGGACAGATGGCGCAAACGGTGGTGCCGCTCGTGCTCCTGTTCATTTCGAGTCTCGCGTCGGCCTATGTCGTCACGGGGATCGTCAAGCGCACCAGTGAGCACATCGGCTTCGTCGACGTGCCCGACGCGCGCAAAACGCACCTCGACGCCACCTCTCGTCTGGGCGGGCTGGCCATCATCTTCGGGTTCGGGTTTCCGCTGCTCATGCTCGGCGCGAACCAGAACGGATCGGCGGTCCTCACCGCCAACCTGCAATACCTGTTCGGACTGCTCGCCGCCGGCTCGCTCATCGTCGGCCTCGGCGTCTACGACGACGTCCTCGGCGCCGACGCGCCGAAGAAGTTCGTCGTGCAGACCGGGGCCGCGGTGGTGCTGGTCCTCTTCGGCTTTCGTTTCGACTTCATCTCCATCGCCGGCCAGGTCTTCGAGCTCGGCGCCCTCGGCATCGTGGCTTCCATTCTCTGGATCGTCGGCGTCATCAACGCCATGAACTTCATCGACGGCATGGACTCGCTGGCGACCGTCGTCGCGCTGACCACGGCCGTGGCCTTCATGGTCATCGCCGTGCTGCGGGACGATCCCATCTCGCTCCTGGTGATGACCGCGCTCGCCGGCAGCCTGACCGGCTTCTATCCGTGGAACAAGCCGCCCGCGAAGATCTTCATGGGCGACACCGGGAGCATGTTCATCGGACTGCTCCTCGCCGCGGCGTCGATCGCGCAGCCGACCAAGTCGCCGACGGCGATCCTCATCGGCGGCCCGATCGTCGCCCTGGCGCTGCCGGTGATCGACACGCTGATCGTGATGAAGCAGCGCTTCGGCGGCCAGGCCGAGTCGCTCATCCACCGCATCACGCGCGTCTTCAGCGCCGACCGCCGCCACATCCATCACATCCTCATCACCCGTTACGGCAGCGCGACGAAAGCGATCTTCTGGATCTGGCTCGTGTCGCTGCTCTTCGCCTCGGCGGCCATCCTCACCGTGGCCCAGGCCACGAAGTGGTTCGGCTACGGGTTCGGCGGCGTCGCCTTCCTGCTCCTCCTCGGGTTGCGGTACTGGCGGCGGCGGGTCTGATGTGCGGCATCACCGCGATCTTCGCGTACGGTGATTCGGCCGCACCTGTTCGCGCCGCCGAGCTGGACGCGATCACGGAGTCGATGCGCTCGCGCGGGCCGGATGCGGGCGCCACCTGGATCGAGCCTGATCGCCGCGTCGCTCTCGGCAGCCGCCGCCTGGCCATCATCGATCTCAGCGACGAAGGCACCCAGCCGATGTTCGACGTCGAGCGCGAGCTGGTCATCGCCTTCAACGGCGAGATCTACAACTACCGCGAGCTGCGCGCGTCGCTCGAGCGGCGCGGGGCGCGGTTTCACTCGCGCACGGACACCGAGGTCGTGCTGCAGCTCTATCGCCACGAAGGCGAGAGGATGCTGCCGCTGCTGCGCGGGATGTACGCGTTCACGATCTGGGACACGAGAGCGCGGCGCATGTTCGTCGCGCGCGATCCGTACGGACTGAAGCCGCTCTACTACGCCGATGACGGCTCCACGATCCGCCTCGCCTCGGAAGTGAAAGCGCTGCTCGCCGGCGGCGTTGTGTCGCGGGCGATCGATCCCGCCGGCGCGGCGGGCTTCTTCCTCACCGGCTCCGTGCCCGAGCCGTTCACGATTCGGCGGGACGTGAAGCTCGTCGAAGCGGGAACGTCGTTTCATATCGACCAGCGTGGACGGAACGAACCGCAAACGCACCATTCGATCGCCTCGGTTTTTTCGCGGGCTCGCGCGCAGCGAGGGGTCGTCGGCCTCACCGAGCCGGAGATCACGTTCCAGGAGCGCGTCGAGGAATCGATCGCGCACCATCTCGCCTCAGACGTGCCCGTGGGCGTGTTCCTCTCCGCGGGGATCGACTCGTCAGCACTGACGGCCATCGCCGCGAGACGCTACGCGGAGCAGTTGCGCACATTCACGCTCGCCTTCGAAGAGTTCCGCGGATCGAGTGGCGACGAGGCTCCGATTGCGGAACGTTTCGCGCGCGAGATCGGAACGCTGCACACGACACGGGTTGTCACGCGCGACGAATTCCGTAGCGATCTCCCGGCCATCTTCGCAGCGATGGATCAGCCGACCATCGATGGCGTGAACACCTGGTTCATCAGCAAAGCGGTGCACGAAGCGGGCGTGAAGGTCGCGCTGTCGGGCGTCGGCGGCGATGAGTTGTTCGGCGGCTATCCGTCGTTTCGGACCGTTCCGCAGATCACGCGCATGGCGCGCTCGCCGCTCGCTGCGATTGTGCCGGTGTTCAGTCGCCATCCAAAGGCAGCGCTGCTCGCCACGATTGGCAGAACTTACGCGGGCGCGTATCTCCTCAAGCGCGGCCTCTTCCTGCCGCACGAGCTGCCGTCGATCATCGGCGAAGAGATGGCGCGCGAAGGAGTGGAACAATTGTCGATGATGAAGCTCGTGGAGAAAGCGCTGGTACCCGATCCCGGGACGCCTTACGCGCGCGTCGCGACGCTCGAGGCGTCGCTGTACATGCGCAACCAGCTTCTGCGCGACGCCGACTGGGCGTCAATGGCGCATTCGGTCGAAGTGCGGACGCCGTTCGTCGACGCGGCGCTGCTGCGCCAGCTCGCACCGCTGCTGCTCGAGACCGGCCGCGTCGGCAAGAACGTTCTCGCGGCGTGTCTCCCGGATTGGCTGCGCAATCGCCCGAAGACGGGCTTCTTCGTTCCGATGCGCGAGTGGGCGGACCTGCCGCCGGACGCGACGAGCACGCGCATGCGCAGTTGGGCGAAGCTCGTCTGGAGGGCGGCAACGTAGTTGCCGCTCTCGAATCAGCGGCTCGCCACTGCCGCAAGAAGCGCGCGAGCTCCGCTCGCGCGCTCCATATAATCCCCCCGTGTGCGGCATCGCCGGCTTCTGGACCTTTGCGGGCGGTCGTCCGGAGGAGATGCACGCACGCGCAGGGCGGATGGCGTCCTCTCTGACGCATCGCGGGCCCGACGACGCCGGCACCTTCGCCGATCCCATCGGCGCCGCATTCGGCTTCCGCCGTCTCTCCATCGTCGACCTCTCTCGCGCCGGCGCGCAGCCGATGACCTCCGCGAGCGGCCGGTACGTCATCGTCTTCAACGGTGAGATCTACAACTTTCAGCGACTCCGGACCCGTCTCCACGAGCGATGGCGCGGACACTCCGACACGGAAGTCCTCCTTGCTGCCATCGAGGCCTGGGGAATCGAGCGTGCCCTCGGCGAATGCATCGGCATGTTCGCCTTCGCGCTATGGGACCACCGCGAACAAACGCTCTCCCTCATCCGCGATCGCGCAGGCGTGAAGCCGCTCTACTACGCGCTCGACGCGCAATCGCTGCAGTTCGCCTCGGAATTGAAAGCGCTCGAAATCGACCGCACCGTCGATCGCGACGCCGCCGCGCTCTATGCGCGCTACCGCTACGTCCCCGCGCCCTGGTCGATCTACGCCGGCGTCAGGAAGCTGATGCCCGGCAGCATCCTCACCGTCTCGAGAGACGGCACTTCGAAGCTCACGCGCTACTGGAATGCGGCCGAGGTCGCGGAGCGCGCGGCCGCAAATCGCTTTCATGGTTCCGAAGAAGAGGCGATCGACACGCTCAACGAGCTCCTCGGCGACTCCGTCGCGTTGCGCATGATCGCCGACGTTCCCCTCGGCGTCTTCCTCTCCGGCGGCGTCGACTCGAGCCTCGTCGCTGCGCTCATGCAGCGCAACGCGTCCGGTCCCATCCACACCTTCACCATCGGCTTCGAAGACCCGCGCTTCGACGAAGCGCGCTACGGCCGCGAAGTCGCGCAGCACCTCGGATCGCGACACCATGAGATGTACGTCAGCTACGCCGACGCGCTCGCGCTCGTGCCGCACCTCCCGCGGATCTACGACGAGCCGTTCGCCGATTCGTCCGCGCTGCCGACGTACCTGGTCTCGAAGCTCGCTCGCCAGAGCGCGACCGTAGCGCTCTCCGGCGACGGCGGCGACGAGCTCTTCGCCGGCTATCACCACCACTTCCTCGGACGCCGTCTGCAGCGTCGCGTACGCGCCGTGCCGCAATTCGCGCGCGGCACGGTCGGTCGCGTGTTGCGCCTCGTCCCGCGCACGCGCGCCCTCGGCCAGGGACTCGTGGAGAACGATCCCATGCAGACCTACCGCCGCGGGATGCTGCTCGATCTCGCGTCGCGACCCGCGCCCGAGCTCCAGCACCCCATGCCGCGACTCGACGATCCCACCGAGCTGGTGATGTTCCTCGACTTCATCACCTATCTGCCCGACGACATCCTCGTCAAAGTCGACCGCGCGAGCATGGCTGTGAGCCTCGAGGCGCGCGAGCCGTTCCTCGATCATCGCGTCATCGAATTCGCGTGGTCGCTGCCGTTGTCGATGAAGATCCGCGACGACGTAGCGACCGGCTTTAGCCCGTCGACTGGCAAGTGGATCGCGCGCGCGCTGCTGCGCCGTCATCTCCCCGACGCGCTCGTCGATCGGGAGAAACAGGGCTTCGGCGTTCCGCTCGGTCCGTGGCTGCGTGGTCCGTTGCGTGAGTGGGCCGAGGATCTGCTGGCGCGCATGGACGACTCGCCGTTCGACGTCCCGCGCGTGCGCGAGCTCTGGCGTCGTCACGTCGCCGGTGCGAACCACGACGGCGCGCTCTGGGCTGTGTTGATGTACGAGGCGTGGCTGCGCTATGGGTCGCAGCCCTGAGCGAGCGATAGCGAGTCGAAGGCCGAGTTAGCATCTACGGGACGCGTGCCGCAGGTGCTAAGTTGGCCCTTCGACGCGCTGCGCTCGCTCAGAGCTGAAAAAAAACAAAGAACGGATGAAGATCCTGCTCCTCTGCACCGATTCCTACGGCGGCCACGGCGGCATCGCGCTGTACAACCGCGACCTCGCCGAGGCGCTGGCGGCGCGAAGCGACGTCGAGGAAGTCATCATCGTGCCGCGCGTCATCCGCTTCGAGGTGCACAGCGTTCCTCCGAAAATCACGTTCCACGCGGACGCCGCGAAAGGTCGGGCACAGTACCTTCGCGCGTTGATGCGTGCGCGGAGTGCGAAACCCGATCTCGTCATCTGCGGGCACATGAACCTCCTCCCCGTCGCCTGCGCGCTCGCGCGCAACCCGCTGCTGATGATCTACGGCATCGAAGCGTGGAAGCACTCCCGGCGCATGCTCGTGAACCGTCTCCTGCACCGCGCCTGCGCCATCGTCTCGATCAGCGAGATCACTCGCGACCGACTGCTCGCGTGGTCGAAGTACGCAGGGAAGACCTTTCTGCTGCCGAACGCCATTCATGCGGAGCAATACGGCATCCGCGAAAAGCGGGCCGACCTCGTCGCGCGCTACAAGCTCGAAGGGAAGCGCGTGCTCCTCACCGTCGGACGACTCGCCGAGGAAGAGCGGTACAAGGGATTCGACGAAATCATCGAGATCCTTCGCGAACTTCCCGAGGACGTCGTCTACATGATCGCCGGCGGCGGCAACGACGCCGTGCGTCTGCAGCGCAAAGTCGCGCAACTCGGCCTCGCCGATCGTGTCGTCTTCACGGGGATCTTCACGGACGAGGAGAAATCCGATCTCTACGCGCTGGCGGACGTGTACGTGATGCCCAGTCGCGGCGAGGGCTTCGGCTACGTAATTCTCGAAGCGCTCGCGTCCGGAGTGCCGGTGATCGGCAGCAAACACGACGGAGGAAGGGAAGCGCTGCTCCACGGAAAACTCGGGCTCCTCGTCGATCCCGCGAATCACGCCGAGATCACGGCTGCGATTCAAGAAGTCCTCGCCCGGCCTATGCGCGGGATTCCATCCGGGCTCGAGTACTTCTCGTTCGAGAAGTTTGAAGCCAGGTTATCGAAGGTGTTGGACGCGTCAGTATGATGCAGCCTCTGGGCGGCGGAACGACTCGGTTCTCGCGACCAGAATGCATATGACCTCCACGACGATCCTCGAGGCCACCCGCGGCTGGCGCGCATTGAACCTGCGAGAGGTGTGGTCGTACCGGGACCTGCTCTATATATTCGCCTGGCGTGACGTGAAGGTGCGTTACCGGCAGACTCTGCTCGGGGCGGTCTGGGTGATGGGACAGCCGCTGGTCACGATGCTGATCTTTACGCTGCTGTTCAACCGCATCGCGCGGATCGATTCAGGCGACGTTCCCTATCCGCTGTTCGTTCTCGGCGGTGTGCTGATCTGGAACTTCGTGAGCGGTGCCACGGCACGGGCCGGCAACAGCCTTCTGGGAGCAGCGCATCTCATCTCGAAGGTCTACTTTCCCCGATTGATCATCCCGCTCGCGAACATCGTGACGGATCTCGTGGATTTCGGAATCGCTGCGTTGTTGCTCGCCCCGCTGATGATCTGGTACGGAGTTGCTCCCGGCGTCGAGATTCTGCTCGCACTGATCATCGTGCTTCTCGCGGCAGGCATCGCGCTCGGAGCAGGACTGTGGATCGCGGCGATGAACGTCGAGTACCGCGACATCCGGGTCGTGCTTCCGTGGGTGTTGCAGGTAGCGATGTTCGCGACACCGGTCGTCTATCCGATCGCGGCCATCCCGGAGCGATACCGCTGGATCGCCATCGCGAATCCGATGACCGGCGTCGTCGAAGCGTTCCGCGCCTGTTTGTTGGGGACGCCGTTCGATCCGCGGCTCCTGATCTGGTCCGCCGTCGCCGCCGCGCTCTTACTCGTGACCGGAGCGTTCTATTTCCGGCGTATGGAGCGGCGGTTCGCCGACATTCTCTGATGGGCAGTCCGAGTGTATCGATCGAGAGACTGTCCAAGAAGTATCGGATCGGAGCCGCGCGTCAGGACTACCAGACCGCACGTGACCGGATCGCCGGGATGTTCCGGAAGAATCGGGAGGCTCCGGAGACGCGGGAGATGTGGGCGCTGCGGGATATCAACCTCGAGATTGCAGAAGGGGAAGCGGTCGGCCTGATCGGCCACAACGGCGCGGGAAAATCGACGCTGCTGAAGATTCTCTCTCGCATCACCGAGCCGACGGAGGGACGCGCGGTGCTGCACGGACGCGTGGCCTCTCTCCTCGAGGTTGGGACCGGGTTTCATCCGGAGCTCACCGGACGGGAGAACATCTTCCTGAACGGCGCGATCCTCGGCATGAGCCGGGACGAGATCCGGAGAAACTTCGACGCGATCGTCGAGTTTGCCGAGATCACGAAATTCCTCGAAACGCCGGTGAAGCGCTACTCGAGCGGCATGTACGTGCGCCTGGCCTTCGCGGTGGCAGCGCATCTGACACCGGAGATTCTCCTCGTGGATGAGGTCCTGGCGGTCGGCGACATCGACTTCCAGCGCCGTTGCCTCGGCCGCATGAACGAGGTTGCGCGAAGTGGGCGGACGGTCGTGTTCGTGAGCCACAACCTCGATTCGATCGAGCGCCTCTGCACGAACGCGGTACTGATGCGAGGCGGGCAGGTGGCGAATTCCGGACCCACGCGGAACGTCGTCGCCTCGTATCTGTCGGATCGCCTCGGCACGTCGATGTTCGATCTGACCGCGGTCGCCGACCGCACGGGTTCCGGACGCGCGCGCGTCGCGGGAATCGAGATCCTCTCTGCCAGCGGCGAGCGCACGATGGACACCGTGTCCTTCGGGGAGACCTTTCGCGTTCGTATCCGCTATGAGGCGCGCGAGCGCGTCGCGCATCCAGTGGTCGGCGTCGCTCTACTGACCTCGCGGAACGAGCGGATCTTCATCACGTCCACCGAGGAAACCGGCCATCCCGTCGAAGCGCTGCACGGCAGTGGCGCCATCGACTGCATCATCGAACGCCCGAACTTCCTTCCTGGGCAGTATCACTTCGAGGTGTGGATCTCCGATCCGCAGGATCTGGTCAGCGGATTCGCCGATCACCTGCGGCTGGTGGGCATGCTCGAGCTAGTGCCGGGGGAGGTGTATCGCGGTAGCACGGCCGGCTTGAACTCTCCCGATCGCGGCCGCGTGCACCTCGAATCGCGGTGGAGCGGAGCCTGACACTGTCGATGCGCTAGGATGCCGCGCGATGACGAGCATCCCGATCGCCAGGCCGCTTTTCGGACCGCAGGAGATTGCCGCGGCGACCGCCGCACTGGAAAGCGGCTGGATCGTGCAGGGGCCACGCGTTGCGGAGTTCGAGGCCCGTTTCGCGGCGTTCGCCGGCGTGAAGCACGCGCTCGCGTGCTCGAACGGAACCACGGCGCTGCATCTGGCCAACGCCGCGATGCGGCTGCAACGCGGCGACGAGGTGCTCGTCCCCGCTTTCACCTGGATCGCAACGCCGAACTCCGTCCTCTATTGTGACGCGACCCCGGTGTTCTGCGACATCGACCTCGCCACGTTCAACATCGACGCGGCGCTCGTGGAGCAACGGATCACGGCTCGCACGCGCGGCATCATTCCCGTTCACCTGTTCGGATTGTGCGCGGACCTGGAGCCACTGCTCGAGATCGCAAAAAGGCGCAACCTGTGGGTCGTCGAGGACGCGGCGTGCGCCATGGGCGCCACCTGGCGCGGCCGCCACGCGGGCGCATTCGGCGATGCAGCGACATTCAGCTTCCATCCTCGAAAGTCCATCACCACGGGCGAGGGAGGGATGGTCACGACCGCGCGCGAAGACGTTGCGCTGGCGGTGCGGTCGATGCGCGATCACGGTGCGGCTCCGCGGAGCGGCCAGCCGTCGTTTCTGCTGACCGACTACGACGAGGTGGGATTCAACTACCGGCTCACCGATCTGCAGGGCGCCGTGGGCTGTGCGCAGATGAACCGTGCCGCCTCCATCCTCGAGGCACGTCGTCATCGCGCGCGGATTTACGATCGGGAGCTTGCAGGGTTGCCGTGGCTGCGGACGCCGTTCGTGCCCGCTGAAATGGAGCATGGGTATCAGGCCTATGTCACTCTTTTTGCGCCCGAGGAGCCTTCGATCCGGAATGTGGCGTCGTTGGAGGCGCGTCGGAACGCCCTCATGGCCAGTCTCGAGACCAGGGGGATTGCCACGCGGCAAGGGACGCACGCGCCTGTGTTGCAGACCGTCTATCGGCAGCGTTTCGGGATCGATCCGAACCAGTTTCCGAACGCCGTGATCGCGGAGAAGCTCAGCCTCGCTCTGCCGCTCTATCCGCAGATGACCGACGATGAACAAGAACGCGTCATCGACGCGTTACGGGAGATCGGACCTTGAAGGGAAAGACGATTTTTCTCACGGGCGGCGCGGGGTTCATTGGCGCGACGCTCGCCGGGTTGTTGCACGAAGACAACCAGATCGTCGTGTTCGACAACCTGCGGCGGGACTCTCTGTCGACGCGCCCATGGAGCAGGCACCCCAACATCCGCATCGTCCCGGGCGACGTCACCGACGCGGCGGCCGTACAGCGCGCCGTGCTCGAAGCGAAGCCTCACATCATCGTGCACCTCGCCGCAATCGCGGGCATCGACACCGTCATCACCAGCCCCACCACCACGATGAAAGTGAACATGGTGGGGACCCTCAATACGCTGGACGCCGCGCGGCAGGTTCCCGCGTTGGAGCGCTTCGTCGACTTCTCGACCAGCGAAGTCTTCGGTTCGCACGCTTTCCGCGCCGACGAGGCGCAGATCACGAGCATCGGCGCGGTCGGAGAGGCGCGCTGGATCTACGCCGTCAGCAAGCTCGCCGGCGAGCATCTCGTCCACGCCTACCACCGGGAGTTCGGCCTTCCGACCGTGACGCTCCGCCCTTTCAACGTGTACGGACCGGGGCAGGTCGGAGAGGGGGCGATCCACAGGTTCGTCGTCCAGGCTCTGAAGGGTGAGGACATCGAGATTCACGGCGACGGCACGCAGATCCGCGCCTGGTGTTATGTCGACGACATGGTGCAGGGCGTGCTCCTGGCGATGGAGCATCCGAACGCGATCGGGCAGTCCTTCAACATCGGCAATGCCCGCGCGGTGGTGACGATCTACGGTCTGGCGAACGCGATCGTGCGCGTGCTCGAATCGAAATCGCAGATCCGTTTCGTGAGGAAAGACTACGCCGACGTGGAGTTGCGCGTGCCGAACGTGGACAAGTCCCGCGACCTGATCGGATTCGAGGCACAGGTGGATCTCGAGGAAGGGATCCGGCGGACGGCCGAGTATTACCGCAGCGCGAAGTGACATGGATCTTCTGGATCTGACTCCGGCGTTGTGCGAGTCGATCGCGCGCAACGCTCCGCGGGAACTGCTGCCCGTCCATCATCCAGTCTGGATTGACGTCCTCACCGCACTCGGCGAGGACGCGCGCGGGATCGCCGCGATGGAAGATGACCAGGTGCTCGGCTGGTTGCTCTACACGGTGACGCGCCGGGGCGACGTCACGGTCGTCAACTCGCTGCCCTACCTCGCGTATGGCGGTCCGCACGCCGACGATGAGGGCGTTGCGGAGGCGTTGCTGCTTCATCTCCGCAAGATCGCTCAGCAACTCGGCGCAGACGTGCTGAGCATCGGTACGTCGCCGCTTTTGAGCGCGGAGCAGGAGCGCGCGTACGTCACCAGCATCGAGCCGACGCACGTTTTCGAAAACGCCGTTCAGCTTCAATCGCTCGCGACGCATCCGCTCGCACAACTGACGAAGAAACGGCGCAACGCGATCGAGTCGGAGATCCATCGTGGGGAGCGCGCGCGCCTCATCGCCGTCGACCACCTCGATGTAGCGCAGTTCGACGAATGGCTGAGCATCTATCGCGCGCGCTACGCGGAGATCGGCGCATCACCGTACCCGTATGAGTTCCATCGGCAACTGCATCGCCGGGCCGTTCCCGCGGGAATCGCCGAGGTGCGGGGCGTCGTCGATCGAGACACCGGGCGGCTTCTCGGCGGCATCGCGTTTCTCGTCTCACCGCGGGAAGCGACCTACTTTTCGTCCGCATTCGCGTCCGACGTGCGTCATCTCTATCCAACGACGTTTCTTCTGAACGAGGCGTTTCATGCCTTCCGTGCGCGTGGGATCGAGACCTTCAACTGGCACTCGAGTCCCACGCAGGGCGGTGTGCACGCATATAAACGGCGCTGGGGCGCCCGGTCGCACCGGCATTTCTACCTCTCGGCGCTGCTTCGTTCAGACACCAGGCTCTTCGAGCACTCGCCCGACGAAGTGCGTCGCCTCTTCCCGCTCCGATTTGTGCTTCCGTTCGGCGCCTGGCAAGCCTGATTCGGAGCCGCAGCCGCAATCCCATCGGCCGCACCCAGACTAGAATGCCTCGCAATGAAGGCCCCGTTCGTCTGCGCTGTCTGCGACCATCGTGACGCGCTCGAGGTCGTTACGTTCCCGTCTTACCCCGCGTTCCTGCTCCCCTTGCCACGCGATCTCGCGCCTGCGGTTGCTCGCGCGCCTCTGACGCTCGCGGCCTGCCGTGGCTGCGGTCACTTCCAGGTTCCGCAGGTCGATCCCGAGGTGCAGCGGCTGCTTTACGAGGTGTATTACCGCCACTACGAAGTGGACACGCTCGAAACGATGATCCCGGCCTATCGCGAGCCCTTCAACCGTCTCGTCGAATCGTTGGCCGCAGAAGGAATCCTGCCGAAAGGGCGCCTGCTCGAGATTGGCTGCTCCTCTGGCGCGATGATTCCGTTCCTCTCGCAGTTCTGCAGCTCTTACACGGCCGTCGACCCTTCCGAGCGCATCGAGATCGCACGCGAGCGTTTTCCGGAGCACACGTTCATCCGCTCGTACTTTCCGACCGATGCCCAGACACACCAAGTCGACGTGGCCGTAACGCAGTTCAATCTCGAGCACATCGAGAAGGCCGGGGCCTTCGTGGACGCTCTGGCGGACGCGGTCGTCGAAGGCGGCTTCGTGCTCGTGCAGGTTCCGGATGCCGGCTACTATCTCCGGACTTCGCAACCCAACTTCGTCGCACATGAACATGTACACTACTTCCGGCGGCTTCAGCTCTCGATCCTGCTGGGATCGCGCGGTTTCGCGGTGGAACGTTGGGGCGACGAAGGGGCGAGCATCATCTGCGCGGCACGCCGCATCGCACGGCCTCTCGGTGCGTTTGACGGCGGCGATGTTCTCGCCGACGCCATCGCGCTTCGTGCCCTGGCTGCCGAGGTACCCGCGCTTCCGCCGCGCGCTGTGCTGTATGGCGTGGGGCTTACGCTGCATTGGCTGCTTGCGAAAAATCCGTCGATCGCCGTCGATGCCACGGTCATCGACGACAACACCGGGTATCACGGCAAAGGGGTGCCGGGATACGACCTCGAAATCGAGAGGCCGACGCGCAAGCTACTCGACGGCCGCGACGTCGTCCTGACCCTCAGCGCGATTTATCACGAGCGCGTCCTCGAGCGCCTGCGCGCGACCGGAGCGTCTCTGCGCGTCCATCGGATCGCCGAGAGCGGCTGGTTTTCGCAAGAGATATGAGCACGCTCGCGGCGGTCGACTTCGCGACGTCTTCACCATCCCACGCCGTCGCTGCGGCCGCGGCGGAAGTGAACGCGCACGGCGCGGTGCTGCTGCTGGGAATTGTGCCGTCGCCTCTCGTCGAGCGGATGAAGGAAGAGCTGTCGCGGGCGATGGAAGAGGACGCGACACGCTTCGGCGTCGCGCATCCGTTCCCAGGCATGGTGCACGCGCTGATGATCCGCGGTGCATCCTTTGTCAACCTCCTCGGCGTCGACGCAATCCGAGTCGTCTGCCGCGCCATCCTCGGCCACGGCGCCGTGCTGCATGCTTACAACTCTTCCTCGCTGCCGCCGCACGAGAAAAACTACGCCGGCCGCATTCACGTCGACAGCCCACGGCACATCCCCGGCTACGTCACGAACATCGGGCTCGCCTTTCCGCTCGACACGTTCACACGCGAGAACGGCGCGATGGAGATCTGGCCGGCGTCGTTTCAACGAACCACGGCACCGAGCGTCGAGGAGTTCGACGCGAACAAGGTCGTGCTGGAAGGTCTGCGTCCCGGTGATGCCGTGCTCTCCAACGCGCGTTGCTGGCATCAGAGTGGTGTGAACACGACTGCGCAGTGGCGGCGGGCCGTGACGATGAACGTCTGCCGCGCCTACATGCGTCAGCAGTTCGACTTCCCTCGCCTCATTCCGGCCGAAGTCGCGGAGCGGCTCTCCGACGATGTCCGCCAGTTCCTCGGCTATCACGTACGCATGCCGGCATCGATCGACGAATTCCTGGCGCCCGCCGACCAACGACCTTATCGCGCGGGGCAGGAGTAGCGCGGCCGCCATGCTGCGGAAGATCGGTTGGTTCTTCCGAGTGTTCCGCGCGGCGGCGATCGGTGCCGTGATCCGCCTCGCCCGTCGCCTCGCACGGCGTCCTCCGCGCATCTGGCACGGGTTCACGCCACTGCACGCGACATCGTGGATGGTGCAAGCCGAGCGTAAGGCCGGGTTTCCCAGCGTCTCGGTCGCGTTTCATACTCGTGCCTCGCGCTACGCGCTCGTCCGCCCGGAAGACTTCGACCGGGTCTTCGAATCGGAGGCGAACCGCTGGGACGATGCGCATTGGCTCGCGATCATCGACCTGCTGCGAACCGCGGACATCTGGAACGCGTACTACGACTGCCTCTTCTTCAACCACAACCAGCGCACGAAAAACGTGCTCGCTTTCCGGCTGATCCGCCTGGTGGGAATCCGGATCGTCGTGCAATCGCATGGAAGCGATCTGCTGTGCCTCGGCCGATACCCGAGCCGCTACGGATGGCCGGAGCTCGCGCAACTCGACTATCCAGCGTGGGACCTCACGGCCTATCGCGAAGTCGTCGAGGAGCGCGTGGCACTCTTCGGTCGTTTCGCCGACTTCATCATGGCCGGTGATCCGATCTACGAGCCAATTCTTTCCCGTTCGGATTCGTCTCTGCACACCGTACCGGTCGACACCGAATCGCTCGTTCCCAGCACGCCGGTTGCGCGGGCGGCTCCGGTGATCATCCACGCCCCGAACCATCGCCATGTGAAGGGAACCGCGTATCTGATCGACGCGGTGGCGGCCCTGCGCGACCGCGGTATTGCCTTCGAGCTTCGCCTGATCGAAGGCATTCCTCGCCACGAAGCGCTGAAGATGTACACCGACGCCGACATCGTCGCCGATCAGTTCATCATGGGCGCATTCGGCATCTTCGCGCTCGAGGGTCTGGCCCTCGGAAAGCCGGTCCTGACCTACCTCGATGAACAACATCTGTCGCGACCGATCTACAACCATCCTCTGGTCAACACGACTCCGGAGAATCTGATGGAAGTTCTGGCCGTCCTCCACGCCGTCCCCGACCTTCGCGCACGTCTTGGCGAAGCCTCGCGTGAGAGCGTCGTCCGCTATCAGTCGTTCGACGCCCTGGCACAGGTGTGGACCCGCATCTATCGGCACGTCTGGTGGCGCGAGCCGCTCCGCCTGGAATCGACGCCACCTTACGACTCAAAGCGGACGGCGAGGTCCCTTTCGGAGAATCCGGGTTGTATGGAGTTCTGGCCAGTGCCGGTGGAAGATCTCATGCCGCGGATCGACGAAGCAGTGCAGCGGATTCGCGCTGCAACTCAGAACGATTCGAGCGACGGTGCGACCGGCAGCTCGCCGTAACGGGCGTCGCGTACGACGACGCGTCCCGCTTCGTCGTGGCCGACGCGCCCCTCCGCATACCACTTCAGGACCTGCAGGTACATCGGCTCGAGGTACACGAACAATCGTAGACGGAATGCATCGAGCGATTCGCCGGGAATCGTCGCGAGCACGCACTGCGCGACGATCGGACCGGCATCGACTTCGTCGACGACCTCGTGAATCGTCGCACCGCCGAAGCGAGCGCCTCGCGCCAGGGTGTCCGCCGTGCCGCTGGTTCCAGGAAACGCCGGCAGGAGTGACGGGTGAACGTTGATCATTCTCTGCCGGTAACACCGGACCAGATCGGGAGGGATGATCCGGTCGAACGAAAGGGAGAACAGATCCGCGTGAGCGTCGATGCAGACCCTGGAGAGCGTTTCGTTGAATTCCTCGCGAGGCATCTTTGCCAGGCGCACCATCGGAACGCCGTGCAACGCGCAGAACTGCTCGAGGTCCTGCGCCGCATTGGGCCGCGCCACGAGAAGCACCGGGTCGATGCCGAGCTCCGCGCGCCGCTGGACCGCCGTGCGAAAGAGAAGACCCACACCAGACACGCAGAAGCCGACGCGCAGTCCCGTCATGCCCGATCCAGCAAAGTGACGCGTTCCGCCGTGAGCCGATACAGCCGCCCGCACTCCACACACGCCGTCTCGTCGGTGACGAATCGCAACGTAATCCCGCACTGGCACACCCACCCGATGCGTCTGGCCGGGACGCCGCCCATCAGCGCGTACGCCGGAACATCGCGGGTCACCACCGCGCCTGCGGCGATGAACGCCCACTCGTTGATCGTGACGCCGCACACGATCGTGGCGTTCGCGCCAATGGACGCGCCGTGCTTCACGCGCGTTTCCGCGTAGTCCGCGGCTGTATTCCGCGGAAACGCCGATCGTGGCGTGCGCACGTTGGTGAACACCATGCTCGGGCCGCAGAACACATAGTCCTCGAGCACGACCCCCTCGTACACCGAGACATTGTTCTGGATCTTCACGTGGTCCCCGATCTTCACGTGGCGCGCGACGAACACGTTCTGTCCGAGGGAACAGTCCGTGCCGATCTCGGCGCCGGCGGTGACGTGGGAGAAGTGCCAGATCTTCGTGCGCTCGCCGATGCGCGCACCTTCGTCGACGTATGCGGACTCGTGAACCATCAGGACGTGCCTACCTCCGCGAGCAGAGGATGACTGGTTTCCGCGTTCGGTTGCACGTCGGCGGTACGAATGCGATAGACCAGCTCGATCGAGGGACGGGCATCGGAAATCCCCGATCCACCGCCGGCGAGGATGTCGCGATAGACGATCGTGTGTAGATCACCGAACGCCTCCGTGAATTCGATCTCCTGCCCATCGACGGTCATCGAGCGATGGGTCATCCGTTTGCCCGGAGTGGCTGCGAACGGAAGGTCGCTCGCATCGACCGAAAGCACCCAGCGCACGTCGGCGTTCTGCAGCTCGAGAAACCCCGCCATCCGCCGCCGTTCCCGAAGATGGACTTCCGTTCGCTGCACGGGCCCGAACAGCCAGAGCAGCATGTCGAAAAAGTGAATGCCGATGTTCGCGGCGACACCGCCGGAGCGTTCTTCAGAACCTTTCCACGAAACGTCGTACCACGAACCGCGTGCGGTCACGTAGGTCAGCTCCACCTGATGACGCTGCGGATTCGACGCAAGTGTCGCTCGCAGACGGCGCACGGCGGGATGATGCCGGAGTTGCAGCACGGTATACGCGCGGCGGCCGCTCTCCACCTCCAGGTCCTCCAGCGCATCGAGATTCCAGGGGTTGATGACCATCGGCTTCTCACAGATCGCATTGGCCTCCGCGCGAAGCGCGAGACGCACGTGCGCGTCGTGAAGGTAGTTGGGCGAGCAGATGGAGACGTAATGAACGCGCGACGTTTCCGGACCGCGCCGGCCCTTCTCCATAAACCGGTCGAAGCGCTCGATCTCGCGGAAGAACTTCACGTCGAACGAGTACCGATCGAGGATTCCAACGGAGTCGTTCGGGTCCACCGCGGCGAGCAGACAATTGCCCGTATCGCGAATGGCATCGAGGTGCCTTGGAGCGACGAAGCCCGCCACGCCGATCAGGGCGAAGTTGTGCACGGAAGGATTCTAGGAGACTGCACGCCAGAAAGTTAGCCTCTGAGCGACCGCGCGTGCCTCGAGGCCAGGCCAACCAGCGCGGCCGGCCGTGCCGGCTCATCTCCGTGCTCGAAGGCGCGCGATCCTCTCCTTCGGCAAGATCCGACTCAGCTCCTCGTAACGTTGCATCGCCGGCGCCCTGCCGTGATCGAGCTTGCCCGGCTGCGGTGCATGCCACAAGTGTTGTAGCGGCAGATATCCGAATTCGTAGACCCGGCCATACGCGCGGGCGCGCTCCCAGAATTCGAGATCTTCACCGCCCCACCCGACAAAACCTTCGTCGAATCCCCCGACGCCTCGGTACGCTTCGCGCGTCGCGGCAATGGAACCGCCTTTCAGGTTCTGCACGATCGCAGAGGCCGCGACATCCGTCGGCGGCGGAGCACCGGCCCAAATCGCGCGACTATCCTCCTCGGACAGATAGAAGATGAATCGCTTCAGATCGATGAACTCGAAACCTTCCCGCGCCCGCGCCAGAGTCTCGGCCCCGTAGCGATGAGGAACCGGCATGTCGTTGTCGTGCGCGATCAGGACCTCACCCCGCGCGATCTCGGCGGCGGCATTGAATGTCGCGGAGCGGCAATAGTCATAGCCCGGTGGAACGGGCGTGTGCAGGTAGCGGACCCAGGGCGGCAAGGCTTGCGCGATCTCCTGCTTTTGCGACTGCTCGACGACGATGCACTCGATCGGATCGCCGCTCTGGCCGGCGATGCTGCGCAACGTGGCCAGGAGGTTCGGAAGCCTTGCCGTCCCTCGATGTCCGATGATGAACGACACCGCCGGATTCTGCGAGACGACCAGAGGCGCGTCGCGCAGGATGATCGGCCATTGCGCGAACACTCGCCGCATCAGCGCGCGCGCCGCCATCGGATACACCCTCGCGATGTGGAGATCCGACGTGAAGACCCAGTCGCAGCGGACTCCGCGCGCATCGCTGGAGATGACTTCTCGCCGATTGCGGATCCGTGTCCAGTCGCCACCGACGTGACGAAGGAACCGCGGCCAGTCGTAGATCAGCGCGCCTAGCCGTTGGCGGATCGAAGGCATCGCGGCATTTTAAAGGCTGCCAGGCAGGTGAGCTTCTACCCCACGCGAATACGTATCGAGCGCGTCCATCAACTCGCGATCGGCGATGCCGCTCCAGTGCGGCCACTCGCTTCCGGCATCGGTGTGCTGGCGTGCGCGAACACGACGCACGAGCTCGACGAGCGCATCCGGCAAATTGAGTCGCGTCAGCATTCCGGAGTCCCGCGGAGCGACCGGCAGGCAATCGCCAAGGTGCGGCGGACAGGCGATGGTTTCGCGAAATGCCGCCGCCCACGCATCGATTGCCCCCTCCTCCGAACGAATCCCCTGGTGTGACGATCGGGCGGCGTTCGAGAGTCGTTCGAGCAATTCCCGATCGCGATCGAGCCGTTCGATGGCAGCGGCAGCCGCGGCCACTTGACCGACCGGAAACGTGAGCGCATTCACACCGTCAAAGAAATCTTCCGCTCCCGTGAACCGCGACACGACCGGAACGACACCATGGACCATTGCCTCTCGCGGCGCGATGGTAACGCCTTCCCATTCGGAGACATGCACGAGCACATCCAGCGACGGATAGATCCGCTTGTAGAGCTCCTGGGTCGACAACCACCCGTGGAAGCGGGCGCGCGGCATTCGCGCGCGAAGCTCGTCGATCGCAGAGCCGTCGCCGGCCACCTCGAACGTGAAAGCCATCCCGCGGCGCTCCAGTTCCTCGACGAGCGGCGGCAGATCGAGCACGCGCTTCTGGATCTGCTCCAGACGTCCAACGTAACCGATCCGCAGCGGCCCATTCCCGGCGACGCGCAATGCACGGGCCGGCGCAACACCACCGGGAATGCTCACGACCGGACTCGCGATCGTGAGCCTCCGCACGGCACGCGCAATCAGTTCCCCGCTCGTGACGACGAGATCGACGAATGGAGCGTACCGCGCGAGATCCACGAAGTACTCCGGCTCGTAAGCCTGGACGGTCACCGCCAATCGCAGCCGGTGGCCGCGCGTTTTCAGCTCTGCCGCCACCGGGTAGGCATCGAACAGTCGCGCGATCAGCACGACGTCAGGATCCGTCTCGAGGATCGCTCGGCGGAGCGCTCGCCGGCGTCCATAGGCAGTTCCGCTCCTGCCATCGACCTCCACACCACGCATTCCCGGAAAGGCCTCGCGGAATCGCGAAGGGTCATTGAACCGTGCCCCTCTCGCGAAGCCGAAGACGGTCTCGATGCCCCGCGACGGCAGATGCTGCGCCAGCGACTCGAGGATGCGTTCGACACCTCCCTGGAGCGCGTGCGTGGGAGTACAGATGAAGAGGCGCATCGACTCAAAGTATGCCTGCATCAACTGCGCGACCGGCGTCGACGACAGTTCCACAGCTCCCGAATCGCGCCTTTCACTCGACGACCTCGTTCGTCCACGAAAGCAGCGGGCGGACGATGCCGGGGATGTCGCCGCCGTAGTCGCCGCGCGCCGAGTCGCCGCTGAAGTTGTCGATGACGTCGAACACGATGACGTCCGCCTCCGCGGCGTGCACTTCGGCAGTCTCGATCGTGCTGATGGAAACGCTGACGATGAAAGTGCCTTCGGCGAGAAAGTTCCCTGGAATTGCGACCCGGCTGATGTAGCGTCCCAGCGGCCGTTGCACGTTCCGCCACGCCGGATCGAGGTCGTGCGTCACGAAGACAACGACGCCCTGTTCGTTCGTGAAGCCGATCCCTGGGATCAGGACACGGCCGGCCTGCAGCACGTCCCACTCGAGGACGATCGTCGCGGGCGATCGGATGTCCAGGCGATCGGTGACCGTACCCGACGCGTCCTCGAGCCTGATGGAGCGCAGCCGCGCCCAATGATTGCCCGGTGTGCTCGGCCCCTCCCACACCCGCATGGCCCGCGTTCCCACGTCCGAGCGGAGGTATTGGCGGATGACGTCGTGGGCGCGGCCGTCGGCGACGACGCGGCCTTTCTCGAGGAGGATGGCCCGGTTGCAGAGACGGGTCACGGCCGAGGCGTTGTGGGAGACGAAGAGGACCGTGCGGCCGTGCGCGCCCGCGTCTTCCATCTTCGCCAGGCACTTGCGCTGGAAGTTCGCGTCCCCGACGGCGAGCACTTCGTCGACGATCAGGATGTCCGTGTCGAGGTGCGCCGCCACCGCGAAGGCGAGGCGCACGTACATGCCGCTCGAGTAGCGCTTGACCGGCGTGTCGAGGAACTGCTCCATCTCCGCGAAGGCCACGATCTCGTCGAGCTTGCGGGCGATCTCCGCGCGGCGCATCCCGAGGATGGCGCCGTTGAGGAACACGTTCTCGCGGCCGGTCAGCTCCGGATGGAATCCCGTCCCCACCTCGAGCAGCGATCCGACGCGGCCGTAGAGGCGGGCCACGCCGCCGGACGGCTCGGTGATGCGGGAGAGGATCTTGAGCAGCGTCGACTTGCCGGCGCCGTTGCGGCCCACGATGCCGATCGCGTCGCCGTGATTCGCGGTGAACGTCACGTCGTGCAGTGCCCAGATGGTCTGCTTCTCCACGGCCGGACCACGTCCGCGAAAGAGCGACATGATCGTGTCGCGCATCGTGTTGTAGCCGATCTCCTGAATGCCCCCGATCACGTACTTCTTCGCGAGATGCTCGACCTCGATCGTGCGCGTGCCCATGCTCAGAGAAGGTCGGCGAACTGCCGCTCCACGCGCCGGAAGTAGAACGCGCCGGTGATCACGATGATGGCCGCGACGAGGGTCGAGTATCCGAGCGCGCGCCAGGGCAGGGGCGTGCCCAGGATCGCTGCGCGGAAGGACTCGACCAGCCCGGTCATCGGATTCGCGCGCACGATGGCCCGGATCTCCTCGGGCAGCACGCGCGCGGGATACGCGACCGGCGTCGCGTACATCCAGATCTGCAGCACGAACGGGATGATCACCCGGATGTCGCGATATTCGACATTGAGCGACGACAGCCACAACCCGCAGCCGAACGCGAGCGCGGTGGTGAGCAACGCGATCAGCGGGAGCAGCAGCAGCGACGCGCCGAACCCCGTCCCGTACCAGATGCAGAGGATGCCCACCAGCACCAGCGTCACTACCAGATCGACCAGCCCACCCATCACCGCCGACGCGGGGATGATCATGCGGGGGAAGTAGACCTTCGAGATGAGGTGCGAGCTGCCGAGCAGGCTGTTGCTCGCGGCGGCGACGGCCGTCGAGAAGAAGGTCCAGGGCACGAGTCCGGAGAGGATGAAGACCGGATACGGCACGCCGCCATCGGCCTGAATCCCCGCTACGCGGTTCATGAGGATGGTGAAGATGGCCATCGTCATGAGCGGCTGGGCGACGACCCACAGCACGCCGAGGAGGGTCTGCCGGTAGCGGACCTTGACGTCGCGCCAGACCAGGACGCCGAGGAGCTCACGGAAGCGAAACATCTCCGCGAGATCGAGCGCGCGCCACCCTTTGGTAGGCGCGATCTCGACCAGAGGACGCTCGTCGGTGGCCGCCTCGCTCATCGGCGGCATCATAGTCGCTCCTCGCGTAGCGCCGGCCGTGGTGTCGGTTGTCAGGTCTGTGCTGCCTGGTTTCAGGCGACGCCTCGCAGACAACCGGCCAGGAACATGGCCGAATGAGACGGTCTGGACAGAAGAAAAGATACTCTCGAAACTGCCGGCTCAGTCATGAAAGCAGCGCTGATGACTTCCCGAAACCTCGCCGGCGATCGCGGGACTGTGCTCGCCAGACATTGGTAGAACGAGAGGAGCACTCGAAGTAACGCGGATGATTTCGAGTGTTCCCCCAGCCCCCCGAATGTCTGAGGGCCAGACATTCCCAGCCCGACTCGTAGTTTGAATGTCTGCGGGCCAGACATTCGAGACGGCACCGGTAGCGATCGAAACCAATGGCTCGACGATCGAGGCAACGCCGACGCCTTCGAAGCCTCACCGGCGATGGCGAGAGTGTGAATGACAGAGATTTGGGTCCGAGTGCAGTCTTGCCAATCAACGCGGCTGCTTCCGTATGTGGGCGGGCGAACGCGAATGTCTGAGCGCCAGACATTCACAACGTGACTCGTGCTCTGAATGTCTGGCGTGCAGACGATTGAAGTGGCGCGCGTATCGCTGAAATGACAGACGCGGTTATGAAGTCTGGAACGCGAGCGTGAGCCGAGATGACACTTGGTTGGTTTGGAGGCCGGCGTTACGGGCGATACAGTCCGCGCACCCACGCCGCGTCCTGCGCGCTCAGCACCTCACCCGCCGCCGCTGCCGCTTCCACTTGCCGCATGTTGCGCTGTCCGAGGAGCACGCAGGCGGTCGGGTTGCCGGTGAGCAGGGCGCCGGTGACGGCGTTCAGCACGGGCATGCGCTGCGACACTTCCGTCGCCGCGCGTTTGTAGCGCGCGATCGCATCGGGATCGCCGAAGTCCTCGATGCCGCTGCGGAAGTCGCCGCGCCCGAACGTTGCGGGCTGGTCGTACTTGCCGAGGAGCAGTCCGTGCTTGAGCGGCGAAAAGAAGGCCACACCGAGGTCGTGCGCGTCGACCCATGCCTTCAGGCCGCTCGACTCGTATTCGTCGTCGACGAGGTTGCGATACGGCTGCACGACGTCGGGATTCACACGCTCCACGTACTGCATGATCTTCGACGCGTCCCAGTCCGAGAGGCCGATGAAGCGCACCTTGCCCTCGTCGCGCAGGCGGTGCATCACGTCGAGCGCGTCATCGAGGCGCGAGCCGAAGTCGCAGTGGTGAAAGTAGTAGAGGTCGATGACGTCCGTGCGCATCAGGCGCAGCGAGCGTTCGGCCTGCTCGCGCATGAACCGCGGATCGTAAAAGTGCGCGTGCGGGCCCTTCACCCACCCGAACTTCGTAGCGAGAAAAATCTCCGAACGCGGCACCTCGTCGAAGACCTCGCCGATGAGCTGCTCCGCATGGCCGTTGCCGTACGCGTCGGCCGTGTCCCAGTGGGTGATGCCCGCGCGCCAGGCCGCGACGAGTGCCTCTTTAGCCTTCGTATCGTCGTGTCCCGTCCAGCCGACCGACGCGCCGTTGTTCTCGTTCGGACCGCCGTGACCCCAGGTGCCGAGGGAGATTGCGGGGACGTGGACGTTGGTGCGGCCGAAACGGATCGTGCGCATGGCGGCCGACACTATGAACGATAATCGGCGCGCTTCGGAACGATGATCAGCAGCGGCACACGGCTCGGCCCGTACGAAATCCTTGCGCCCCTCGGCGCCGGCGGCATGGGCGAGGTCTACCGCGCGCGCGACACACGTCTCGACCGCACCGTCGCGGTGAAAGTGCTCCCGCCGGCGTTCGCGTCGAACCCGCAACTCCGCCAGCGCTTCGAGCGCGAGGCGCGGATGATCTCGCAGCTCACGCATCCGCACATCTGCACCATGCACGACGTCGGGCAGCACGACGGCGTCGACTACCTGGTGATGGAGTACCTCGAAGGCGAGACACTGGCGGAGCGTCTGACCAAAGGTCCGCTGCCACTCGAGAAGGCGATCAAGCACGCGATCGAGATCGCCGATGCGCTGGACAAGGCGCATCGCCAGGGCATCGTCCATCGCGATCTGAAGCCGGGCAACATCATGCTGACGCGCGGCGGCGCGAAGCTCCTCGACTTCGGACTGGCCAAGCCCGCGGCGGCGGCCGTCGACGGCAACGCCGCGACGATGCAGAAGTCGCTGACCGAGGAAGGAACGATCGTCGGAACGTTCCAGTACATGGCGCCGGAGCAGCTCGAAGGCGCGCAGGCGGACGCCCGCACGGACATCTTCGCGTTCGGATCGGTGCTGTACGAGATGCTGACCGGCAAGCGCGCGTTCGAAGGGAAGACGCGCACGAGCGTCATCGCCGCGATCGTCGAACGCGACCCGCCGCCGATCTCGCAGTTCCAGCCCATGACGCCGCCGGCACTGGAGCGTCTGGTGCGCAACTGCCTGGCAAAAGATCCGGAGGAGCGGTGGCAGACCGCGCACGATCTGCTGCTCGGACTGCGGGCTCTGGCCGATTCGACCGACTCCGGCACCGGCGTTCCCGTGGCCGTCGCGGCGAAGACACGCAATCGCGAGCGAGTGGCGTGGCTTCTCGCGGCACTGGCGTTGATCGCTGCCGCGCTCGCGGGTGCGTACGCGTGGCGCCTGCGCAACGCACCGGTGGAGGTGCTGCGCACGTCGATCGTGGCGCCCGAGGGAACGAACATGAGCTTCCTCGGCGACGATGCAGCGTCGCTGACGATCTCGCCGGACGGCAAGTACGTCACCTTCGTCGCGCGCGCAAACGGAGTTCCGCGGCTGTGGGTCCGGCGGCTCGATGAACTGACCGCACAACCGCTGGCGGGCACGGACGGCGCGACATACCCGTTCTGGTCTCCGGACAGCAAAAACATCGGCTTCTTCGCCAACCGGCAGGTGAAACGCATCCCCGCGGCGGGCGGTGCCGTCATGATGATCACCACCGACGTGCGCGACTCGCGAGGCGGCACGTGGGGGGCGAATGACATCATCGTCTACTCGCATCACTGGCGCGGGGCGCTGTCGAGAGTGAGCGCGAACGGCGGCAAGTCGACGCCGGTCACGCGCCTCGATGAGTCGCGCAGCGAGACCACGCATCGCTTCCCGCGCTTCCTCCCGGACGGCGAGCATTTCCTCTATCTCGCCGGCAGTCACAGCGTCGACGCGACCAGCGCCGAGAACGCGATCTTCGTCGGCTCGCTGCGTGATGACGAGCAGCGAAAGCTCCTCCTGAACGCGCGCTCGCATGCGATCTACGCCGGCGGACGAGTGTTGTTCTGGCGCGACGGGAAACTCATGGCCCAGCGTTTCGACGCGGGCGAACTGGCGCTCGAAGGCGAGCCGAGCGTCGTCGCCGGGGGCGTGAGGTACGAGAAGGGCTTCTTCCGGGCCGTCTTCGACGCCTCGAACGAAGGAACGCTGGTGTACCAGCGCGGCGGAGTGCAAACGCAGTCGCAACTGGTCTGGTTCGATCGCAACGGCAAGCGCCTCGGCACGGTCGGCGAGCCCGGTGAGATCTTCGACGTCCGGATCTCGCCCGACGGGCAACAGGCCATCGTGGCGATCGAGGACCCGTCGGACCTCTGGACGTACGACCTGCGCCGCGGCGTTCGCACGCGCGTGACATCCGGCTCGTCAGGCGAGCAGAGTCCGGTCTTCTCGCCGGACGGCAAGACGATCCTCTACTCGAGCGACGCCAGGCCCCTCTTCGACGTGATGCGGCGCTCGCTCACAATAGGCAGCGATGAGCGTCCGCTCATTGCCGAGCGCAATCACAATGAGTACGCGTGGGACTGGGCGGCCGGGTACATCGTGTACGAACGGGAGGATTTCGAGGCGCGCACCCAGGCCGACCTCTGGGCGATGCCGGAGAACGGCGGCAAGCCGTTTCCGCTCGTGCAGACGCCGGCCCTCGACAGCGGCGCACGGATCTCGCCGGACGGGAAATGGCTCGCTTACGCGTCGCTCGAATCCGGGACGCCGGAGGTCTACGTGACGATGTTCCCCCGGCCGGCCGGCAAATGGCAGGTCTCGCAGGGCGGCGGCGGCGTCCCCGCGTGGCGCAACGACGGCAAGGAGCTGTACTACGTGAACGGCGACGCGATCTTCGCCGTGCCGGTCACCGCGCATGAATCCTTCGACGCCGGCACGCCGGTGCAATTGTTCAAGGCGAACATCAAGACGATTCCGCCGCCGTTCTACGACGTTGCCGCCGACGGGCAACGATTCCTCGTCAACACCTTGCCCGACGCGGAGCGCGATGAGCCGATCACCCTCGTGCGCAACTGGGACAAAGAGTGACCTGCGTCTTCTGCACCGACCCGCGCGACGCCGGCACTCTGCTGAGCGAAAACGCCCACGCCTGGGTCATCCGCCATCCGCAGGGGCAGACCATGGTCGTCGCGAAGCGGCACGTGGAGAACGTGTCCGATCTCGATGAGGAGGAATGGCTGGAGGTCGCGCGCACGTGGCATCGCGCCGAGCGGGAGCTCGACGCGGACCGGGTCATCGTCTTCAAGCTCGGCGTGCAGACGCCGCATCTGCACATTCATCTGCATCCGTTCCCGAAGACGGCCACGCGTGAGGAGATTTTCTTGACTCTCGCCGGACGGTGAATGACGATTCAGCCCGTCCGCATGGCCCGTCAACCGACAACCCCTTCCCCCGCCCAGGAGAGCGAGGCGTTCCGCGGCACCGACAAACGCCAGCGCATCCTCCGCGGCGCCGTCGACGTCTTCGCCGAGCACGGCTACTTCAACGCCAAGGTCGCGCAGATCGCCAAGGCCGCCGGCGTCGCCGACGGCACGATCTACCTCTACTTCGGCGGCAAGGAAGACCTGCTGATCACGATCTTCCGCGAGCACACGCGGATGTATCTGGAGTCGCTCGAACAGCGCATGGCCGACGTCGAGCGCGCCGAGGACCGCCTGCGCACCGCCGTGCGCCACCACCTCGAGACCCTCGGCCGCGACCGCGCGCTCGCGGTGGTGTCGCAGGTCGAGCTGCGGCACAGCCTCAAGTTCATGAGCCTCTTCTCGCAGCAGGAGGTCGCCGACTACCTCAACGTGATCCGCAAGATCGTCGAGCACGGGCAGGAGTCGGGTGCGTTCCGCCGCAACGTTCACCCGCAACTCGCCGCCAAGGCAATCTTCGGCGTGCTCGACGAGATGGTCACCTCGTGGATGCTGAGCGAGAAGCACTACGACCTCGCCGCGCAGAGCGAGCAGGTCGCGGACCTGATTCTCACGGGACTGCTGTGATGTTGCTGGTTACTGGTTGCTGGTTGCTAGTGACGCATCGCAAGGAGTGACCACATCGCGATGAGTCACGAGCAACCAGCAACCAGCAACCAGCAACGTCTCGCGAAGCGAGACATCCGCTTCATCGTCCTCTGTCTTCTTCTTGCCGCGATCTGCATCGGCGTGGTGGCGCGTTATTTCTCATCTGCGTTCCCCGAGGCCTCGATCGATTTCAAGTATGACCGCGACTCGTCGCGCGCGCTGGCGGTGCAGACGCTCGCCGCGCAGGGCGTGAGCGTGGTCGGCTACAAGCACGCCGCGCGCTTCGACTCCGACGACCTGGCCCGGGTCTTCCTCGAGCGCTCCCTCGGGCTCGATCGCGCGAAGCACGTCCTCCGCGACGACGTACGCGTCTGGACCTGGCATCACCGCTGGTTCAAGCCGCTGGTCGAGACGGAGGTCAGCGTCGACGTCGCGCCGACCGGCGAGATCATCGGCTACTCGCACAAGCTGCCCGAGGAGGCGCCGGCGGCGGGAATGCGCGCGCCGCTGCCGTTCCTGCGCTCGATCGGCGTGCGCACTGACGACCTCGTGCTGGTGTCGACGAGCGAGCGGCGCCTGCCCCGGCGCGTCCAGCGCATCTACACCTACGAGTCGAAGCGTGTGCGGCCGGCGGGCGCGCCGTATCGGCATACGGTGACTATCGACGGCTCGATCGTCACCAGCTACACGCAGTCGATCAAGGTGCCCGATGCGTGGATCCGCTCATATCGCGAGCTGCGATCGAAGAACGCCGCGGCCGGACAGGTCGACTCGATCCTGATGGCGGCGCTGGGCATCGGCGCGGTCGTTGTGTTCATCGTGCGGCTGCGGCGCGGCGACGTGCGCGTCCGCTTCCTGCTGGCCATCGGACTGACCAGCATCCTCCTCGTCGGCGCGATGACGTTCAACTCGATGCCCTCGCAGATCGCCTGGTACGACACGGCGACGTCCTATCCGGCATTCATCGGGAGCATGGTGTTCTGGGGCGCGGTGCAGAGCATCGGCACGGCCATGCTGCTGATCGTGATCTGCGGCGCGGGCGAGGTCCTGTATCGCGAACGGCAGCCGCAGCATCTGGCGATGCCGCGGCTCTGGTCGAAGAAGTCCCTGGGCTCGAAGCGCGTCTTCCTCTCGCTCATCCTCGGCTACGCGCTCGTTCCGATGTTCATCGCCTACCAGGTCGTCTTCTACCTCCTCGCCCACCGCTTCGGCGCGTGGGCGCCGGCGGAGGTGCCGTACGATGACATGCTGAACACGGCCATCCCGTGGGTGTCGGTGCTCTTCGCGGGATTCTTCCCGGCCTTCTCGGAGGAGTTCCTGTCGCGCGCGTTCGCGATCCCCTTCCTGCAGCGCTTCGTGCGCTCGCGATGGTTCGCGATCATCCTGGCCGGCTTCATCTGGGGCTTCGGACACGCCGGTTATCCGAATCAGCCATTCTGGATCCGAGGCGTGGAAGTGGGCATCGCCGGCGTGATCGCGGGCCTGCTCATGGACCGCGTCGGACTGCTGCCACTGCTGATCTGGCACTACACGATCGACGCGGTCTACACGGCCACGCTGCTGTTCGCGTCGGGGAACACGTACTACGTGGTCTCGGCGGCGGTGTCGAGTCTCATCTTCGCGGTACCGCTCATCGCGTCGATCGTGATGTACGTGCGCAATCGCGGGTTCGTGGACGACGGGGAGCTGTCGAATGCGACGATGCCCGTGCAACCTCCGGTCTCCAGTGGAGAGGCGGGCTTCAGCCCGCCGGCCCAGGACACCGGCGGGCTGAAGCCCGCCGCTCCACTAACCCGCACGCGCGTGCTCGTGTGCGTCGTGCTCGTGGCTCTCGCCGCGCTGGCGATCGCCTTCCGGCCGGCGTCGCCGAGCGATGCCGTCGACTACAGGATCTCCGAGGAGCGGGCCAAGCAGGTTGCGCGGCTGCATGTGCGGGGTGTGTTTCAGGAGTCAATCGCCATGCCCGTCGAAGGGTTCCGCTCCTGGAACCCGAACGACGGACGCGAGGAAGGCGGCGCGCCGGGCGGCTTCGACGACATTGCCGCGACGTATCTCGTGCAGCAGGGCATGTCCATCCGCGAGCTCGTGGACCTGTTCCGCACGCGCATCGAGGCCGGCACGTGGTCGGTGCGCTTCTTCACGCCGATGCAGAAGGAAGAGATCTTCGTGGAAGTCGACCCGCGCACCGAGCGGGTCACCGGCTACCACAAGTATCAGGACGAGAACGTGGCGGGGCCGTCGCTCTCCCACCAGCAGGCCGTGGCCATCGCCCAGCGCCAGTTCCTCGCGTTCGGACTCGATCCACGCGCGTTCGAGCTGAAGGAGGCTCTCACCTTCGCGCAGCCGAGCCGCCGGGACTGGCTGTTTCATTTCGAAGAGCGCACGCCGCTTGGGCCGCGCGCGCATCGCCGCGTGACGGTGCGCGTTGCGGGCGCCGAGGTGACGCAATTCAACAAGACGGTGAAGGTGCCGGACAGCGTGTACCGCGAGGCGACGACCGAGACACTGATGAACCTCATCCTGTTGGTGATGAAGGCCCTCGGCGCCATCGCTCTGCTGTCGCTGGTCATCGCCGGGCTGGTGATCGCGTCGCGCAGGCACGGTCTGCCGTGGCGGCGCGCGATGCGCTGGACGCTCGTGCTGGCGATCATCCCCGTGATCACCGCCGCCGCGCAGTACGAGTCGCTGGCGGCGTCGTACTCGACGAGCATCGCCTGGGAGACGTTCCGGGTCAGTCTGATCACGACGATCGTCACGCAGATCGGACTGCAGATCGGACTGATCTTCCTCGCGCTGGCGGGACTGGAGGCGGCGATGCCGCACGCGCTAAGCGCGATCACGCGCGACGGGCGGGCACGCTTCGGGCGGAGCGCGGTCATCGCCGCGTTCACCGCGCTGGCGATCCTGACCATCGCGGACATCGGCGCGCGATTCGTCGCCCACGCCACGCCGCGGGCGGCGGTGGTGAGTCTGAACGTGCCGGGTGAAGTGGCGTCGCCGTTCCCCGCAATCGTCGAGACGCTGCGGGCGATCCCGGCGGCGATCATCATCTCGGCCGCCGTGGCGCTGCTGGCGGTGGCCCTGCCGAAGTACCGCGCGGCCATCGTCATCGTGGCCATCTTCTGCGCGGCCGTGGATCCGTCGGCGACACCGGAGCAGGCGCCGCTGATGCTCGCGGGCGCGCTCGTGCTTTCGGTGCTGTCGTGGGTGATCGCGCGCTACGTCCTCAACGGGAATCCGCTCGCCTGGCCGCTCTTCGTCTTCCTCGGTCTCGTGCTGCAGACCGCGAGCGTGCTGGTGCGCAACCACCGTCCCGACCTCGCCGCCAACGCGATCGCCGCGCTCGTGTTCGCGCTCATGGCCGCGCTGTGGGCGTGGAGAAGCCGTGCCCGAATCGTTTGAGTCGCGGCGGATGCGCTGGAAGTTCAACCTCTTCAGCGGCGCGCGCGTCACGTACATCAGCGCGGACTTCCGCGAGGTGCGCATCCGCCTGCGCCTGTCGTGGCGAAGCCGCAACGCGGTGGGCACGATCTTCGGCGGATCAATGTACGCGGCCGTCGACCCGATCTACATGATCATGCTGATGAAGTGCCTCGGCCGCGACTACGTGGTGTGGGACAAGACGGCATCGATCCGCTTCCGCAAGCCCGGCCGCGACACGCTCTACGCGACGTTCCGTCTCCACGACGCCGAGCTGGACGCGATCCGTTCCGCAACGTCCACAGGCAACCCCGTCGACCGCACCTACAATGTCGACCTCACGGACGCGGACGGAGTGGTGCACGCGTCGGTGGAGAAGATCATCTACGTGCGGAGAAAATGAACCTCGGCATCGACGGCTACACCTACGCGGACCTCTCCTCCCTCCCCCGCCTCAACGATCTGGCGGACACCTTCGACCGCTTCGTCGAAGAGCACGATCCGGAGCTGTTCCGGCGGTTCGAGTCGTACCGACGGTCGCCGTCGGACCTGCCGGCACCCGAGGAATCGGCGCTGCTGATTGCGGTGGGGCGGCATCTGTCGGCGTTCGTCACGCGCATGTTCCACGCGGACGCGCAGGTCGCCGCGCAGCAGCAGCGCGCGCGGCGGGACGCCGAGGTCGCGCGATTCAAGAAGGAGTTCGTGGCCAAGCGGGTGGCGAAAGTCACCCAGCCCGCCGATGCGCCGGTCGCGGAAACGCTGATCGCCACGCTCGCGCCGGCGGGAACGGATCCCGAGCTGGCCCTGGCCATCGCCGCGAACCGACTGCTCGATCTGGAGAAGGACTATCCGCGCGGCGCGAAGGAGCTCGCGCCGTCCGCCGACGGCCGCGAGGCACTCTCCCAGCTCCGCGAGCGTCTCGGCGCGGGATTCAGTGAGACCACCCGGAAGCGGGAGCGCGTGTCGTCACCCGAGGCACTGGTGCGGGAGGCGGCGGCGCTGCACGAGCTGACCGATCTGCTCGTGAACTGGACCGCGGCGCGATGGAAAGAAGCGCGCTTCGAGGGCTGGACCTCCTTCCGCCTCCCACGGCCGCTCGTCTTCGACAAGCTCGTTCCGATCGAGCGCGTGGACGAGCTGCGCTTCGGCGGCGAGCATCACGAGCTGCGCCGCCGCGACGCCTTTCATCTCACCGACGCGCGCATGACCCCGCGCGAGATCGCCGACGAGGCGCACTACTGCATCTACTGTCAGGAGCGGAAGAAAGACTCCTGCTCGAAAGGGTTTCTGCAGCCCAACAACACGTATAAGCCGAACCCGCTGGGGATGGCGCTGGAAGGGTGTCCGCTCGACGAGAAGATCGGCGAGATGAACTTCCTCCGCGCCGACGGCGACGCCATCGGCGCGCTGGCCCTGGTGATGATCGACAACCCGATGTGCCCCGGCACGGGCCATCGCATCTGCAACGACTGCATGCGCTCGTGCATCTTCCAGAAGCAGGAGCCAGTCAACATTCCTCAGATCGAAACGGGCGTGCTCACCGATGTGCTGTTCCTTCCGTGGGGATTCGAGATTTACTCACTGTTCACGCGCTGGAATCCGCTCGAGGTCATCACACCATCGGCACGTCCGTACAACGGAAAGAATGTGCTGGTGGTTGGACTCGGTCCGGCCGGTTACACCCTGGTGCATTACCTGGCGCAAGAGGGTTTCGGCGTGGTCGGCATC
>DATLOL010000183.1:0-10716 GCA_035536275.1 Thermoanaerobaculia bacterium
CCCCACCACAGGTGCGCGATTGGTCAAGCTCACCTCCGGATCCACGGGCATGCCGAAAGGCATCGTCGCGACCGAGGCGAACCTCATCGCCGACTGTACGAACATCTGCGCCACGATGAGCATCCGCCCGGACGACATCAACCTCGGCGCGATCCCCTTCTCGCACTCCTACGGCTTCGCGAACCTGGTCATGCCGCTGCTCGTCCAGGGCACGCCCATCGTCGTCTCGAACGACTATCTGCCGCAGTCGCTGGTCGATCTCGCCAACGGCTACCGCTGCACCGTGGCGCCGCTGATCCCGATGGTCTTCGAGCACCTCGCCACCGCCGCGCACGGCTCCTTCGAGACGATGCGCACCTTCATCTCCGCTGGTGCGCCGCTGCCGGCGACGACGTCGCGGAGGTTCCGCGAGCGCTTCGGCATCGAAATCCATTCGTTCTACGGCTGCAGCGAGTGCGGCGGCATCACGTATGACCGCCGCGGCGGCGCCGTGGAGCGCGGTTCGGTCGGCTCGGCGATGGACGGCGTCACGCTGACGACGCACACACGCCGGCTCTCCGTCCGCAGCGGCTCCGTGGCCGCGGGCTATCTTTTCGACGCCAGCACGTTCGAGCCGTTCCCCGAGGGCACGTTCGTCACCGACGACCTGGTGGAGCTTCGCGACGACGGCGAGATCGTCCTCACCGGCCGGGCCTCGGATCTGATCAACACCGCCGGCAAGAAGGTGAACCCGCGCGAGGTCGAGGCCGTGCTCCTGCAACTCGACGGCGTCCGCGAGGCGAGAGTCTACGGGGAGGCCGCCGGCGCGAGAGGCGAGGTCGTGGCCGCAGCCATCGTGGCCACGCCCAACGTCACCCGCGAGCAGGTGCGCGAGTTCTGCCGCACCCGGCTCTCCCTGCACAAGGTGCCCCGCATCATCAAGCTCATCGCTGAGATGCCGGTGGATGAGCGGGGGAAGGTGCGGCGAGCGGCTCTGGCCGCGCTCTGAGCCACAACGCGCCCCACTCCGCGCGCATCCACAGCTTCAAGCCGCGGAACACCATCTGCAGCGGCGCGAGGCCGAGGTTGAAGTACGCGACGATGCGGCGGCCCTCGTTGTACTGGCCGGCGTGTCCGGTCGCGCGCCGCTTCTCCGCGATGGCTTTGAAGCGGCGGTTGTAGACCTGCATCATGTGATAGCTGATGAACGCGGGCTTCGGTCCGAGGACCGGCATCCAGTCGAAGCGCTTGAGGAACTTGTACGCGGGCAGGACCACGAAGATGTAGTACTGGGCCGTGTCGATGAGCATGGCCGCGCTGAGCAGGTCGCCCTCGCCCATGTAGTAGTACTTGTCCTTGTAGACCGAGCGGAAGAAGCGCCAGTACGAGCGGATGAAGGTCTCGTTGTGCTCGGCGATCTTCGCGTCGACGTCGGTCTCGTCCTTCACGATGTTCACCGTGGCCTCGGCGCTGAACGACGCGTGATCGAGTCCCGGCGAGTAGTACGGGTCGAGAAAGACGGCCGCGTCGCCGAGGAGCGCCCAGCCGCGACCCATGTACTGCTTCGTCGAGTACGCGAGGTGCGAGTAGAAGCGCAGGTCCTCCATGCGCGGCTCCGCCCCTTCGAGCAGCTCCGCGAGCGCGGGAATCGCTTTCAGGAAGGCGACGAAATCCTCGCCGCGGTTCTTCGAGTGATGGAGGTCGACGAGCCGCTTGTCGAAGACGACCCCGATGCTGGTCTCGCCGTTGCCGAGCGGGATGACCCAGATCCAGTAGCCGTAGCCGGTGTAGTGATTCGTGCCCAGGCGGCGCGAGCCGACGTTGGACGCGGCGAAGCCGGCGCGCGCGGCGATGTCGTCGATGTGGCGGACGTTCTTCCAGCGGCACCAGATCGCGGCCGTCGGATGCTCGTCGTTGCGCTCGATGAGGTTGAGCTTGCGTCCGATGACGTTCGCGCGGCCCGAGGCGTCGAGGACCCAGCGGCAGGAAACTACACGTGTCATGTCACCTGGGCCAACGATCGTCACCTTGTTGTCGAAGTCGCCGAGGACGACGTCGAGCGCGCGGGCCGGCCGCCACAGCTCGGCGCCTTCGGCGACGGCGGTCGCGAGCATGTGCTCGTCGAGCGCATCGCGGCGTAACTGGAACGCGGGGATCGTGCTGCGGATGCGCCCGCCGGTCTCGCTGGCGTTCGCGTGGCCGGTGACCTTCTCGTTCGAGAACCAGTAGCGCAGCCCTTCCTTCGGAAGCTGCTCGCGCTCGAGGTGCTCCCACATCGCCAGGCGGCGGGTGAGGAACATGGCCGACATCTCGGTCGTGGCCTCGCCGACCTTTTCGTCGAAGCGCTCGGCTTTCTCGACGACGAGCACGCGCAGATGCGGCGCGTCGCGGCGGAGCAGGAGGGCCGCGGCGGCACCACTGAAGGCCCCGCCAAGGATGACGACGTCGTACCGGTCTTGCATTACGCCCATGCTAGGATTCGCGCCCCCATGGAAACCCTTCGTGAATGGTTTCATTTCCTGACTGACGTCCGCGGCCTCGTGCAGTGGGGAGGCTACGTCGGCCTCGCCATCATCGTCTTCACCGAGACCGGACTGATGATCGGATTTTTCCTCCCCGGCGACTCGCTGCTCGTCACGGCCGGCCTGTTCGCGGCCAAGGGCGACCTGAACATCGTCTTCCTGAACATCCTGCTGATGGCCTGCGCCATCGCCGGCGACGCCACCGGCTACTACATCGGCAAGAAGCTCGGCCCTGCCCTGTTCCGCAAGGAAGACTCGCTGTTCTTCAAGAAGAAGCATCTCATCGCCACGCACGAGTTCTACGAGCGGCACGGCGGCAAGACCATCATCATCGCCCGCTTCGTGCCGATCGTGCGCACGTTCGCGCCGGTGGTGGCGGGCATGGCCGGCATGAACTACGGCCGCTTCGCCATGTTCAACATCGTGGGCGGCATCGGCTGGGTCTTCTCGATGACGATGCTCGGCTACCTGCTGGTGACGATGTTCCCGGCCACGGAGCAGCACATCGAGAAGGTGATCATCATCGTGGTCTTCCTCTCGATCCTGCCCGGCATCATCGAGTGGGTGCGCGCGAAGATGCGCTCGCGCAAGGCCGCGGCGAATCAGTCCGTCAAGTAGGTTCCCAGCAGCCGCACCGTGCCCCAGCGGCTCCGGAACACGAATGCCGCCTCGGCCGCCGTGTCGTTGAAGCTCACTCCCGGCAGATCGGGACGGGTGAGGTCGGTCATGCGATACGCGGCGCCGATCTCCAGACGCGCCTTCCACGGACGGATGACGGTCTCGGACTGCGTGTGGAAGTCGAACCCCAGGCCGGCGCGGACCGCGCCGTTGCGCGTCTCGAGCTCGGTCTCCTGCTCGCGCGTGCCGCTGCCGTTCAGCCGGACGAAGCCCACCGTGCGCGGGAACAGCTTCTGATAGACCGACGCGTCGAGGTTCAGTCCGTACGCCTCGGTCGCCGACTCCGTGATGTCGATTCTGCGGGTGACGAGGTTCCAGTTCTGGAACGTGAACTCGCTCTGCCCCCATGACGGCCCGAACGCGACCTGCACGCCGCGCGTGGCGAAGAACGGGTCGTCGATGGTCTCGTACCACCACTGCAGCGTGGCGTAGTTGAAGGCCGCGTCGTCGGTGAGGTCGAAGTTGTCTTCGCGATCGGTGTCGTCATCATCGTCGTCGTCATCGTCGTTGTTGAGGTCGAAGTCGCGCGTGACGCTCGAGCCGCTCTTCGCGCCGGTGAAGGTGACGGTCTGGCGGCGGGTCAGCGGATAGCCGACGGTGACGGCCATGGTCGGGTCGTAGTCGCGGAGCTCGGTCTTGAATCGCTGCGACAGCACAGCGGTGGCGAAGGCGCCGGTGCCTATGATGTCGTACGCGCGATACGCGAGGCCGACGTTGAAGCCGTCGCCGTTGTCGGACTTCTCCACCGCCCCTTCGATCACGCCGAGGTTGTTGAGAAGAGCCCTTCCGCCGAGGAGCACCGAGCCGTCGCGCACGGTGTCGCCGTCGGCGTTGCGCGCGGCGCTTCCGGTGAAGTCGACGAAGGCGTAATAGACGTCGAGGATCCGCACGACCAGCGTCGTGCCGCCGGCGGTGACTCCGGGCTCGATGCGGTACGTCGCATCGACGACGAACGGCAGGCGCCGGACGCGGCCGACGGCCTCGCGGAAGTCGGCATCGGTGTACATCTGCTCTTCGCGCAGCCGCGCCTCACCGCGGACGATCGTGTCGTCGACGCCGGAGCCTTCCACGATGATGCGCTCGAGGCGATAACGTTGCGGTTGCTGCTGCCCGAACGCAGCGGCGGCGGAAGCGAGAAGACACAGAGCGAGGACGATGGGACGCATGCGGGGGCGTACCCTAGCACGATCCGGCGTCAGCGGGACGCCACGGCCTGCACGCGACGCAGTTCCGCAACAGCCTGCTCCGCCTGCCAGAGATGCCGGCGCTCGTGCGCGGCGATGATGTGGAACGCCGAGACGAGGTTGTAGCGAACGCGCTTGTCGAAAGGCGAGACGATCTTGAAGCCCAGATCGGCGTCGCGGGCCTCGCGAACGAGGTCGATCAGCTTCTCCTGCAACGACGCGAACTCGCCGAAGGCCTCGGCCTTCGCCCGCGCCGATTTCGGGACGAACGGCGCGCTGGTCTTCACCCGCTTGCGGATCGGCGGCTCGAGGAACCACGCCAGGATGCGGCCGAGCCAATCCATCTTCACCGCCCGCCGTTTTCCACGCGCACGCTCCAGCGCCTGCCGCAACACGGGAAGGAACATCTCGCTGGAGATGCTGAGGTGCGCCAGGCACTCGGCGGCGCTCCAGCTCAGCGGCGTGGGGCGCACGGTGAACATCCGGCCGTCGGTGGACTGCACGAGCGTCCACGCGCGTCGCGTGGCCTCGTTCAGTTCTTTTTCCACCTGCTCGAGCGGCTCCACTCAGTCCTTCACGGACGATTCTAATTCGCTTCCGGTTGAGCTCCGAGGTTTGATCCGAGATAGATCGAGTCGTTGGTGACGTTGTCGGTGAGCGTGGCGTAGGCCGCGATCTGCTGGCCGTCGACCACTTCCACGATGAGCATGGCCGCGGGCGGCGGCGTGAGGCCGCGCGCGGTGAAGATGTCGTTGATCTGCATGCCGCCGCGCGCGGGAATCTGCACGGTCATCACGTCGAGGGTCTTGCCCGTGTTGTCGATGATGCGTAGACGCACCGTCGGATTGCGCTGCGAGTTTTCCCACAGATCGACCAGACCGATGTTCGTGCGGAATCCCGGTCCGGCGCTGATGCCGAGGATCTCCAGACGATCGCCGAAGGTGCCGATCTGGAAGGAGTTCAGCGGCGGCACGAGGCAGCCGAAGGTTCCCCCGTTCTCGGTCACGGTGTACGTGCGCGACGTGACGCGGATTGGCTCGCCGCTCTCCGCCGACCAGCTCGAATAACGCAGGTGCGCCACTCCCTGTCTGCCGAACAGTTCCTTCAACACGTCTTTGATGGCGACGCTCTCGTATCCGCTGAGGTAGTAACGGGTCGAAACGCGCTGGCCGTTGTCCCACATCCTGGCCTGGAGATCGATGGAGCGCGAAGACGGGCTGGGGTTGTAGAGGAAAAGGTCGGAGCGGAACTTCGCGCCGTTCGCGCCGTCGAGATGACCGATCACCGGAATGGCGCGAGGCATCGTGCCGGGGATGTCGGGCGGAAAGTACGTCGGATCATTGGTGCGGTTGTCGATGGCCACGATCGTGGCGATGGCAGAGCCGCGCGTCGGCTCGACGAGGAGCGCGCCACCTTCGAGCGCGCGCAGGCCGACGTCTCCGTGAATCGCATTCAACTGCATCGTGCCCTGCGCGGGCGCGCTCAGGGTCGCTGTCGTCGTACCCGTCGTGCCCGAGCCATATCGCCCGCGCGCGAGGAGCTTCGCCTCCGCGCCGCGGCCCGAGGTATCCGTGAGGAGGATGTTCGTGCGGAAGTTGTCGCCGGGAAAGGCGCCGGAGAACGACACCGCGAAGCGCGGTCCGATCGAGCTGAAGGCGTCGATGGCCTGCATGCCGAAGCCATAGGTGCCCGCGCCCTTCCGCGTGTACGTCCGTGCGACCGCGTTGACGCCGATCGCGGGCAAGAGGTGCAGGGTGCCGCCGCCGCTGTCGAGCGCGAAGAGCGTTTTCAGGACGTCGGGGACGGCGCGGATCTCGCGCGGCTCCAGCGTGAGGCTCGCCGCAACGTGCGAGGCTTCACCCATCGGGATGAAGCGCACCTCGACGTCCTGCTTCTCCGCGAGCGGGTTGTAGATCGTGACGTCGGTGGCCCAGAACGAGGCGAACGCGCCGTTGAGACGCGCCACGCCCGGCAGCACGAGGCGTTGCTTGAACGACGCGCGCACGACGCCCCACTCCTGAATGACGTCGCCGCCGCCGCCGATCGGCGCCGAGACGCGCGACGGCGTAGGCTCGACGAGGATGTAGCCGGAGTTGAACACGAAGCTCTGGCCGCTCTCAATGCGATCCGGATCGACGGCGACGAAGCCCTTGTTCCAGTTCTCGTTCAGATACAGCTCTTCGTACACCTTCGGCGCGGGCTGTCCCACGCGCCACACCGCCAGCGCGGGATCGATGAACGGCGCCGAGAGCTCGACGCCTTCGCGCGAGCGATGCACCTGCACGAGCAGCGTCTCACCGGACCGCCCGGCGATCAGCGCCTCGACCTCGGGCGCGCTCACGTCGCTCCACATCGTCTCCAGCCCGCGGGCGGACGTATGGCGGAAGAGCGTCGTGGGCATCCCGGGGGCGCGCTCGATGATCCAAGCGCCTTGGTAGTCGTGCGTCGGAACGGCGAAGTAGCGCAGCGCGGGGATGGTGCTGCCGAAGGCCGGCGCGGCGCCGAGATGCGCTCCGCCGAGAAGCTGCAGGTCCAGCGTGGGGGTCGACTTGAAGAGGAAACGCTGGGTGTTGCTTCGATGAATGACGTACGCGGTTCCATCGGAGGTCAGCCAGCCCGCGTAGAAACCGACAGTCGGAAGGGTCGCGACCCTCACCGCTTCGCCCTCGGGCGACGCGGACCAGAGCGCCGTGCCGGCCTGGATCAGGAAGCGATCGCCGGCGGCGTTCCGGCCGATGACGCGTCCGCCCACGGCGAAGATCTGTTTCGCTTCACCGCCGCGGCTGATCGCCCACACGCCTTTGGACTGCAGCGTCACGACGAACGGCCACTTGTCGTTGCCGATCGTGATCGGCGCGAAGAGACCGTGCGTGAACGCGCCGCCCGTGTCGAAGTCGAAGTTGTCGACGACGGTGTTCCACTTCAGGTTCGGGATGGTCTTCCACTCCGTCCCGCCCTCGCTCACCAGGGCCTCCGGGTAGGAGATGGCCAGGATTACCGGCACGGCGCCATCCGGCTCGTACAGCGCCGCGTGCGTGATGCGCGTGCTCACGAGGGGCGGCGAGATGACACGCGGCTCTTCGTCGCCCTTCGAGTCGTACAGCACGAGGTCCGCTCGGCCGTTCCACCAGTACTGCGCCGGCGTGGTCTCGATGAGCACGAAATGCCGCGAGGTCCGGTCCTGGAACGACGGGTCGGCGACGCGGTTCGTGTAAGGCGCGTACGAGATGACGCGCGCGAAGGACGGAAGCGAGAGAAAGACGAGGAAAAGCAGGCCCGCGACACGTTTCATATGCTGTTATCCC
This sequence comes from Thermoanaerobaculia bacterium, assembly GCA_035536275.1. Taxonomy (GTDB): domain Bacteria; phylum Acidobacteriota; class Thermoanaerobaculia; order Gp7-AA8; family Gp7-AA8; genus QHVT01. The sequence continues at coordinate 7,669 of DATLOL010000183.1, forward strand.
ATACGTCAAATCGCAAAAAGGGCGGGCCGAAGCCCGCCCCGTCATCGGATCAATTCTCGGGCTGCGCGCCGAGGTTTGCGCTGAGGTAGGTGGAGTCGTTGGTGACGTTGTCGGTCAGCGTCGCGTAGGCCGCGATCTGCTGGCCGTCGATGATGTCGACCACGATCAGCGCCGCGGCGGGAGTGGCCAGGCCGCGGGCCTTGAAGACGTCGTTGATCTGCATGCCGCCGCGCATCGGGACGCGCACGGTCATCGTGTCGAGGATGCGGCGCTCGGCGATGATGGTGATGCGCACCGTGGCCTCGCGCTGCGAGTTGTCGTTCAGGTCGACGAGACCGATGTTCGTGCGGAATCCGGGACCGGCGCCCGCGCCCAGGATCTCCAGGCGGTCCCCGAAGGTGCCGATCTGGAAGCTGTTCAGCGGCGGAACGAGACAGCCGTAGGTCGCGCCGCTCGGTTCCACCGTGTACGTGCGCGACGTGACTCGCACGCCCTGACCCGGCTCCCACTCGTTCGTCGAGTAGCGGAGCCGCGCCAGACCTTCCATGCCGAAGAGGGTCTTGAGGGCGTCGGGAATCACGCGGCTCTCGTTCGGGAGCAGGGTGAAGTTCGCGTTCGCCACGCCGGTCCCGTCCCACTTCCTCGCCGACAGCATGACCGTGCGCGCGTGGTCGTTCGGGTTGTAGAGATAGATGTCCGAGCGGAACTTCGATCCGTTCGCGCCGTCGAGATGTCCGATGACCGGAATCGCGCGGGGAATGGCGCCCGGCAGATCAGGCGGAAAGTACGTGGGATCGTTGGTGCGGTTGTCGATGGCCACGACCGTGGCGATGGCGGTGCCGCGCGTCGCCTCGATGACCAGACCGCCACCGTCGCGCGAGTGCAGCCCGACCGCGGGGCCGACGCTGTTCATCTGCACCGTGCCCGCGGCCGGCGCCTCGACCATCGAGTTGCCGAAAGACCAGCCGGTGAGACCGAACGCCTCGAGCTTCGCGGACGTCCCGCGGCCGGAGGTGTCGGTGAGCAGCAGGTTGGTGCGGAAGTTCTCACCGGGGAACGCGCCCGCGAACGACAGCGGGAAGCGCGGACCGGCCGCGTTGAAGTAGTCGATGGCCTGCATGCCGAAGCCGAACGTGCCCTCGCCCTTGCGGCTGTACGTCCGGGCAGTGGCGTTGATGCCGACGGCCGGCAGGAAGTGCAGCGAACCGCCGCCGCTCTCGATGTTGAACAGGGCCTTGAGCGCGTCGCCGATCGCGCGGATCTCATTCGGCTCGAGAGTGAGCGTCGTGCTGAGCGAGTCCGTCGTGCCGAGAGGCGTGAATTTCACCTCGACCTGCTGCGACTCGTTGAGCGGGTTGTAGACGTTCACGTCGGTCATCCAGAACGAGCCGAATGCGCCGGGCAGACGCGCGACGCCCGGCAGCACGAGCCGCTGCTTGAGCGAGCCGCGGACGACACCCCACTCCTGAATGACGTCGCCGCCGCCGGCGATCGGCGGAGAGACGCGGCTCACCGGCGGCGTGGTCTCCTGCCAGCCGGAGTTGAACACGAACGGATCGCCGGCTTCGAGCTGATCGACGTCGATGTGCACGAAGCCCTTGTTCCAGCTCTCGTTCAGATAGAGCTCGTCGTACGAGCGCGGCGCGTCCTGTCCGACACGCCACACGGCGAGCGCGGGATCGATGAACGGGCGCGAGAGCTCGGCGCCGTCACGCTCGCGATGCACCTGAATCAGGACCGTGTTGCCCGACGGGCCCACGATGAGCGCCTCGACCTGCGGGCCGCTCACGTCGCTCCACAGGGTCTGCAGGCCGCCGGCAGAGCTGTGCTTGAGCATCGTCGTCGGCTTGCCGGTCTCGCGCTGAATCATCCACGCGCCTTCGAAGTCCGCGGTCGGGACGGCGAAGAAGCGCATCGTGGGCCGGGTCACCTGCGGCGATCCGACCGCCGGCGGGAAGGAGTCGTACGGTCCGGCGATGAAATCGAGCGACGAGCCGTTCGTCTTGAACAGGAAGCGTCCCTCGCTGCGGAACATCTGAACGTATGCGCTGCCGTTGGACGTGATCCATCCCGCGTACGCCGCGACCGCATCCACGACCGCCAATCGCGTCGCCGGACCGTCGACAGCGGTCGACCAGAGCGCTCCCGCGTAGATCACCAGGAAGCGATCGCCGGCCAGGTTCCGTCCGACGACACGCGAGCCGGGAGTGTTCACCACTGTCTTCGTGACTCCGTTGCGATCGATGGCGAAGACGCCGGTCCCGAACGTGGCCACGAACGGCCAGGTCTCGTTACCGATCACGATCGGCGCGTACAGCCCGTGCGTGAACGGACCGCCGGTGTCGACGTCGATCGTGGGCGCGAAGGATGGTGCGACGCCGAGGTTCACTTCACGCCAGGTCGTGCCGTCGCCGACGTGAATGGAGCGCTGGCCGTTCGAGAAGTTCCAGCCGATGGCGAGGATGACCGGCGCGCCGCCCGGCTTCTGATAGAGGGCGGCCTGCTCGTAGCGGACTCCCTCCTTCGGCGTGATCACCCGAGGCTCGTCGATCCCGCTGGAGTCGTAGAGCACGACGTCGTCGCGCGTGCGCCCGCTGAAGTTCTCAGCCTCGCTTTCGATCAGGACGAAGTGCCGCGACGCCCGCTCCTGATGCGACGGAGTGGCCACGCGGGTGGTGTAAGGCGCGTAAGAGACCACACGCGCAAAGGCAGGAACGGCAAGTACGACGAGGATAAAACCGGCGAAGCGTTTCATGCTGCCTCCGGACGACGAATGGGTTGCTCCCAGATAACTTATGCCGTTATCCCATAGAAAGCAAGCGAATGCCTCTTTTTCCACGGGGATGCATGGAGCGCCGGCGTCCTCGCCGCCATTTTTCGAAGATTCAGGGCGCCGGGACGGCGCCCGGCCAGCCGGCGAGACGCCGGCGCTCCTTCAGTTAGCACGTATGCCCACAGCCCCCTCTCCCCGCCTGCGGGGAGAGGGCCGGGGTGAGGGGTGATTGTTCGCGGCAGGCACGGCCCCTCACCCTTACCCTCTCCCCGCAA
>DATLOL010000184.1:0-8923 GCA_035536275.1 Thermoanaerobaculia bacterium
TGTGTCTCGCCTGGACGGGGCCTCAGCGCTAGAACCCACAGACAACCGACAACTGACAACCGACAACATCAGCGCAAGCGCTTCAACCGCTCCTCCGCGCTCCGGCGAATACCCTCGCGCTGCTGGGGCGACACTTTGTCGACGAGTTGCAGCGCGCGCTCGCTCGCGGCGATCGCTTCCGCTTTGCGATCCGCGGCCTCGTAGGCGTCGGCTAGCGAGTCGTGCGCGTTCGCGCTCTCGGGCCGGGTCTTCACCACGTGCTCGAGGATCGCCACCGCTTCCGCGACCTTCCGCTCCGCCAGGAACGCGTATCCGAGGCCGTTCAGCGTGCGCTCCTGCAGGACATACGCGTTCGGGTGCGTCTTCGCGATCTCGCTTAGACGCGCAACGCCTTTCGCGACGCCCTCCTCGGCGATGAGACGCTGCAGGGTCGCGAGCGTGATCGGCTCCCTGCGCGGCGTCGGGGCGGTGGTGAGGTGGTGGCGGAGGAACTCGACGGTGTCGAGGATGATCCGCTTCGACTCCGGCGTGTCGTTCTCGATGTCGAATCCGTGCAGCCCCTCGGGGTACGTGACCAGCGTGACCGGCGCATCCAGCGCGACCGCCTGCGCCACCCAGCGATCGATCGAGGCGTTGAGCGTCAGCGCGTCGAGCCCCGCGCGCGCGACATACACCGGCGTCGTCGCATTCTTCGGCGCCTGCTCCATCAGCCCGTAATAGAAGACCGCGGCGCGCAAGTCTTCATGCGCGTTCACGAGCGCGGTGCCCATCCGCGAGTTCGCCGAGCACGCCCAGATCGCGATGCGACTCGGATCGATCTTCAGCTCCGCCGCGTTCTTCCGCACGTACGCGAGCAACGCCTCGGTCTGCGGCAGGACGTCGGTGCCGCTGGTCTCGTACGCGATCGCGGCCATGCCTCGCGACGCGATCAGCGGGGGCCACGACGTGTACTGTCCCCAGTCCTTCAGATCGGGACGTCCGACGCCGTTCAGAAAGATGACCAGCGGCAGCGTCTCCTTGTCGTTCGGCCGGTAGAGATCGAGCTTGCGCTCGCCGTCGTAGGCGATGTTCCTCCGCACCGTTTTCGCCTCGGCTTTGACGACGATCGGCTCTTCGAGCTGTGCGTACAGCGGCGTGGCGGCGAGAAGAGCGAGCAGCAGTCGGCGCATGACGCGCATCCTACGTGCGCTCGCCCGGCGAGGATTTCAAGAATCGGTCACGGATTCGAAACCGGTGTGTCGGACGTCCAACTGATCGTGCCGGACGTGCTCCCGGCGGTGATCGATCCGATGGTGGCCCCGCCGTACCAGTCAAACGAGTTGTTTTTGGGGATTTGCAGTCGCATCAGATAGTACGTGGTCGTCCCGTTGCTCATGGCCTTACCTTTCCCGTCAGAGGAGAGTCGTCAAAGGCGGCTGTCCCTACCTGCGACCAGCAACCCACGCTTCCAAAGAATCGATGACGGAGTCGACACGCCATTTGTCGGCTGCCTGGCGGCCTTCGTCGCGGAGACGCTCGCGCAGGTCGTGGTTGGTCAGCACCTCGATGAGGCGCTCGCCGAAGTCGACGGCGCTCTCTTCCGCGCCCTTCACCAGGCACGCCAGTCCCGCGGCCATCCCCTCGGCCGCCGTCAGCGTGAACGCCGGCGCGAGCAGCACATCGCACGCGTGCATCAGGCGCGACATCTCTGTCGTCGTCAGTCCGACATGGAACTGCTGCACCGAATCCAGCGGCTCGTCTTTCGACGGCGCCCACGGCGATACGCGAATCAGCTCGAGGTTCTGATGGAACCAGCGCGCGTGCGCGACGGCGCCGTAGCCGTCGCCGATGGCGCGGCGCTCCTCGTGCGCGGGGCCGCACAGCAGCACGCGCAGCGGGTCGTGCTCGCGCGGAGTTGCGGCGCGATAGAAGTCGTCGTCGACGATGATCACGGGAGCCGCACCGTCGACGACGACGTCCTCGCGCGCGTCGTAGTCACGCAGCTCCTCGACGTAGATCCACTCCGCGCGCGAGCTGCGCCAGCTCACCGGCGCGCCCTTGGTGACGATGCGCACGCGATGACCGCGCGCGACGAGCGCGTCGGCCTGGGCCATGGCCAGGCGTGTGCGCGAGGAGATGGTCGTGTCTTCGAGGAGGAAGGCGACGTTCATGCGCGGCGCCAACGTGTCATCCCGAGCGAAGTCGAGGGATCCCCTGCTGGAACCCCGGGCCCGCTCCGTAGGCGGGGGATCCCTCGACCGTCCTCCGCTACGCTCCGGCGGCTCGGGATGACACGAGCGTTCATTTCACCGCCTCGAGGAACAGGTTCAACCCGAAATCGCGCAGGTCGAGATAGCGCAGCTCCTTCGCCGGCGAGTGGTTCCAGCGCACGCGGCGCACGCGGAACCCGATCGCGCGCAGCACACCCGTCAGGTGCTCCTCGTCGTAGATGAAGCGATGCTCGCCGTTCATGCGCAGGTGCATGTTCAGCGACTCGCACGGTCCCTCCGCCTGCAGCTCGCGATCGCACCACCCGAGCTCCCTCTCGTCGCGATCGACGTACACCCGCTGCACCAGCCGGCGCAGATCGGGCGTGAGGATGCGCATCACGCCGCCGCTCCGCAGCACGCGATGACACTCGCGGAGCAGCGCCTTTCCCTCCGTGAGATCGAGATGCTCGATCAGATCCTCCGAATGAATGTACCCGACCGACTCCGATCGGAACGGCAGCGCGTGCACGAAGTCGGCGAGCACGTTCACGCCCTCGCGGACCACGTCGACGTTGATCCAGCCGTCGAGGTGATGGCCGCCGGCGCCGAGGTGCACGCCGAGCGAGGGAGTGCGTCCGCCGAGCGCGCGCGCCTCGGCCAGTGTGGACAGGTACTCCGGGACCGCCGACGCGTCGCCCGCGTAGTAGCGGTCCTGCAGGCGGCGCAGCGTCCGGCGAAGCTTCCACAGTCTCATGCTGGATTGGTCGCTGTTACGTAGAACCCCGTCGGGTAAATCTCGTCGGCCGCGAAGGGGAGACCTGCGGCGCGCAGTCCGCCGAGAAGCTGCGATTGCTCAGGTGTGATGGCCAGTGATTGCGGCTCGATCGAGACGACTCTCCACCCCGCGATGTCGAGCATCTCCTCGACCGAGCGCCGCGTGAAGAAGCGGAGATGACCGACGCAGGTCAGGCCCATGTAGACGTAGTCGAAGCGCCCCTGCAGCAGGTCGGCCACGATCGACGCGTGCGCGACGTTGGGAAGGCTGAGCAGCAGCTTGCCGCCCGGCGCGCAGATGCGGCGCAGGTCGGCCAGGAACGTCCACGGCTCGTCGAGGTGTTCGACGATGTCGCCGCCGACGATGAAATCGAAGCGCTCATTGAGGATGGAGACGATCTCGCGGACGTCGCCCTCGTACACGTCGTCGATCCGTTTGCGGGCGATCGTGGCCGCTGCGTGATCGAGCTCGACGCCGACGACGCGGCACTTCTGCCGCTTCTTGAGGGCGGCGCCGAGGGGGGCTTCGCCGCAGCCGAACTCGAGAACCGTGCGGGCGGCGGGATCGATGCGGTCCAGGAGATCGGTGCGCACCTGTCCGCGGAGCGAGGCCCAGCGGTGGACGATGACGTCGCTTGCGATGACGACGCTCTGTCCTTCGATCGCGCGGCGCAGCGGTGTGCGCAAACCGCGCAGCGCCGCCGTGCGCACGAGAAACACACCGGGGTCATGCGCCTCCCAGTGGAGGACAGGCAATCCTGCCTGTCCGGACAGGCGGGATCGCCTGTCCTCCACTCGCGCCTCGAACTCTCGCAGCGTCATGTACGGCGGGATCTCCACGACCTGGCGGGCGTCCGCGGCGTAATTCGTTCCCGGCACGGCCGCGAATGCATCGCCGAGGGCCTCTAGCAGTCGCGATCCGAGGCGAGGGGAGGGGAGCAGGAGCGGATCGGTGACGACGAGGACGTGTTCCGCGTCGATCTGTTCGGCCGCGCTCGCCGCGGGTTCGTCGCCCTCGTACCAGGCGATCTCGGCGTGGTCCCGCCGCAGGATCATCTGGCACTGCCAGTGCGCGTAACGCTCCTCGAGCGCGGGATGATCGTACGCGGGGAGGAGCACGGCTGGAGCGGACATCCGATGCGCTCTTTCGCACGCCCGCGACGGAGAAGTCAAGACGGAAGAGAAGTTACGCGAGGGGGGTTATCGGCCACGCATGAGCGCCTGGGCCGCCAATCCGTATCTTCATTATGAAGACGCGCGGATCTACAACCCGCTCACCGACAGCAGCCTGCTGGCCGGCGAGAGCGCCTTCGCGGCCTTCCGCGCCTTCGAGGAGAACGGCCTCGCCGACGACTCGCTCGTGCGCGACGGCTGGATCATCCCCGCCGGCACCGATCTCTCCCGCCACTACAAGCTCAAGATCGTCTCGCTGGAGACGGTCACGACCTGCAACCAGAAGTGCTACTTCTGCCCGGTGTCCATCGCGCCGCGCGACGACGAGGAGATGCCGACGGAGCTCTTCGAGCGCATCGTCGGCGAGCTGGCCGAGCACCGCGACACCATCGACGGCGTCTTCCTCCAGAGCTACAACGAGCCGACCATCGACCGCCGCTTCGTCGAGCATTGCAAGACGCTCTTCGATGCCGGGCTCCCGGTCGCGGTGCTGAGCAACGGCTCCGGCCTCACGCCGAAGAAGGCCGACGAGCTGATGGCCGCCGGCCGCCTCCGTTTCCTCTGCATCAACCTCTCGACGATGGACGAGGAAAAGTACGCCCGCGACCGCGGCGAGGATCACCTGCGCATCGTCACGCGCAACCTCGACTACGCGAAAGACCTCCCCCTCGCCGACGAGATGCGCATCATCGTCCTGGGCAGCGGCGACGACGAGCACCGCGCGAACTTCGAGGCCGTGCGCGACCGCTACGCCGGCTCACGCTTCGACGTGCAGCAGCACCTCACCGTCGACCGCGGCTTCTGGCACCTCGAGGTCGGCCGCAAGGCCATGCAGCGCGTCGGCAAGCTCGCCGGCTGCGAGCTGATCGGCTCCCGCCCCCTCCAGCACCTCCACATCACCGCCACCGGCGCCTGCATCCTCTGCTGCCAGGACTACGACGAGAACTACGTCGTCGGCAACCTGCACCAGCAGTCGGTGCGCGAGGTCCTCGAGAGCGACGAGATGGCCAAGATGCGCCGCTGGGCTTACGGCGTAGAAGAGTCGCCGGACGATTTCATCTGCCGGTCCTGCACGTTCGCCATCATCAGGGATTGAGTCGCAGCACTCATACCTCATCCCTCGTAACCGCGGTCACATAATTCGGTGCGTTAAGGCGTATCCTTGAACCCAGCCGATTACCGTGAAGCGGTTCACATCCGTGCTGTTCCTGCTCGGGGTCGTGGTCGTCCTCTATCGGAAGGCGACCCGGCTCTGGTGGACGTACGACGACCCGTGGAATCTCCACGTCAGTCTCGTGCGGCGATGGACCGACGCCTTCACTGAAGCCGACATCTGGCCGCAGCACTTCTTCACCCCGCTGCTCATCGCCACCTATGAGACCCTGCTCCGCTTCGCCGGACTCGATCCCGATCACTGGTACCGCATCCAGCTCCTGATCGTGGCGGCGTGCGCGGTGGCGGTCTTCTTCGCCCTCCGGCTCTACGTCGACACGGTCCCCGCCCTCGGCGGCGCGCTCGTGTTCGTGGCCGGCCCGCCGCTCTGCGCGTTCGCCACGCAGTTGATGATCGTCCACTACCTGGAGGCGATCCTCCTCGGCACGCTCTCCACGATCGTGTACGTGCTGGCGTTCCGCCGGCGGTCGATCGGGTTGGAGCTGCTCTCCGCGCTGCTCTACTTCGGGGCGATGCTGGCCAAGGTCATCGCGGCACCGCTCCCGCTGCTGCTGCTGGTCCTGCCCGAGACCACCTTCAAGGTGCGCGCGCGCCATCTGGTCTTTCACGCGATCGCGCTGGCGGGGTACTTCGTGTGGCGGTATCAGGTCATCGGGACGATCTTCGGCGGCTACGGCTGGGCGATCACACCGGCCGAGGTGCCGGCGCTGCTCGCGTCGCTGCCGTGGAAGGTCGTGCTGGCGTTCGCCGGTGCGGGCGTCGGCGTGGGCTTCGTTTGCGTCGCGCTGCTGATGCTCGGCGCGGGACGCGCGGTCCGCACGCGCCAGACGCTGCTCTTCGGCGGCGTGACGCTGCTCTTCGCCATCGCACCGATCATCCCGGTCTCGAAAGAGATGCTGCCCTGGTACGCGATCCTGCCCTGGCTCTGGCTCTGCGTCGTCTTCGCCCTCGGCGCGGCCACGCTCGCACCGAATACGCGCGTGGTGCTCGTCGTTGCCGCGGCCGTGGCGGTCATCGTGGCGAACCGGCAGGAGTGGACCCGCGAGTACGCGCGCGCGTCGCGGATGAGCGCCGAGGCGCGGGCGTACATGACCCTCGACAGCGCGTCGCTGTTGCGGCGTCCGCTGATCCCGCCGTCGTCCATGCCCGAGCTGCGCTGGCTGAAGGAAGAGCATCTCCAGCAGACGAAGGGGGCGGGCTGGTTCTACGACGACCTGTACCTCTGCAGCTCCGCGCTGACGGGAAAGCGCATCTATGAATATCTGCCCGCGCGACGCGAGGTGGCGGAGGTGACGGCGCGCATCCCCGACCTCGCCCGCGCCTACTGCGCGTCGATCCGCGAGAGCGCACCGATGCGCGTGGAGTTCCATCACCGCGACGAGACCCTCTCCTGGCGCTTCGGCCCGCACCGCGACGGAAGGTGGAGCGTGGTCGTGGCGGGCGGGATGATGGCCTACGAGGTCCGCCCCCAGGACGGCTTCCGCCTGGGCGGCGTCCCGGGACTAACGCTGCGCGTGCGCTACGAGGCGCCGGACGGGTGGGTGACGTACTCCCCGGAGATCGCCCTCGATTTCGCGCGGCAACCGGACTTGGTCTGGCACCGTTGATACTCCCCTGCAGAGAGCGTTACGCCAAGATCAGTCCCCTCTCCCCGCACGCGGGGAGAGGGTTAAGGGTGAGGGGTCGGTCCTCGCAGCGGGGCAAACCCCTCACCCGAGCCCTCTCCCCCGGGTGGGGGAGAGGGGACTGGGGGGGCTCAGCGCGCGTCCCCTCTCCCCGCGTGCGGGGGGAGGCGTTCGGCGAACCAGCGTTCCAGTCGTTCCCCCGTGGCGGCCGCGCGGAACTGTTCCACCACCTCCCGCCCCCGTCCCACCAACCGCGCGCGCAACGCCTCGTCATTCAGCAGATGCGCGAGCGCCGCGCCCATGTCCGACGAAAAGAGCGCGTAGTCATGCGTTGCGTCCCACGAGAGGAAGGACGGGATCTCCGACAGTACGCACGGCACGCCGCTGGCCATAGCCTCGGCGGCAGGCAGGCCGAATCCTTCCTCAGCTCGACTCGGCCCGAGGAACGCGTCCGCGGTGGCGAAGAGCTTCACCATTTCCGCCGTCGGCAGTGCGACGTGGAACTCGTCCGCCACCTCCCACTCCTCGGGCAGCCACTGCGAAGCCCGCGCGAGATCGAAGTCGGCGCCCAGCACGCGCGCGCGCTCCACGGCGGCGTAGCCGAGGTCGATGCCCTTGAAGTCGGCCTGGGCCGGGCCGACCAGCAGCACGCGCGGACGCAGATTCGCCGCGCGGTGCGGCTGATAGAACTCGTCGTCCACGATCTGCCCGACGTACGTCGCGTCGTCGAAGAAGGCGCGACAGATCGGGACGAGGTGCGGCGACACGGTGATCTTTGGCAGCGGCAGCGAGTACGCGGCGTCGATCTGCGGCTTGAGCTGCTGGTAGCCGGTGAACGAGCCCTCGTAGCCCTGGCAGAAATGCACGCCGCGCGTTCCGCCGAGCCGGTGGGCGTCGGCGAGCGTCGTCCAGAACGTGCCGACGACGAAGTCGTACGGCGAAGCGTCGACCTCGTCGAACGACTCGACGTGCAGCCAGCGCGCGTGCGAGCGCCGCCAGGTCAGCGGTCCGCCGGTGGTGACGAGCGTGACCTCGTGACCGCGGTCCGTGAGCGCGTCCGCATGCGCGACGGCCACGCGCGTGCCGCCCGCGATCTCGGTCCCGGCCAGGAGGTAGGCGATCTTCATCGGCGGAACCGGAGCAGGCGGTAGGCGTAGACGCCGCGGCGATAGAGGTCGACGTAGCTCCGCCCGCTCGCGAGCAGATCGTCAATCTGTTGACTGGTGAGGCCGAGGTCCGCGACGAGGCGCTCGCGATAGCAGGGGATGCGGGCCATGAAGTACTCCATGGTCGGAGGAGCCTTCTCCGAGACGTCGAGGTCTTCGAGGACCTCGAACCCGTTCGCGCGCGCTGCATCGAGGAACGGGGAGTAGCGGTGCAGTGTGCCCTCATCCGTTATCGCGAACTCGTCGAGCACGATCACGTTCGACGTCAGCTCGCGTGCTTTCGCGAAGAGCGCGTTCGAGTCGATGTACTGCGACGACTCCTGAAAGAACACTGCGTCGAACGGCCCGCCGGAAAAGTCCTCGAAGCGCACGCACTGCACCTCCGCCCGAGGATGCCGGGCGCGAACCATCTCGATCTGCGACGCATCGGGCGTGATGCCCGTGACGTCATACCCCCGCTGCCCGAGCTTCGCCATGGTCGTGCCGAGGCCGATGCCCACTTCCAGCAGCCGCGCGGGCGGCGAGGGGAGGCGCGACATGAGCAACTCCGTGGAGCGCTCCTGCGCCGCGAGCAGCGGCTCGTCGGGACGCTCGAACAGGCCGTAGTGCAGGTACGCGACTTCCCCCTCCTCGTGCGTGAGGATGTGCATGAACACGTTCAGCGGATAAGTGAAATCGCGATACGCGCCGGGGCCGGACGACACGGCGCGCATTCTATCCGCCCACGAAAGAGAGACGACCGGAAGGGCCTCCGGCGGGCCGGCACGGCCGGCAGCGCTCATCGAAACACGTGCGGCTGCCGAGAGCGGCGTTCAGCGGGTCA